>CAMBOW010000079.1 GCA_945869365.1 Flavobacterium psychrophilum | reverse complement strand
CGAAAAATTGGATGCCGAATTGGTCGAGATGAAGCGTTCAAAAGCCAATGGCTTGTGCTGTGGAGCAGGAGGAGCGCAAATGTTTAAAGACGCCGAACCAGGAAACAAAGAGATCAATATAGAACGCACCGAAGATGCATTAGAATTGGCTCCACAAATTATTGCTACGGGTTGTCCGTTTTGCAATACGATGATGACTGACGGTATTAAAAACAAAGAACAAGAAGCCCACGTTCAGGTAATGGATGTGGCCGAGCTAATCGCTTCTGCGCAAGATTTATAAAAACAAAACGTATGTATATTCCCTTTGAAAATTTACCCGAGGAATCAAAGATTTGGATTTACCAATCCAACCGAAAATTTTCTGAGGAAGAAGTCCTCGCCATCGAAACCGATTTACAAGCGTTTCTTTCCAATTGGGAATCACATGGTACTGGTTTGGAATCGTCCTATCAAATTCAATACCAGCGCTTTATTATTATTGCAGTAAACCAAGACGTGCAAGCGGCAACAGGTTGTTCGATTGATAAGTCGGTGCAGTTCATTCAAGAATTGGAGAAAAAACACCAAGTTGATTTGCTCGACAAAATGAATGTAACCTACAAAACAGGGGAACATCTAGCGCACAAAACTTTGTTGGATTTCAAAAAAATGGCCAAAGAAAAAGCAGTTTCCGAGCATACCATTGTGTTCAATAACTTGGTAAATACCATCCAAGAATACCAAGAATGTTGGGAAGTTCCTGCTTCAGAAAGCTGGCACAGCCGATTCTTTTAAGTAAATCATAATGAAAAAAAGTCATTTTTGTTTGTTGGCAGTGGCAGCATTTCTGCTTTTTGTATGGGGATGTGGATCGCCCAAAAAAAACTTTACTTCTCCGGTAAATGAAGTTTCGTTTGAGTACCCCTACATTGAACATTTTCATGAATACTACGATTCCAACAAACAAAAAAGTTGGGTTGACAGTGTGTACGCTGTTATAAATTTTGATGAACGCGTGGGACAATTGTTTATGGTTTCGGCCTATTCAAACAAAGACAGTACACACACCAAAGCCATTGACAAACTCATTGTAGACCAAAAAATTGGAGGACTTATTTTTTTTCAGGGCGGCCCAATGCGGCAAGCCAAATTAACCAACCGTTACCAAGCACAGTCCAAAGTGCCATTACTTATTGCTAATGATGCCGAATGGGGCTTAAGTATGCGGTTGGATTCTACTTACCGTTACCCCTGGAATATGACCTTGGGTGCCATCAAAGACAAAACCTTATTAGAAAAAGTAGGTGTTCAATTGGCCGAACAAAGTAAACGAATGGGCATACATTTCAATTTTGCTCCGGTAATCGATATCAATACCAATCCTAAAAATCCCATTATCGGATTTAGATCCTTTGGAGAAGACAAATACAATGTAACTGAAAGTGCTTTGGCCGAAATGAAGGGGTACCAAAGTTTGGGCTTATTGGCTACAGGTAAACATTTTCCTGGTCATGGAGATACGTCAGTCGATTCACATTCTGCGTTACCTACCATTACTTTTTCGAGACAGCGCCTCAATGATATTGAATTATATCCCTACAAGAAACTCATCAATGCTGGCTTAGCCTCAGTAATGGTTGGGCATTTAAATGTTCCTAGTTTAGAATGGCGAGAAAATTTACCCTCGTCGGTTTCGCACAATATTATTACCGATGTTTTAAAAAACCAATTGCAATTCAAGGGGCTCATCTTTACCGACGCACTTAATATGAAGGCGGCTAAGAATTTTAGGGCACCGGGCGAAATTGATTTGGAAGCCTTTATGGCTGGAAACGACATCCTGCTGTGTGCCGAAGATGTGCCTGTTGCCAAAGAAAAAATTTGCATGGCCTACCAAAACGGATTTATCTCGGAAGAACGCTTGGCCTATTCGGTTAAAAAAATCTTGAAATACAAATACAAAACGGGGGTAAACCAACTAAAACCAATTGTGCTTACTAATTTGTATGAGGATCTTAATGGTTCTAAAAACGACGCCCTGCATTATCAATTGTATGAAAATGCAATTACGGTGCTTAAAAATACCGAGGCCATTTTGCCTATACAAAACCTAGCAAAAGAAAAAATTGCCTACGTAAAATTGGGTGATGACAACAACAGTAGCTTTATTTCAACTTTAAAAAAATATACCGAAATCACCGAAGTGGCGCACGAAAACATCGACTCACTCCAGGTATTACTCAAACCGTTTACTACGGTGATTGTAGGCTATCATAAATCAGACAAGGCTTGGAAAAAGACTGATTTTTCAGATATCGAATTGACCAATTTGCAACAATTAGCCAAAAATAATCGGGTAATTCTAGACGTATTTGCCAAACCCTATACCTTATTGCCCTTTACTAACTTTGATGATCTTGAAGGGCTAGTTTTGTCCTATCAAAATAGCGATATTGCCCAAGAAGTTTCGGCCGAGTTACTCTTTGGTGCCATAGAAGCCAAGGGTAAATTGCCGGTAACTGCGCATGCCGAATTTCCAGTAAATTTTGGATTAAAAACTACTAAACTCAATCGACTGGGATTTACGGCACCCGAAAATGTAGGGATGAACAAAGCCAAATTGGATAAAATAGAAGACGTAATCAATCGAGCCATTGCGGGCAAGATGACACCGGGTGCGCAAATTCTTGTGGCAAGAAAAGGAAAGGTGATTTACCAAAAATCATTTGGCAGCCAAACCTACGAACCCGCAAGTCCAAAAATTAGCAATTCCGATTTATACGACATTGCTTCATTGACCAAAATTGTCGGTACTTTACCCGTGTTTATGCAGGCCTACGAAAGCCAAAAATTGACCAAAGAAACAGAATTAGGTGTCCTACTTCCTGAATTTAAAGACAGCAACAAGGCCCACATCACCCTCAAAGAATTGCTGTCGCATCATGCGCAATTGCAGGCTTGGGAACCCTTTTATAAAAGCACAGTTGACAGTTCTAAAATGCCGCTCACTGCCTATTATTCCAAAACTGCTTCAGCCCTTTATGCAGTGAAAGTTGCCGACAGTTTGTACCTGCGATCGGATTATCCGCCTACCATTTTGAACTACATTATCAGCAGTAAATTATTGCCCAAAAAAGAATACAAGTACAGCGATTTTACGTTTATCATTCTTCAAGATTATTTACAAAAAACATTTGCTCAACCGTTGGATGTGCTCACCCAGGATCGATTTTTTAGTTCATTAGGTATGACAAACACTACCTATAATCCGCTGAATAAATTTTCGGAAGATCGAATTGCACCAACCGAGCAAGACAATTATTTTCGCCAACAAATTATACAAGGGTATGTGCACGATATGACTGCAGCTATGCAAGGTGGAGTAGGCGGACATGCGGGCTTGTTTTCTAACGCGATGGATGTGGCCAAAATGATGCAATTGTATTTGCAAAAAGGGAACTACGGCCACCAGGATTATTTTAGTTCCTCAACCTTCAACGAATTTAATAGCTGTTATTATTCTGATCAGGGAAATCGCCGTGGTCTAGGATTTGACAAGCCGCAAATCCCAGGAACTGCCGGTCCTACTTGTGGTTGTACTTCTCCTTCTAGCTTTGGACATACCGGATTTACAGGAACGATCACGTGGGCCGATCCAGAAAAAGAGTTGATTTACGTTTTTCTATCCAATAGAACCTTTCCAGAAAACACAGTAAATACGTTATCTAAAGAAAATATTCGCGAGCAAATTCAACAACTTATTTACGACGCAATTCAAAACTAATCCCATCTCATGAAAATAGCCATCGTATGTTACCCAACTTTTGGAGGAAGCGGCGTAGTTGCCACCGAATTGGGTTTGGAATTGGCACGCAGAGGACACGATATTCACTTCATTACTTATAGTCAGCCCGTTCGCTTGGCCTTGTTGAGCCCCAATGTGCACTACCACGAAGTAAATGTACCCGAATATCCGTTGTTTCAATATCAGCCCTATGAGTTGGCTTTGTCAAGCAAATTGGTTGACATGGTAAAACTCTATAAAATAGAAGTGCTACATGTACATTATGCGATTCCACATGCCTATGCAGGCTATATGGCGCAACAAATGCTCAAAGAAGAAGGGATACATATTCCGATGGTGACCACCTTGCACGGCACCGACATTACCTTGGTAGGAAACCATCCGTTCTATAAACCAGCAGTTACCTTTAGCATCAATAAATCAGACATTGTAACCTCGGTTTCGCAAAGCCTAAAAGATAACACCTTGGAATTGTTTGCGGTGACCAAGGAAATTGAAGTAATTCCCAATTTTATAGAACTCGCCAAAATACCGCAAAAAATAAGTTGTCGTTCGGCGATGGCTCAAACAGACGAACTCATTATCACACACATCAGTAATTTTAGGTCGGTGAAACGCATCCCAGATGTGATTCAGATTTTTTATACCGTTCAACAACATATTCCCGCCAAATTGATGATGGTGGGCGATGGTCCAGAAAAAGAAAAAGCTGAGTTGTTGTGTGCACAATTGGGCATTACAGACAAAGTAATTTTCTTTGGAAACAGCAACGAAATCGATCAGATTTTACAGCATTCGGATTTGTTTTTATTGCCTTCAGAAACCGAAAGTTTTGGTTTGGCTGCCTTAGAAGCAATGGCCTGCGGAGTTCCTGTTATTTCTAGTAATTCTGGCGGATTAGCCGAAGTGAATTTAGAGGGCTATTCGGGTTATTTGAGTGACGTGGGTAATGTAACCGAAATGGCTGCCAATGCCCTACAGATTTTACAAGATCCGATTCGCTTGCAAGAATTTAAGACTAACGCCTTGAAAACCGCCGAAAAATTTGATATCCAACACATTCTGCCATTATACGAAGCGATTTACCAACGCGCTATTGACCTTAAAAAAAGATGAGAAAATTCCTGCTGATTGGTTGTGTGGGCTTGCTCATTTCGTGCAGCAGCGGCTCCCAAAAAGGGACAAAACCCTTGTATGAATTGCTTTCGCAACAAGCCGATGGCGGTGCACGCATTTCGTTTTTTGAATTGCTTACCGAAGCCAAAGAAATCAAGATGCTGCAAAATGATCCGCAGCTGAACAAAAAAATAAACGAAGCCGATTTGAAGGGCAGTAATTTTGTAATTCTAAATGCTGGCGAACAAGAAACAGTAGGTTATCAATATACAATTGAACAGCTCACTGAAACGCAAGACAGTATTTTTGTTTCTCCCAAATTAGTCGCACCCAAAACTGCATTAAAGGCCGAAAAAGATATTTACTATACACCCTTTACTGTGCTCAAAATCAATTCCAAGAAACCCATTGGGTTTAAATAAAAAATCCATCAACAAACCGCTGATGGATTTTTAATAAACAACTTAACTTACCTTTTAGAATCGGTAACGAAACGCAATTGCTATATCTGAGTTGTAGCTTTTGTAGTAATCATTTTTGGCACCAAATTCAGGTCTAAAATCGGCCGAAATGGTCAATGGAAAATCAAAGTTATATTCGATGCCTATATCTCCAGCACCATAAACAAAGATGCCATTGTCTTTGGCTCCTGCATAATCATAACTCCAATTTAATAAACCGCCACCTACGCCGGCATACCAATTAATACTCTCATCTAAGTCCCAAACCCATTGGTACAGGCCATTGACTTTGATAGCGTTGACATGGTCACTGGAGCGCCAACCCAAATTGGCTTCTAAACGATTGGACTCTCCTAATGGTTTTTGGTAGGAAACTTCGGTTCCTAATCCGTTGTTGCTTCCAAATCGCAAACCGATAGTTTGGTTTGATTGGGCTGTGGCAACCGCAGATAATCCCAGAATTAACAGGGATGAATACATAAATTTTTTCATAAGTTCTAGTGTAAATAATGTTCCTACGAAGATACGGAAAAGCATTTTTTTTAAATCCCAAATTTTTGATTTAACACTATACTATTTTATCAAGTTGAAAATAGTATTTTTGTTTGCAACACAGACAAATTATGGCAGGAAATAGTTTTGGTACACTTTTAAAACTCAGCACGTTTGGCGAATCCCATGGCGAAGCAATCGGAGGTATTCTCGATGGACTTCCACCTGGAATTAAACTCGATATGCAGGCTATACAAGCCGAGCTCAACCGAAGACGTCCCGGACAATCCGAAATTAGCAGTCCACGCAACGAAGCTGATACTGTACAATTTCTGTCTGGCTTATTTGAAGGAAAAACAACCGGAACACCGCTTGCATTTTTGATTCCAAACACCAATAAACAATCAGCCGATTACGATCATTTGGCGCAGGTATACCGACCTAGTCATGCAGATTACACCTACGAAAAAAAATACGGAATTCGCGATCACCGTGGCGGTGGCCGGAGTTCAGCCCGAGAAACAGCCAGTAGAGTAGTGGCTGGGGCCATAGCCAAACAACTTTTGCCATCCATTCGCATTCAGGCTTTTGTATCTGCTGTAGGCCCAATCTCACTGCAGCCCGATTATCAGTTATATGATTTGGAATCTGTTGAATCTAATCTTGTGCGCTGCCCACATCCCGAAACGGCAGATAAAATGGAAGCCTACATCAAATCTATACAAGCCGAAGGCAACACCGTTGGTGGAGTAATTAGCTGCGTAATTCAAGGTGTTCCCGCCGGATTGGGCGAACCTGTTTTTGATAAATTACAGGCCGAATTGGGTAAAGCGATGTTGTCGATTAATGCTGTGAAAGGCTTTGAAATTGGCAGCGGATTTTATGGTTCCACCCAAAAAGGAAGTGCACACAACGACGTTTTTTTACCAGACGGAAGTACCCAAACTAATCATTCAGGTGGAATTCAAGGCGGAATTTCCAACGGCATGCCCATTTACTTTCGCGTAGCTTTTAAGCCAGTGGCCACGCTCATGCAAGACCAGCAAACCATTACTAATCAAGGAATTAGTACCACAATCGAGGGTAAAGGTCGCCACGATGCCTGTGTAGTTCCGCGTGCAGTTCCTATAGTCGAAGCTATGGCAGCCTTGGTTTTGGCCGATTTTACGCTGCGTCAACAAGCTATTTCTAACTCCATGTAGCATTTCCCGCTTTTCACTTTATCTTTAGTCCCGAACACCGGTCCTAAAGGATGCCGTTGCAATCGGGGCTAGTCAATAAACTAAACCAACTTATGAATTCACCAAAAACAAAAACCAATTTCTTTTCAAACCTTACCACACAAATTCTCTTAGCCATGCTATTGGGCGCGCTAATAGGTGTTTTTGTCCATACCAAGTACGATGCCGCGTCGGCTACCGCATTTAGCGGGTACATCAAATTATTGGCTACGCTTTTTATTCGCTTGGTTCAGATGATTATTGCGCCCTTGGTATTTACCACTTTGGTAGTGGGCATCGCCAAACTGGGTGATATCAAATCTGTTGGTCGAATTGGCGGAAAAGCCATGGCTTGGTTTTTTACCGCATCCTTCATTTCGTTGCTCATTGGTTTGTTTTGGGTAAACGTCTTAGAACCAGGAATTGGCTTGCATTTGGCAGCGGTAGATCTTTCTTCTGCTGCCGAAGTAACTGAAAAAACCACCTCGTTTTCGGCCCAAAATTTCGTGGAGCACATTATTCCCAAAAGCATCGTCGAAGCGATGGCCACCAACGAAATTCTACAGATTGTAATTTTCTCCATCTTTTTCGGATTAGCCGCTGCAGCCATTGGACAAGATTCAAAACCCGTAATAAATGCCTTAGACAAAACGTCGCACATTATTTTAAAAATGGTGAATTACGTCATGAAGTTTGCACCAATTGGCGTATTTGGCGCGATTGCAGGTGTATTTGCCGTGCGTGATTTTAGCGAATTATTGCTCACCTATGCTAAATTTTTTGGTTCCTTTATGGTGGGAATTTCTACTTTATGGGTTGTGCTTTTGCTCGTGGGTTATCTGTTTTTAAAATCGCGAATGACCACCTTACTCAAACGCATCGTAAGCCCGTTAATTATTGCTTTTGGTACGACCAGCAGCGAAGCCGTATTTCCAAAATTGACGGAAGAGTTAGAGCGTTTTGGCGTAAAAGACCGCATCGTTTCGTTTATGTTGCCTTTGGGTTATTCCTTTAATCTCGATGGCAGCATGATGTACATGACATTTGCCAGTTTGTTTATCGCGCAAGCCTACGGTATCAGTTTGGATGTTCCCACACAACTCACC
>CAMBOW010000078.1 GCA_945869365.1 Flavobacterium psychrophilum | reverse complement strand
AAAAAAGTTGTACTTACCTTTGCTCTTTTTGCATCGATCGGAATCGCCCTCGCGCAAACTGACAAACCTGTGTGGAAATCGACGGTAAAAAACACCCAATCGACTACCCTAGAAAACAACGAAGTATATGTGGGTAACATTACCGCAGGATCCTACTTGATTGAGTTTGTAATAAATAACGAAACAGTCGTTAAGCGCGTGATCAAAAAATAATTCAGGAATATTACTCCTACTAAAAGCCACCGGAATTCGGTGGCTTTTTTTTGCAAAAAAGGGTACATTTAACCCTTCAAAATTTACACTATGAAAAAAATTGGATTACTAATCGTAATGGTATTTAGTATGGCTGCACTGCACGCACAAGAAGTTATGTCTCCAGAATTATTATGGAAATTAGGCCGCTTAAGTCCGCTAGGGATTTCGAAAGATGGAACCGCTTTAGTCTACAAAGTAAGCTACCCATCGGTGGCCGAAAACAAATCGACATCCAAACTGTTTATCATGCCCATTGAGGGCGGAAAGGCAACCGAAATTAAGGAAACAGCTGCATTTTTGGTTGATAAAAATCGTTCTGCCGATGGAAAATACCTGCTGTATAGCGAAGAGGTAAAATTGCAAGCGGTACACGGAAAAGACTTTTATCCCGAACTAGACAAATCAAACGCACAAGTATATAACGGATTAGATTACCGCCACTGGGATACCTGGAATGAAGGAAAATACAATCACGTGTTTTATAAAAGTACGGCGGCTGGCGACCAGGTTGGGATTGACATCTTAAAAGGAGAACGCTACGACAGCCCACAAAAACCGTTTGGTGGAGACGAAGATTTTATTTGGTCTACCGACAGCAAAAGCATCATTTATGTGTGCAAGAAAAAAGAAGGAACTGCCTATGCCGTATCAACCAATACCGATTTGTATCAGTATGATTTGGCCTCAGGCGCAACGGTAAATCTTACCGAAGGCAATTTGGGTTACGATACCAATCCTAGTTTTTCGCCCCAAGGCAATTTAACGTGGCTGCAAATGAAACGCGACGGCTACGAGGCCGATAAAAACGATTTGGTGGTTCGCGTAAACGAGAAAATGCATCTTAATCTAACCGCCAATTGGGATGGAACCTTGAGCAATTACCTGTGGGCCCCCGACGGTAAAAGCATTTATTTTACGGCTGCCGTAGACGGAACCATTCAATTGTTTGTGGTGAATTATACGGGACTTACTAAAATGATTCCTACAGTAAAACAACTGACCGACGGCTTATTTGATGTACACGACATCGTTGGTTTTTCAGCCTCTAAAATTTTGGTCACCCGCACCGACATGAACCACGCGGCCGAGATTTACAGCTATGATCTAAAGAAGAAAGTCTGGAACCAACTCACGCACGAAAACGACAGCATCTATGCCAATCTAACCCTAAGTAAAACCGAAAAACGCTACGTAACTACTACTGATGGAAAGAAAATGTTGGTTTGGGTAATCTTACCGCCCAACTTTGACGCGAGCAAAAAATACCCCACGCTCTTGTATTGCCAGGGTGGCCCACAATCGGCCTTGACACAGTTCTATTCATTCAGATGGAATTTTCAATTGATGGCCGCCAATGGCTATATTGTGGTAGCACCAAACCGACGCGGAATGCCTGGACATGGCGTGGCGTGGAACGAGCAAATTAGTGGAGACTGGGGCGGTCAGGTAATGCAAGATTACTTGTCGGCAATTGATGATGTAGCCAAGGAACCATATGTAGACAAAGCCCGTTTGGGCTGCGTGGGAGCCAGTTACGGAGGCTATTCGGCGTTTTATTTAGCCGGTATTCACCAAAACCGATTCAAGTCGTTTATTGCACATGACGGCGTGTTTAATACCCAAAGTATGTTTGGCACCACCGAAGAGGTGTTCTTTAACAACTGGGATTTTGGTGGAGCCTATTGGGAGAAAAACAATGCCGTAGCGCAAAAAACCTACAGCACGTTTAATCCGATAAATTATGTAGACCAATGGAATACGCCCATTCTAATTATTCAGGGCGGAACCGATTTTAGAGTGCCCAACGGGCAAGCACAAGAAGCTTTTCAAGCAGCGCAATTGCGCGGGATAAAAAGTAGATTTTTGTATTTCCCAGAAGAAAATCACTGGGTGCTCAAACCGCAAAATGCGCAAGTTTGGCAACGTGAATTTTACAAATGGTTGAAAGAAACCTTAGAATAGAATGAAAAGAAAAACGCCTCATAACTGAGGCGTTTTTTATTAGTCAGGATCGTTCATGGTGAAACTCTCCATAAATTTTGTGGTGTAATTTCCAGCTACATAATCCGGCTCATCCATCAATTGGCGGTGAAACGGAATCGTAGTTTTGATTCCTTCAATCACGAACTCGTCTAATGCACGTTTCATTTTGCTGATTGCCTCTTCACGGGTTTGTGCCGTAGTAATCAATTTGGCAATCATCGAATCGTAATTGGATGGAATGGTGTATCCAGCGTATACGTGCGTATCTAAACGAACCCCATGTCCTCCGGGCGCATGCAAGGTGGTGATTTTACCTGGCGATGGACGGAAATCGTTGTACGGATCTTCGGCGTTGATGCGGCATTCGATGGCGTGCAAATTGGGGTAGTAATTTTTCCCGGAAATGGGCACACCAGCAGCTACAAGTATTTGTTCACGAATTAAATCGTAATCAATCACTTGTTCGGTAATGGGGTGCTCAACTTGAATACGCGTATTCATTTCCATGAAGTAGAAATTGCGGTGTTTGTCTACCAAAAACTCTACGGTACCTGCACCTTCGTATTTGATGAACTCAGCAGCTTTTACTGCAGCTTCGCCCATTTTATTTCGCAATTCATCGGTCATGAATGGCGAAGGCGTTTCTTCGGTAAGTTTTTGGTGACGACGTTGCACAGAGCAATCGCGTTCAGACAAATGACAGGCTTTGCCATAGGCATCTCCTACTACTTGAATTTCGATATGTCGGGGTTCTTCGATTAATTTTTCAAGGTACATGCCATCGTTTCCAAAAGCAGCTCCTGCTTCCTGGCGTGCACTTTCCCATGCTTTCAATAAATCTTCTTCTTTCCACACGGCGCGCATCCCTTTTCCTCCGCCCCCAGCAGTTGCTTTGAGCATTACGGGATAGCCCATCTCTTTAGATAATTTTGCCGCTTCTTCATAGGATTCTAAAATTCCTTCAGAACCAGGAACACAAGGTACACCCGCCTCTTTCATCGTGGCTTTGGCAGAAGCCTTATCGCCCATTCGATCTATCATCTCGGGTGAAGCACCAATAAATTTAATTCCGTGCTCTTGGCAAATTTTAGAAAATTTTGCATTTTCAGACAAAAAGCCATAACCCGGATGAATGGCATCTGCATTGGTGATTTCTGCCGCTGCAATGATGTTGGACATCTTTAAGTAGGACAAATTGCTTGGCGCAGGCCCAATACAAACGGCTTCGTCAGCAAACTTTACGTGCAAACTTTCTGCATCAACAGTAGAGTAAACTGCAACCGTTTTGATACCCATTTCACGACAGGTTCGGATGATGCGCAGGGCAATCTCTCCTCTGTTGGCAATTAATATTTTTTTAAACATTGCTTATAAATTTTAAAATTACAAATCCCAAAATCCAATAGTGGAATTTGTATTTTCATTATTGGAATTTCAAAACAGTTTAGGAAGGATCAACCAAGAATAAAGGTTGATCAAATTCTACTGGAGACATATCATCCACTAAAATTTTAACGATTTTTCCGGAAACTTCTGATTCGATTTCGTTGAATAATTTCATCGCTTCAATTACGCAAAGCACATCGCCTTTTCCGATGGTACTTCCAACCTCAACAAACATCGGTTTGTCTGGTGAAGGTTTTCTGTAGAAAGTTCCAATCATGGGTGATTTTACCGTAATGTAGTTTGCGTTTTCAGCAGGTGCAGCCGCTACAGGTGCAGCAGGTGCTTGCGAAAGAGCCGCAACGGGTATAGCTGGCAAAGATTGTGCCATGGGTGCTTGTTGCACATAAGTAATATCCGGACTGTTCCCTTCGAGCGTAGTTCTGATGGTAATTTTGATGTCTCCCGTTTCTAATTTTACTTCGGCAACCCCTGAATTGGATACAAATTTAATCAGGTTTTGAATTTCTTTTAAATCCATAATGTGTTGATTTAAGATTAGTTTTATTTTTTATCGTAAGCCCATTTTAAATAGATAGATCCCCAAGTAAATCCGCCACCAAACGCAGCAAAAATAAGGTTATCTCCTTTTTTAAATTTATGTTCAAAATCACTTAATAACAAAGGCAAAGTAGCCGAGGTTGTGTTTCCGTATTTCTCAATATTAATCAGCACTTTGCTCTCGTCAACGCCCATGCGTGAGGCAGTTGCATCTATAATGCGTCGATTGGCTTGGTGTGCAAGTAACCAATCTACATCATCGTGAGTTAAATTGTTGCGATGCATAATTTTTTCGCTCACATCGGCCATCCCAGTTACTGCATATTTAAAAACAGTTTTACCGTCTTGAAACACATAGTGTTGGCGGTTTTCTACCGTTTCGGCTGAGGAAGGCAAAATAGAACCACCCGCATCAATCTTTAAATATTCACGGCCAATTCCGTCGCTGCGCAAAAATTCGTCTTGCAATCCAAATCCTTCGTGATTGGGCTCAAACAAAACAGCGCCAGCGCCATCACCAAAAATAATGCAGGTGGCGCGATCGGTATAATCTATAATGGAAGACATTTTGTCGGCCCCAATTAATAAAACTTTTTTGTAGCGTCCGGCTTGAATATAGGCTGCACAAGTAGACATGCCGTATAAAAATCCAGAACAGGCGGCTTGTAAATCGTAGGCAAAGGCATTTACCGCACCAATTTGTGTGGCTACATATACTGCCGTAGCAGCAACAGGCATATCGGGGGTGGTAGTGGCTACTATAACTGCATCAATCTCCGCTGGATTGATCCCGCTTTTTTGGATTAAATCTTCGGCAGCTTTGATCGCCAAATAGGAAGTTCCTAATTTATCTCCTTTTAATATTCTTCGTTCGCGAATTCCGGTACGTGATGTAATCCATTCGTCGTTGGTTTCTACCAAGGTCTCCAATAATTTATTGGTTAACACAAAGTCGGGAACATACGAACCTACAGCAGTAATGGCAGCGGTAATTGTACTCATAAATGGTTGCTATTTCTTCAACAAAGTCACCTTTGATAAAGTGTTGGAAATTACAAAAAAAATTGAAATCAAATTTGATTTAAACCGGGTAATTTGTGACCTAATATAAACAACAAAAACTCCCACATCGGTGAGAGTTTTGCAGTATTATTTGAAGGTATTAAGCAAGCGCTACAGGTGATTTGTCAATAACCACTTGTCCTCTGTAGTACATTTTACCTTCATGCCAGTATGCTCTGTGGTACAAATGCGCTTCTCCAGTAATTGGGCAAGTTGCAATTTGAGCAACTGTTGCTTTATAATGTGTTCTTCTTTTATCTCTTCTTGTCTTGGAGATTTTTCTCTTAGGATGTGCCATTTTACTGTATTATTTATCCGTTAATAGTTGCTTTAATTTATCCCAACGCGGGTCTATTGTTTGTTGTTCTTCTGTACTTGGAGCCGAAACCGACAAGGCTTTTAAGGTGTCGAGTGCGGGTGTTTGCAAGGTGCCTGACTTAATTCCAGGATGCTCTTTTCTGTACGGAATAGAAAGAACAATCATCTCGTAGATGTATTGCGACACATCTAACTGGTGTTCCCCGTGGGGCAAAATCAATAACTCTTCGTTGTCATCATTGAATTGCTCGCCAAATTGCACCACCAAATTGATTTTTCCTTTAAGGGGCAAATCAAACTCTTCTCCGGTCACATCACATGGAATGTGAATGGTTCCGCTGTGTTTGAAGCTGAGCTCTAAAAAACTTGGTTTCTTTTCTAGTACTACTTTTACTTTGATGTCGGAACTTTCAAATTCGCGGTAATCAAAGTGGTCAAAGAACGTATTGTTAATCTGGTATTCAAATTGGTGTTTCCCTAACTTTAATCCTAAAATAGGAATTAAAAATTCATTTAACTGTTTCATTTTGACACCAATTTACCGAACGAATCGGGAGCGCAAAGATATAAATTTATTGTACAATCAAAAATGTGGCGCGCATTTTTTTATCGAATATTTTTTTCTTCTTTTATTTCTCTGATTTTCATCGGATTAGCACTGATTTCGAGATGCTGATTTCGAGAATGAAATACGTCAATCGCCAAATACACCGCTTCTTTAAACGAATTGAAATCGGCCACTCCTTTTCCAGCGATATCAAAAGCAGTTCCATGATCGGGTGAGGTTCTTATTTTTGACAGGCCTGCGGTGAAATTTACGCCTCTTCCAAACGAAAGCGTCTTAAACGGCACCAAGCCTTGGTCGTGATACATCGCCAAAACCGCGTCATACTTTTCGTATTGGTTGCTGCCAAAAAACCCGTCGGCCGGGAAAGGTCCGTAGACCAAGGTGCCTTTTTCGGATATTTTTTTGATGGTAGGCTTAATGATTGTTTCTTCTTCTTTGCCAATTACCCCATTGTCTCCACTATGCGGATTGAGCCCCAAGACGGCAATTTTGGGTTTTACTAAACTAAAATCTTGCACCAACGTCTTGCGGATGGTTTCGATTTTCTCGGTTAATAATTTTTCGGTTAAGTGTTGAGCTACTTCATTTACTGGCACATGATCGGTGAGCAAGCCCACGCGCAATCTATCTTGCACCATGAGCATCAAGGCGTTTCCGTCTAATTCTTGAGCCAAATAATCGGTATGTCCTGGGAATTTAAATTCTTCTGATTGGGCATTAAATTTATTAATAGGCGCCGTAACTAAGACGTCTATTTTACTGTCTTTTAAGGCCTTCGTTGCCGCCACAAATGATTGGATGCCGAAGCTTCCACCCAATTCGGTGGCTTCGCCAAATGACAAATCAATAGTATCGCGCCACACATTGAGCACGTTTATTTTACCTACCAGCACCTGTTCTAATGAGTCTATTCCATGAAACATGGCTTCTGTTTCGATCATTTTTTTGATGAACGATAGCAATTTCACATTAGCAAAAATTACAGGCGTACAAAGTTCTAACATACGCGTGTCCTCGAATGTTCTTAAAACTACTTCGCTGCCAATCCCGTTTAAATCTCCGATTGAAATTCCAACCAATATATTTTCTGCTTTTTTCATGGGTACTACCGGGTATTTATTGCTAATTTTGACGGGCAAATTTAGTAAAATAAAACCACAATGTTCACAGGAATCATAGAAACCCTAGGCACGCTAGTCGAAGCAAAGAAAGACCAAAAAAACTTGCATCTCACGGTTCAAACTCCGTTGACAAGCGAATTAAAAATAGACCAAAGTGTGGCCCACAATGGGGTTTGTCTCACGGTCGTTTCAAAAACAAATTCTACCTATACGGTTACGGCTATTCAAGAAACTTGCCTGAAAACCAATATTGAAACTTGGGCCATAGGCGACGCCATCAATTTGGAACGCGCCATGGTATTGGGCGCACGACTGGACGGTCATATTGTGCAAGGCCACGTAGACCAAACGGGCGTTTGTACTGAAATTCGAGAAGCAGAAGGTAGTTGGTATTTTAGTTTTGACTATGATCCTAGCCTGCACAATATTACCATCGAAAAAGGATCCATTACGGTAAACGGCGTAAGCCTCACGGTAGTGAATTCTAATGCCAATTCCTTTAGCGTGGCCATTATTCCCTACACTTACCAACATACCAATTTTCACACCTTTAAAGTAGGCGCCCAAGTAAATTTAGAATTTGACGTGATTGGCAAATACGTGAGTAAATTGCATGGGTTGAGACTTTAGCAGTTGTGGTTTTGAGGTAGTAGGTGGTTGGGTTAGAGTTATGAATTATGAGTTATGAGTTTTCATATTGAGGACCGTCTCTCATCTCTAAGCTTTTAGTCTCTCGTCTAAAAAACACTCGTGTCGAAAAGCTAAAAGCTGACAACTATCAGCAAACAGCAGTGCTTAGTGTACTTCACAAACTCCCCTCTCGAGAGGGGCTGGGGGTGTGTTTATTAGTTAATCAAATCTCTTTCTTTTCTTTTTCCTTGATGAAAAAGAAACAAAAAATCAAGACCTAGGATTTTCGGCGATCAAAATAGGCTCACTTCCTAAAACTCAAAAACTCCCCCGCTCGCAAACTCGCGGGCTCAAACAGTTCGAGTTTCTTTACGGTCCCGAAACTTCGGGATCTCCTTTTTGTCCCGACGCTTCGGGACGCCTGCCAAA
>CAMBOW010000077.1 GCA_945869365.1 Flavobacterium psychrophilum | reverse complement strand
AAAATGGTGAAAATGAGTGGCCAAAAAAAAGCGCTTTTGCGCAACATGGAACTCTTGGTAATTGACGAAGTGAGCATGCTCCGCGCTGATTTATTGGACGCCATTGATTTTACACTGCAAACCATTCGTAAAAACAAAACTGCTTTTGGCGGTGCGCAGGTTTTATTTATAGGCGATTTATTACAACTTCCCCCTGTAATTAATGACCGCGAATGGCAGTATTTAAAAAAATATTACTCAGGGAAATTCTTTTTTCATGCCCAGGTGATCCAAAAAAACCCACCGATTTATATTGAATTGGCCAAAATTTACCGCCAACAGGACGCCGATTTTATCTCAATTCTCAACAACCTTCGAAACAACAAAATAGCCGAAGCAGACCTAAAAAAATTAAATCAATATGTTGACCCTCAGTTCACTACACACAACAAGCCGGGTTATATATTGCTCACCACACACAACCACAAAGCCGATCAAATTAACGCCGAGGCCTTGGCCAATTTAGCAGGCAAATACTTTACCTATGAGCCCGAAATTACAGGTGATTTCCCCGAAAAACTAGCGCCAATAGAAGCTCAGTTGCAATTGAAAGTAGGCGCCCAAATTATGTTTATTAAAAACGACAGCGGCCACGACAAACAATTTTACAACGGAAAAATGGGGCAAATACAATCGCTTGCGCCCCAAGAGATTTGTGTGTTTTTTCCGGATGAAAACAAGTCCTTAGTTATTGAAAAATACGAGTGGCAAAACCTGCGTTACACCCTAGATCCACTCACCAAAGAAGTCAAAGAAACCGTGATTGGCACCTTTGTGCAGTACCCCATAAAGTTGGCCTGGGCAATCACCATTCATAAAAGTCAAGGGCTCACCTTTAATAAAGCCGCGATTGATGTGTCGCAAGTATTTATGCCTGGTCAAGCCTATGTAGCTTTATCGCGTTTGCGCGCTTTGGACGGCTTAGTTTTGTTGGCGCCGCTGCAAATGAACGGCATTGTAAACGACCATGACGTGATGGAGTATGCCAACCACAAAGCCAATGAAGAGCAGTTGGCACGAAACTTGGCAAACGAAACGGTTCGCTATGTGCAGGATTATTTAAAATCGTGTTTCACTTGGTATGATTTAGTAAATGTCTGGCAGCAATTTGTACAAGAAAAAATCCAAGAAAAATCAAAAAAGAAGTCGGCATACAATTGGGCGAAAAACCAACAAGATAAGTTATTGGCCACGGTAGAACCAGCCAGAAAATTTGTCCTTCAATTGGATAGTTTGTTTGCGCAAACCACTCCCGACTGGCCTTTGATAGCGACGCGAGTGGAGGCTGCATACGGCTATTTTTTCCCTGTACTAGACGAAGGGGTTACTGTGCTGATAGACGAATTACTAGCGGTACAACAACGCAAAAAAAGCAAAGCAGTATTTGAGGAATTGCAAGTCATCGAAGAACTACACACTAGTGCGGTTTTGCGGCTATACAAATCCAAATTGCTGATTTCGGCGGTAGTTCAGGGCAAAAAATTAGACAAACAAACCTTGCAATCGTCTTTTTTTGCCAAATACAAACGCCAAAAAGTAGCCAATCGCATACAAGAAGCAAAAGACAATCCTACAAAATTACTGGAAGAACAACCCTCGAAAACGCGCTATACTTCAAGTAAGCAAGAGAAAGCAAAAACCCAAAAAAAATCGACGATTCAAGAAACCTATGCGCTTTGGGAGCAAAATTGTTCGGTAAAGGAAATTGCAGAAATTCGCAAATTATCTGAGCAAACTATTCATGGACATTTTGCTAAACTCATTGAAAATCAGATGATTTCTATAGAATCGGTGTTGCCAATCGATCGAATTCAACAATTAGCCAAAGCCTTTGAAAACCATACGGCAGTTTCGCTTCAGCCAATTAGAGAAAAGTATGGTGACGCGTTTAGTTGGGACGAACTGAAGTGGTATAAAGCGAGTTTAGCATCCCTAAACAACAGCTAAATTAGCCTTTGCTGTGAATTAATCGGGTGAGTTTTATCGACAAATCAGTCAAGATTAATTTGGCATTTCCGTTGCGTTCAATGTGGTAAGATGCTTCAGATAGCGCAGTAAAAATGGCCTCAATGTTGCTGTGATTCACAAAAGGCGCAAAATTTTCTAACTTAAAATTTTCAATTTTTGGCTCCACATACACCAACGAAGTGGTTTGGTAATTGAGCAACAGGGCTTGTCGAAACAGTTCGATGCAATAATTCAAATATTTTTTTTGGGCTTCACGTCCTAAGCCCGCAATTTGTTCGCTCCAACTCAGTAAATCTTGTATCGCAGCTGCATTCCCTTTGGCTCGAAAGGCGGCGCGCACCCAATCGACAAACCATTTTTCAAACAAATCTTCTTCGTTATTTTCTTGCAACAACTTCAAGGCTTTGTTGTAATCGCCTTGGGCTTGATGTGCTAGTTTTTTGGCCGATCGCGACTCTATATTTTCACGGGAAACCAAGGCGTCTTCTATAATTTTTTCGGGCAACGCGTTAAAATTTAACAGCTGGCAACGCGAACGAATCGTCTGGATAATAGCCTCTTCGTTGTCAGAAATCAAGATAAATAGGGTTTTATCGGACGGTTCTTCTAGTAATTTAAGCAATTTGTTTGAGGCCTCAATATTCATTTTATCGGCCATCCAAATGATCGTAATTTTGTACCCACCCTCATAAGCTTTTAAGGATAACGATTTTACAATTTCTTGCGCATCGGTAACCCGAATCTCTCCTTGTTTGTTTTGAACACCCAGCACTTGGTACCAGTCAAACAAACTGCCGTAGGGATTTTGATTTACAAATTGCCGCCATTCGGCACTAAAATCGCTGCTTTTGGGCTTGGATTTCACTTCTTCGGTGGTAACTGTGGGGAATATAAAATGTAAATCGGGGTGAGAAATGGTTTCAAATTTCAAGTTACACGCCGCATTGCCCGTATTGTTTTCGCCTCCTTGGTTTTGGCATAAAATATATTGCGCATAGGCAATGGCTACCGCCAAGGTGCCACAACCTTCGGGCCCCACAAACAGTTGCGCATGGGGAATTCGGCCCGCGTCAGCGGTTTTAGTCAAATGACTAATGAGGTGGTCGTGTCCTAATAGGGATGAAAAAAGCATGGCGCAAATATAATTGAATCTTGCTTGTCAAAAAGCCGGTTTGTTAAGAAATCGGTCGCCTTTACAGCGGTTCAAATGCAAAAAAATTAATATAGTATATTTGCGCCATCAAAAACACAAAAATTCCTCACATGAAAACCATCCAAGACTTTAATTTTAGCAACAAAAAAGCCATTATTCGCGTAGATTTTAATGTGCCTTTGGACGAAAAATTTGCTGTTACCGATGCCACCCGTATTGAAGCAGCCAAACCGACAATTGACAAAATTTTGCAAGACGGTGGAAGTGTAATTTTGATGTCTCATTTGGGAAGACCAAAAGGGGTTGAGTCCAAGTATTCGTTGCAACATATTGTAGCTACAACCGCCGCTGTATTAGGAGTGTCGGTTAAATTTGTTGCCAATTGCATCGGTGCCGAAGCCGAGCAAGCTGCTGCTAGTTTGCAAACTGGAGAGGTATTGTTACTAGAAAATTTACGTTTTCACGCCGAGGAAGAAGCAGGCGATGTAGCATTTGCAAAAGCCTTGTCTCATTTGGGCGATATTTATGTAAATGACGCGTTTGGAACCGCCCACCGCGCGCACGCCTCTACCACAATTATTGCGCAATTTTTCCCCGAACATAAATGCTTTGGGGCCTTATTGGCCAAAGAAATGAACAGTTTAAACCGCGTTTTGAATGTGGCTGTAAAACCAGTGACTGCCGTTTTGGGCGGGTCAAAAGTTTCGTCAAAAATTACGGTTATAGAAAACATTCTCGATAAGGTTGACCACATGATTATTGGTGGCGGAATGACATTTACCTTCATTAAAGCCTTGGGCGGAACCGTAGGTAATTCCATTTGCGAAGATGACAAAATGGAGTTGGCCTTGGATATTTTGCGCTGGGCTAAAGAAAAAAACGTACAAATTCATCTTCCAGTTGATGTGGTGGCGGCCAACGCCTTTGCCAACGATGCTCAAACCCAAGTGGTTGATGTGACGCATATTCCTGTCGGCTGGCAAGGATTGGATGCAGGGCCTCAATCATTGGCCAATTTCAAAGAAGTGATTTTAGCTTCCAAAACCATTTTATGGAATGGACCGTTGGGTGTTTTTGAGATGGAATCTTTTGCCAACGGTACAATCGAATTAGGAAATTTCATCGCTGAGGCAACCGCAAATGGCGCTTTTTCACTGGTAGGCGGCGGCGATTCGGTATCGGCGGTAAAACAATTTGGATTGGAATCCAAAATGAGCTACGTATCAACCGGAGGGGGCGCAATGTTAGAAATGTTAGAAGGCAGAATATTGCCAGGAGTCGCCGCCATTTTAGACTAATTGCTGCGGTTTTAACAATAAATTGCCAAAAAAGTTGTTTTTAGGTAGTAAGTTTGCTCATCTTTATCTCTTATTTTAACGAATTGTCATTAAAAACCCCTTATATAAAAGTTGCTTTCTATGCTTTACTCCTGTTAAGCGTTTCGGCTAATGCATGGGCTCAACCCGCTACGAATTTGCCAAAAGAAAGCAAAACGGCCTACCTGGATTCGATCAAAAAAACATTTGTAAACGATAACATGGCCGCCTGTGTAGACAGTTTGTGGCTCAAAGAACTCACGAGTTTAGACTTGTATAACGACCTAAAAACCGACATCAAGACCATCAACCTAGACCAACAAGTGGAGTACGAACTTCCTACTGAATTGCTCAAGAAAAGGCTCAAGGAAATGGATTCGAAGTCGCCTTTTAATATCGAATACAATCCAGGACTAGAAAACCTGATCAAGTCGTTTTTGAAAAACAGAAAAAAAGGATTTGAGCGCCTAATGGCCTTGTCTGAGTATTATTTTCCCATGTTTGAAGAAGCTTTCGCCAAACAAAATGTCCCCCTCGAAATTAAATACTTGGCCGTAGTCGAATCGGCCTTGAATCCCAAAGCGGTTTCCCGCGTGGGCGCAACAGGTTTGTGGCAATTTATGTACCAAACCGGCAAACAATACAATCTCCACATCGATTCATATGTAGATGAACGCAGCGATCCATTAAAAGCTAGCGAAGCCGCTGCCCAATACATGACCAATATGTACCGCATTTTTGGCGATTGGGATTTGGTGTTGGCCTCGTACAATTCGGGCCCGGGAAATGTAGCCAAAGCCATTCGCCGATCGGAAGGGCAACAAACGTTTTGGACGATCCGCAAACATTTACCCAAAGAAACCCAAGGCTATGTACCTGCTTTTTTGGCCACGATGTACATCTACGAATACCACAAACAACATGGCATTCGTCCCGACAGAGCTCTAGTGAAACACTTTGCCACCGACACGGTAATGATTAAAAAACAGTTGTCGTTCAAGCAAATAGCTGATTTACTCGATGTGCCGGTATCTCAATTAAAGTTGTTGAATCCGCAATTTAAATTGGACGAAATCCCCGCCTATTTTGATAACCTGCATTATTTGCGTTTGCCCGCGGACAAAGTGGGCTTGTTCACCTCAAACGAAGACAAAATTTATGCCTACGTTCAATATGAGTTGGATCAAAAATCACGTTTCTTTTCGCGACCCGAACAAGCTATTGCCAACAAAGATTCCCTGGCCTTAGGCATTGAATTTGCAACCAAAACCAAGTACTACAAAGTGAAGCGTGGCGACAACTTGAGTGAAATTGCCGACCAATATCAAGTTACGGTGGCCGACATTAAACGCTGGAATCACTTGCGCAGCAATAAGGCGCCCCTGGGAAAACGATTAAAAATCATGACCCAAGAGCGAGTGGCCTTTAAATCGCCATCTATTTCCAAGAAAAGCACGGACAGTTTATCGGTAAAATCGGCGACAAACCTAAGGGAACCAAACCAAGCAGTTGTAGCTACTGCCCCAGAGTACAAAGAAGAAAAAGTGGTAAGCCGCAAAGAGGTAACCAAAATGCACAAGGTGAAAAGCGGGGATAATTTGGGGGCAATTGCAGCCAAATATGACGTGAATGTGTCGGATTTAAAAAAGTGGAACCGCTTAAAAAACAACAACATTGGCGTTGGTGATGCAATCAAAATTACCAAAATAGAACAAGTGGTAACGGTTGTTCGCAAACCAATTAAATTAAATCAAGCAGTTGTTGAGGTTGATAAATCGAAATCCAGTAAAACAGAAACTGCCCCAACAGCGCTTGCGTTTTATGTAGTGCAAGCAGGAGACAACCTTACTGCAATTGCCAAAAAACACAACATCAGTGTAGCCGATTTGAAAAAATGGAACAACATTACTGATGATGCAATTCAGCTGGACGCCAAATTAAAAATAGCCGAAAGCGAATTTAACGGAGAGTCCACCCCACAACCAGAGGTTAAAACTTCGGTTCCCGCCCCGACTTATGTTGTGGCAAAGGGAGACAACTTGGCGGTGATTGCCCAAAAATTTAACGTAAGTGTTGCCGATTTAAAACAATTGAACAACCTAAAAGACGCTACGATACATTTGGGCGAGGAATTGGTAGTTGCAAACAATTCAGCAAATGTAACTGCTATTGCCGAAGCGGCGCCAGTAAAAGAAAAACGCCTTAAAAAAGAAACCATGTATTATGTGCGCAAGGGCGATTCTTTGTTTAGCATAGCCAAAAAACACCCGGGCGTTTCCATTTCAGACATAAAAAAATGGAACGGCATTGACGGATCCGAATTAAAGCCAGGAATGAAATTAAAAATTAGCGGGTAAATTAGTGGCGTAAGGCGCATCAACTCATGAGAAAATTAGCGGTTTTTATAGCACTATTTTGGGTTGTAACTTCGGCCTGTAAACGCCAAGACGCCGCCGATTCTGCTATTACTTCTGGAAAAATCAACACCATATCTGTAATTATTGACGACCAACTTTGGAATAGCCAAGTAGGCGACAGCATCCGAAACACATTTGCCGCTCCGGTTTTGGGACTGCCTCAAGAAGAACCTTTGTTTGACATCAACCAATTTCCAGTAAAATTATTGGAAGGATTTGTAACCACTACCCGCAACATCGTGGTGGTAAAAAAAGCCAAAACCACTTCCTACGAGTTGGTCGAAAACGAATACGCCACTCCGCAGAACGTATTTCATATTTCGGGTAAAACAGCCTATTCTATTCTGGAAGTCATTCGTCAAAATGCGCCGGATATCATCCAAAAAATACAACAAACCGAAATTGTCGAAAACCAAAGGATAATGGACACTTCGCGCATTTCTTCGCGCGCGCTCAAGAAAAAATTTGGAGTCGACATTCATTTGCCCACGGGCTTCACGTTGGCCATGAAAAGCAAGAAGTTTTTGTGGTACAAAAAAGAAATTACCAGCGGCAACTCGAGCTTATTAGTTTATCAAGTGCCGTTTCATCGGGTAAAAACTACCAACCTCATTAAAAGCATCACCAAAATTCGGGACTCTATTGGTCGTTTGTTTATACACGGCTCCTACCCCAACACCCAAATGATTAGCCAACGATCCTATACGCCCTATTTGTTTAAAACCAAAATTAGCCACAAAGAAACCTTTGTTACGAAAGGAAATTGGGAACTCAAAAACGACCACATGACCGGGCCGTTCATCAATTACTGCATAGTCGATTATCCGCGCAACCGCATGCTAATCCTTGAGGGATTTTGTTATGCGCCGTCTACACCCAAACGCGACCTGATGTTTGAGTTGGAGTCGATCATTAAATCAGTTGAGTTTTTGAAAAAACCAAAATTAAAACACGCCAAATGATACTATGGAAAATAAAGCGATTTGAAGCGCTTTCTCTACAAGAACTATATTCTACCCTACAATTGCGTAGCGAAGTCTTTGTGGTGGAGCAAAACTGTGTTTACCAAGATATTGACAGCAAAGACCAGAAAGCCACTCACCTTTTGGGTTTTTTAGACCAGACCTTAGTAGCCTATGCCCGGTTGTTTCAGGCCGGCGATTATTTTGAGCAAGCGTCTATTGGTCGAGTTGTGGTTTCTCCAGCACACCGAAGCAAGTCATTTGGGCACGAATTAATGCGGGAAGCCATTGGTGAAGTAAAACAACATTTTCAGACCACCGAAATTACGATATCAGCACAGGTGTATCTGAAAGCGTTTTATGAATCACACGGGTTTGTGGCGGTTGGAGAAACCTACTTGGAAGACGACATTCCGCATATAAAAATGCAGCGAATCGTTTAAATTTTACTGATCACCAATTCTACTCGGCGGTCGTATTCGGCACCTTTTTTGAGCGGCACCGTATTACCAAACCCCTTAAATGTCATGCGGGTTTTTGGAATTTTTTTAAACACCAAATACTTGTATACCGCTTCGGCTCTGTTTGTAGAGAGATTTCGTTTTCTGGTGAGTCGGTCAATGGCCTCTTTTTGGAAGGTGGGTGTGCAACACACGTGCCCTTGAATTTCAAATTGTAAATTTTTGTAGCGCAGCAATACTTTAGAAATTTTGTCTAATTCAGTTTTTGCCACCAAGGTGAGCACACTGCTTCCGGTTTCAAACAATAAATTTTCCAAGTAAATGTGATCGCCAACTACGTGTTTTTTTTGAATTGATGTATAAAAACCAGGCAACACAATTTTAGGCAGTGGTTTCAAGTTGAGTACGACGTCAACTCGTCTGTTTTTGGATCGTTTTTCGGGTAAATTTTCGA
>CAMBOW010000076.1 GCA_945869365.1 Flavobacterium psychrophilum | reverse complement strand
ATCAATTGGTCCGTTACCTTTGGGGCCAATGTTGCGGCTCCTTTTGTGTTTTCTTCATCCAATTTACCCATTGTCACCATCAATACAGCGGGTCAAGCCATAGTCGATTCGCCTTCAATTATTGCCAATATGGGAATTATTTACAATGGTGAAGGAGCAATCAATACCCTCACCGATGTCCCCACCGAATACAACGGCAATGTGGCCATTGAATACCGCGGAAACTATTCGCAGTCTTTGCCTCAAAAACCCTTCGCGCTTGAGTTGCGTGATGTGAACAATTTGGAGCTCAATTTACCCCTATTGGGTATGCCGCTCGAACACGATTGGTGTTTGATCGCCAATTACAACGACAAGGTGTTTATGCGCAATACGTTAGCCTACAAATTGGCTACCGAAATGGGGCATTATGCCACACGAAGTCAATTTTGTGAAGTGGTAGTAAATGGCAGTTATCAAGGACTGTATGTTTTTATGGAGACCATTAAACGCGACAACAATCGGGTAGATGTATCTCGATTAGATCCAATCGAAATTAGTGGATTGGATGTGACGGGCGGGTATATCCTTAAAAACGATTATTGGGATGCTACCAACAGCTGGCAATTGGCGTACCATCCTATTGATCACCCGAATTTTAATGTCAATTTAGTGTATGATTACCCCAAACCGAGTACCATTGTACCCGAACAAAAAACCTATATTCAGGGGTTTATCAACGAATTTGAAACGGCTTTATACAGCACGAATTATGCAGATCCAGCAGTAGGATATCAAAAATACATTGACCTCGATTCGTTTATTGATTATTTTATTGTGAACGAATTGGCTCGCAACAACGACGGATTTAAAAAGAGCAGTTATTTTCACAAAACCAAGGATAACCTCACTTCGACAGGCAAACTCTATGCTGGTCCCGTTTGGGACTTTGATTGGGCTTGGAAAAACATCAACGAATGTTCCATCTTTTCGGCCACAGACGGATCAGGTTGGGCGCACAAAATCAACGATTGCAACCCCGATATTAATTCACCGGGTTGGTACATACGCTTGTTGCAAGACCCCAATTTTCAGAATCGTTTGCGCTGCCGCTGGGATGATTTTAGAACTACCATTTTAAGTAATACAGCTTTAAATACCTACATCGACGAAACAGCTGCTTACCTTAATGAAGCACAAGCGCGTCATTTTGAAAAATGGGGTAATTTGGGAATCAGCACAGGTACTCCAGAAGTAGACGCAGATCCCGCCACATTTGCTGGTCAAATAACCAAGTTTAAAAATTGGATTAATTCAAGAATTACTTGGCTTGATAACAATATTCCAGGAACGAGTGTAGGGTGTACGTTGGGGGGAAATCAATCGGAAAATCCAACCCAATTTCGGGTGTTTCCCAATCCGAGCAATCAGCTGGTTAATTTAAGCAGTTCAAGTATAGAAATAAAAGAATTAAAGGTCTACAATCAGTTGGGGGCGGAATTGCTTCATCAAACCAATTTGGGTTTATCGGGCCAATTCAGCACCTTGCAATGGTCTAATGGAATCTATTTTGTACAAATTAAGGGAGTGAATAACACCCTAGAAATTCACAAATTGGCAGTCATGCATTAACGCACTTACTTTTTTAGAAATACTGCTTTTGACTTTTTGCTTTTCTTTTTAAGGAAATACTTGTCTTTGATGAGCAAACACAGATAAATGCTAGCCACAGCGATCAATAAACAGCCTACGATAATGTAGAAGGTATTTCCAAATTTTGGGTTGTACCGGGTAGAAACATCAATAAAAAAAAAGTATCCTAGCGCATTTACAAATATGGATGCAATTACTTTTAGCAAAAAGTAATTTGGATTTTTATTTGATTTTGTTTCCTTCATAATTAATTCAACATTAATTGATCGCTGTCGTTGTAATGCAGTTTTTGCATGATGGTTCCTTTGTGCAATACTACCAAACTTGGATTGGCACGTTCGATAGTCTTTAAAGTTGTGCCATCACAGAAGTAAAAGTCAAAAGTACAACCGTATTGTTTTTTTGTTTTAGCAATTAAAGCGGCATCAGAAGCCGTCATGGCAATTACTTTGTAGCCTTTTTTTAAGGCTTTTTGGTGTAAAATTTCTAATTTTTTTAATCCCTCAGGATTGGCTTTTTCTAAATCATAGGCTACAAAAACCAGTAGTTTAGGTTCTACTAATAACTCGTCTTTGTAGTCTGACCCCTCCAATTCCATCGAGAAATCATGCACAGGCGGTTTGTAACCTTCTGTAATTACTTTGTCAATGCGATCTACAAACGTGGCGCCTTCGGGTAAATTCATCAAATCTTTTTCGGTAAAATTTTTATTCACGCCATTGACGTTGTAGATAAAAACCATTTCCACCACAGCTTTGGGAGCCCCTTCAGGGATTTCCATGGCTTTGGTTATGTTGGTGCCCACTTTATAGGCTCTGAAATCTTTGAGTGGCAAATGATTAAGCACCCAATAACCCATCAAACAACTCAATAAAAAAGCAGCGCTGGCCAATAAATTTTGTGTAGTAGCCATAAAAATTGGCTTAACAAACTTGCTGTTTGCCGTTATCCATACAATAAGCACCAATAAAACAACATCTTTACCAAACGATTGCCAAGGTGTCAATTTTAGTGCGTCTCCAAAACAACCACAGTCGGTTACTTTATTAAAATAAGCCGCATAAAAAGTAAGGAAAGTAAAAAATACAATTAAACCCAACAAACTCCACAGTGTAAATTTTCTTTGATACCCTATTAACAAAAACACCCCCAATACCGTTTCGGCAATTACGACCAATAGCGAGAAGGCCAAAGCATAAGGTGTCAAAAAGGGCAGATTCAATACAGGCTCACTAAAATATTCCACCAATTTGTAGGACATTCCAACTGGGTCGTTGAGTTTTATCAAACCCGAAATGATAAATAGTAATCCAACAAAAATTCGGGAAATTTGTACCAGAAACTTTTTCATGTTAATTGTGGTGTTCGTTCATTAATAGTAAGGCAAAAATGGCGTAGTTGATCATATCTTGGTAATTGGCATCTATGCCTTCAGACACCAAAGTTTTTCCTTTGTTGTCCTCAATTTGTTTCACGCGTAATAATTTTTGAATAATCAAATCGGTCAAAGAACTGACGCGCATGTCACGCCAAGCTTCTCCGTAATCGTGGTTTTTGTTTTCCATCAACTCTTTGGTGGCTTTTATTTTGCGGTCATACCATGTAGTTGCGGTTTCTAGATCTAAATCAGGCTGTTCGGCTACGCCCAATTCCAATTGAATTAAGGCCATAATCGAATAGTTGATGATGCCAATGAATTCACCAGCTTCGCCTTCGTCTACTCTGCGCACGTCGTTTTCTTGTAAACTGCGAATACGCTGAGCCTTAATAAAAATTTGATCGGTCAAAGAAGGCATACGCAAAATACGCCAAGCACAACCGTAGTCTTTCATTTTGTTGGTAAAAAGCGCTCTGCATTTCACAATTACAGAATCATAGGCGGCAGAAGTCGTATTCATTATTGGTGTATATTTGTATTCAAATTTTTCCAAAAATAGTACATTTTTTTTGAAATTAGAATTGGAAAAGCAAAACAAATTTCAACCTAAACAGGCTTGTAAATCCAACTAAAATGACTTTAAATTGCCACGGAAATTTACTTGATTTGACGGTTCCAAAAGTGATGGGAATTCTCAATGTAACGCCAGATTCATTTTATGACGGAGGGAGTTACAGTTCTTTATCCGCTGTGGTTCAACAAGCCGAATCAATGCTAGATGCGGGCGCAACCTTTTTAGATATTGGCGGATATTCCAGTAAACCCAATGCCGCTGAAGTATCGGTTGACGAAGAATTGCATCGGGTATTGCCGGTAGTAAAAGCCTTGCGACAGACTTTCCCAACTGCTTTACTTTCTATAGATACCTTTCGATCGGTTGTTGCTCAAGTGGTTTTAGACGAAGGTGTGGCCATGGTGAATGATATTTCTGCTGGTGCTGATCCCAATATGATGGCCATCTTAGCAAAATATAAAGTTCCCTATGTCATGATGCACCTGCGTGGCAATCCACAAACCATGCAATCCCTTACGCAGTACGAGAATCTTATTCCCGATTTGCTGTATTATTTTGCTGAGAAAATCCAAGCAGCCAAAGCGGCCGGAATTTTCGATTATATTGTTGATCCCGGTTTTGGATTTGCCAAAACTACCGAACAGAATTTTGAAATTCTAGCACATTTAGATTGTTTTAAATCGCTTGAAGCGCCTTTACTTATTGGTGTTTCCCGCAAATCGATGGTGTATAAAACGCTAGAAACCACCCCTGATTTAGCCCTAAACGGCACTACATTTTTACATGGATTTGCTTTGAGTAAAGGCGCCAAAATTCTTCGGGTGCATGATGTAAAAGAAGCAGTTGAATGCATCACATTACACCAAAAATTACACCAAGTATGAGTTCGCGTTTGCTGCTTTTTTAGGAAGCAATTTATTCTAACGAATGTATCGTTATTGGTGGTGATAGGGTTCGTTCTTCAAAATAGTAAAGGCGCGATATACTTGTTCTATAAAAAATAAACGCACCATCTGATGCGAAAAGGTGAGTTGCGAGAGCGCTAATTTTCCTTGTGCTTTGGCATAGACAGCCGGGGAAAAGCCATAAGGTCCACCAATAAAAAAAACCAGCGTTTTAGTTCCGGCATTCATTTTTTTCTGCAATTCATCAGCAAATCCTATACTGCTAAATGATTTGCCATTTTCATCCAATAGCCACATAAAATCGGTGGCTTGTAGTTTGGACAAGAGTAATTCGCCTTCTTTTTCTTTTTGCTCGGCTTCAGATAAATGTTTGCTGTTTTTGATGTCGGGAAGTAATTCCAATTCAAATTTCACATAGTGACTGAGTCGTTTCAGGTACCGATCAATGAGTTGTTGTAAATTGGCATCGTCGGTCTTGCCAATGGAGATGAGTTTGATGTTCATGCAGATTGATTTAACTGTCTAAAAAGGATTTATTGTTTTTTTGAAACCGTTTAATCACCAATAAAATAAAGGTTACAGCATCAAACGTCATACCCACAACCAGAAATAAGCTCGCTTCTGGACTGCCTTTTAGTTTCATAAATGCGCCACTCATCGTGAGCCCCATCCCGATAATAAATAAAACAAGCAATTGCATATTGCTAATGAGGAGCAGTTTTTTTAGCATCTGTAGATTATTTTAAGGCTGTAAAAATACGAGAATCAACTTTTCTTTCGCGAAAATAAATGGTATTTTAGCCCAACATTTTTTGGGTATGATTAGTCCACAACAATTTCAAGAAGAACTTCAGCTTTGCATTCAAAATGCCTTGCGCGAAGACTTGGGCCCCGGCGATTTCAGTTCCTTGGCTTGCATTCCAGGTGAGGCCATTGGTTCGGCCAAGTTATTAGTCAAAGAAGCTGGCATAATTGCTGGAGTTGAATTTGCCCAACACATTTTTAATTACGTAGATCCTGCTTGCCAACTCACCCTATTTATACCCGATGGAACGCCGGTTGTACCAGGCGATATTGTGTTTCAGGTTACAGGACCTTCCCAATCAATATTAAAAGCCGAACGCGTGGTGCTCAATTCCATGCAGCGGATGTCGGCCATTGCCACAAAAACCCATGGATATGTGCAATTGATAGCTGGAACTGGCGCCCAATTGCTAGACACCCGCAAAACCACCCCTGGATTTCGGGCGCCCGAAAAATGGGCGGTAAAAATTGGAGGAGGAGCCAATCACCGGTTTGCCTTATATGACATGATTATGCTCAAGGACAACCACATTGACTTTGCTGGAGGAATTACTGCCGCGATAAATAAAACGAAAGCTTATTTGAAGGCAATACAGTTGGATTTGAAAATTATTGTAGAGGCAAGAAATTTAGACGAAGTACAAGAAATTTTGCAAGCTGGAGGCGTATACCGAATTCTGCTCGATAATTTTGATTTTGAAACTACCCGAAAAGCGGTAGCCCTGATTGGAAATAGTTGCCTCACCGAATCCTCGGGCAACATCAACGAAAAAACCCTTCGCGCCTATGCCGAATGTGGAGTAAATTACATTTCTTCGGGGGCATTAACTCATTCGGTGCACAATTTAGATTTGAGTTTAAAAGCTATTTAATATGAGTGAAGCGGTAGAAAATAGCATCGAAAAAATTCCTGTCTTTCGCAACTTGGCTCGCGGATGCAAACGCATTAAATTGCCGTGGCTTCAAGGCTTGTCGCTCTATGAATTGCTTGAATTATATTTAATCGGAATCATTGAAGGCGCATTGAGTTACCGGGCAGCAGCGATTGCATTCAGCTTTTTTATGGCGCTGTTTCCCTTTGCCCTTTTTATTTTAAATTTAATACCGTTTATACCCATTGCAGGGTTTCAGGCCGATTTTTTGGAATTTGTATCCCAAAGTGTTCCCCCTAATACCTACGAAGCAATAGAATCAATAATTAATGACATCCTAAACACAAGTCACTCCGGTTTATTGTCAACAGGTTTTGTCTTGTCTATCTTTTTGATGGCCAATGGATTGAATGCCATTTTAGGCGGATTCGAAACCTCTATGTTTGTGAGTATCAAACGGGGGTTTTTTCGGCAATATGTGATTGCGTTGAGCATGTCATTGGTGCTTTCGTTTTTGTTGTTGTTCACGGTTGCAATTATTGTAGTATTTGAAGTATTCATTCAACAAACCACCATACAGGAAGTTGTAAGTGATCAGGTTCCCTTAATTGAAATAGGACGTTTGGGTTTTGTGGTGCTCATGATTTTACTCACCACTTCCATCTTGTTTAAGTTTGGGACCAAACACCAAAAAAATCGCGCATTTATTTCTATCGGTTCGGTGTTCACTACTTTATTAATCATTGTCAGTTCCTACGGATTTGGTATTTGGGTCATTAAATTTTCTAAATACAACGAATTGTATGGTTCTATTGGGACCCTGCTCATCATGATGTTTTACATCTGGATCAATTGCATGATTTTGTTGTTGGGCTTTGAGTTAAATGCCGCCATAGACAGCCTCAAGAAAGCCAATTCACATCACCAAAAATCTGTTCAGTAACTCATTTTCTCATGCATTTCATCGATGTGATTCTGCCCTTGGCTTTGCCTCAAAATTTCACCTATCGCGTGTCGGAGGCCGAATATGAGTTCTTGCAAGTGGGCATGCGCGTTGCGGTTCCTTTTGGAAAAAGTAAAATGTATACGGGTTTGGTTGTGGTGTTGCATCAACAGGAACCGCTCTTGTACGAAGCCAAAGAAATTCACCAAATTATTGACGAAAAACCCTTGGTGAATGCATTTCAGTTGGCTCATTGGGAATGGATTGCGTCCTATTATATGTGTACCCTAGGCGAAGTATACCGCTGTGCAGTTCCCAGCGCTTTTTTGTTGGAGAGTGAAACCGTAATCTCGACCAATTCTTCTGCTTCAGCTGCAAAGACGCAATTAACCGACGAAGAATTTTTGGTCTTGGAGGCCTTGCAAAGTCTAGCGGTTTTGAAAATTCATGAGATTTCAAAAATTACCAATAAAAAAAATGTACTGCCTGTTTTGCAATCGCTTTTGCAAAAACAAGTGATTGTTATCAACGAAGAAATTTCCGAAACCTATAAACCCAAAATAATCCGGTACATTCGATTGACTGGCCGCTATCAGGAAGAATCGCAACTCATCGGCTTGCTCGATTCGGTACAAAAAGCAATTAAACAAAAAGAAGTGCTGCTGCATTTTTTTCAGTTGCAAGCCAAAAGCGCCGCGCCCATAAGCATCAAACAACTCACCGATGCCAGCGGGACAAAAGCTGCGGTGATTAAAGCGCTTATCGACAAAGGTGTTTTTGAAGATTTTTTACTGCAAACCGATCGGGTTTCGTTTGCTGCAGCCGAAGGAGAAAACACGCTGCAATTGAGTGACGCGCAAACCCAAGCTTTTGATGCCATCGAATCGGAATTTGCCAAACAAGATATCGTGTTGCTGCACGGGGTGACCGGCAGTGGAAAAACAGAAATTTATATCAACCTCATCGAAAGCGCATTATTGCAAAATAAGCAAATTGTTTTTTTGGTGCCCGAAATTGCCTTAACCACTCAGTTGGTTTCTCGTTTATCTGCCTATTTTGGTAATAAGGTGGCCGTTTTTCATTCCAAATACTCCAACAACGAACGAGTAGAGGTTTGGAATCAAGTGTTGACACAATCAGAAAAAGCACAAATTGTCATTGGTGCCCGATCGGCTTTGTTTTTGCCCTTTTCTAATTTAGGATTGGTGTTGGTGGACGAGGAGCACGAACAAACCTTTAAACAGCAGGATCCTGCGCCGCGTTATCATGCCCGTGATGCGGCCATAGTATTGGCCAAATCTCATCAAGCCAAAGTAGTATTGGGATCGGCAACACCCAGTTTGGAAAGCTATTACAATGCCGAAAAAGGCAAATACGGCAAGGTAGTTTTAAGTGAACGATTTGGGAATGCCGTTTTGCCCAGTATCGAATTGGTCGATTTGAAAGACGCTTATTTTAGAAAAAAAATGACGGGTCATTTCAGTGCGGCGCTCATCGAAGCAATTTCGAATACTTTGGCCGAGGATAAGCAAGTAATTCTATTTCAAAACCGCCGCGGTTTTTCTCCTATTATAACCTGTGATACCTGTGGTCACGTGCCGCATTGCATACAATGCGATGTGAGCTTAACCTACCACAAACAAAAAAATCAATTGCGCTGCCATTATTGTGGGTTTTCTATGGCCAATCCAAGCAGTTGCCATGCCTGTTC
>CAMBOW010000075.1 GCA_945869365.1 Flavobacterium psychrophilum | reverse complement strand
AGCCATTCCCTTGCCTGCACCATATGTTTTGGTGGGGGTATTTACGGAGATGAAAATCAATTCGGCCTCGTCGATGGCTTGATCTACTTGGGTAGAAAAAAATAAATTTCTTCCACGGGCTTCGGCAACCACTTCACTTAAACCTGGTTCATAAATGGGTATTTGGGTAACATCTTCGTGATTCCATTGGGCAATACGGCTTTCGTTTAAATCGACCACGGTTACTTGAATGTGGGGACATTTTTGGGCAATGACGGCCATAGTAGGTCCTCCTACGTAACCCGCGCCGATACAACAAATTTTAGTAATCTTCATTTTCTTACTTCTATTAATAATTTATTTCAAATATTGCCAATACCAGGCAACGGCTTCTTTTAATCCGGTTTTGATCGAGAACTGGGGATTGTAGCCCAGTAAATTCTTGGCTTTGTCAATACTCGCCAAGGAGTGTGGAATATCACCATTTCTATTTGGGCCATACACTACAGGGACTGCAGCGATTTTTGGATCCCATTCGGCTAAATAATCTTTTAAATAATGAACCAACTCATTCAAGGTGGTTCGGTCGCCAAAAGCGGTATTATAAACCGTGTTGATCGCTTCCGGATTTTGAGTAGTGATTGCCAATTCATTCATGTGAATGACGTTGTCAATGTAGGTGAAATCACGAGAATACATACCATCGCCATTAATCACTGGACTTTCGTAGTTCATGAATTGCATCACAAACTTTGGAATTACCGCTGCATAGGCGCCATTGGGATCTTGTTTGCGACCAAACACATTAAAGTAGCGTAAACCGATGGTTTCAAGGCCATAGGTTTTACTAAAAATATCGGCATACAATTCGTTTACATATTTGGTAATCGCATAGGGAGACAAAGGCTTGCCAATAACCTCCTCTACTTTGGGCAAACTGGCCGAATCACCATAAGTGGATGAACTGGCCGCATACACAAACCGTTTTACTTTTGCATCACGCGCAGCGACCAACATGTTTAAAAAGCCAGAAACATTTACGTCATTACTGGTGATGGGATCATTAATCGAGCGCGGTACAGAACCCAAAGCCGCTTGATGCAAAACATACTCTACGCCTTGTACCGCTTGTTGGCAATCGGCCAAATTGCGGATATCGCCTTCAATCAAGCTGAAATTTTCGTCTTGCATACAAGCCGTCAAATTATGTCGGTGGCCTGTAGCAAAATTATCCAAGCAAACCACTTGGTACTTTTTGGCTAAAAAATATTCGCACAAATTAGACCCAATAAATCCAGCACCTCCTGTAATGAGTAGTTTCATTTTTAGCTTTTCAATTTATTCCAAATCGATTTGATAAAAGATTCGGGTTTGTCAACTTCGTGGTACCCATTGGCGTAATTTCCATAGCCGTAACCGTAGCCGTAACCATAGCCATAGCCCGTACCATATTTGGCTTTATTTTGGTAGCCATTTAATATGATGCTGATGTTGGTCAACTCCCCTCGTTTTTGGCGATTGTTGAGCATGGTCACCATGTCTTTTTTAGTATAATTCTGACGCATGATGTACAAACTCACATCTACGTATTCGTCGAGTTCTAGGGCGTCTGAAACCAAACCAACCGGTGGTGTATCTAGTATGATATAATCGTAACGTGTTTTTAGTTCTTCCATAAATTTCTTCATGGTATCGCCAATAATCAACTCGGAAGGGTTGGGCGGGACGGGACCAGAGGTAATTACATCTAGATACGGCACCTGGGTTTTTTGAATCACCTCATCCATTGTTTTTTGGCCAATCAAGTAATTCACTACACCTATTTCGTTGGTTGTATTGAAGTCATCAAAAATTTTAGGCTTCCGCAAATCCATACCCACAATAACTGTTTTCTTTTCGCTCAACGCAAAAACTGTAGCAATGTTTAGCGAGCAAAAGGTTTTTCCTTCTCCACTGATCGAAGAGGTGAGCATGATGGTTTTGGTGCCCTCGATCTCGTGTTTTTTATACAAAAACTGCAAGGAAGACCGTATGGCTCGAAACGATTCAGAGAGGGCCGATTTGGGTCGTTCAAAAACAGACAAATTAGATTGCGATTGCTTGATGCCGATAACCCCAATAATTGGAATCGAGGTTAAATTGGTAATGTCCTCGGTATTTAAAATTGCATTTTCCATAAAGAAAATACCAAAGACAATCAACAACGGAATGAGCAGTCCCATAAAAAAAGCAATCACATAGTTCACACTGGTATTGGGTCCAATAAGTCCGCCACCGGTATCTTTGGCCGAATCGATGAAGTGAATGTCTGATAAATTGGCCGCTTTTACAATCTCAGCTTCGCTGCGTTTTTGTAAAAACGTATTGTAAATATTATCGCTTAAATCGTATTTGCGGGAAATCTTCAGAAACTCTTGTTTGTCTTCGGGCAGCTGCTTGATGTCGTTTTCTATTTTTTGAATTTTGTTATTCACCAACACCAAATCATACTGAAAGGAACTGCCAATAGAAGCGACATTTTCTAGCAATACTTTTTTTACGGCCTCCATCTGGCTGTCAAACTCTTGGAATATTTTTTCGCTTTTCACCGAATAGGCCAATTGCGATCGTTGCGCCGACAACCCAATAAGTTTGGCCACATTGGTTACTATATTTGGATCATCTATACCCGCAACGGTAGGTGCCGGCAATTTGGAATAATCTACACTGTTGCGCAAATAGGATTTTAGGCTGTTACAATAGGCGATTTTGCGGTTAATTTGATCGCGCATCACATCGTATTCGAGCAGTTGAGCCGAAATGTTTTCGCCGCCTTTTTCGATCTCGAAAATGTTGTTCCGCTTGTTGAAATTTGTGAGCTCTTCTCCTGTTTCCTTGAGTTGATTGCCCATAGAAACGAGCGTACTGTCAATAAATTCAATGGTATTGGTGGCAAATTGATTCTTGCGATCCAACTGCGAATCTATCAGGGTTTTTACTGTGGTGTTCAGGTAATTGACAATGCGATTTTTGTTGGGCCCTTGCATCGATAACACCAAAATGGAAGCCGCTTTGGGATCAATTTCGATACTCACATTTTGTCCTTTTTTTACCACCTCATCAAAATTATTGAATCGGATGTAATAGGTTTTTCCTTGTATTTGGTCGCCTTGGGATAGCGCATCGAGTTTCCAATTTAGAAACGGCAGATTCAGCTGCTCCCCTATTTTACATCTTTTTTTGAATTCGCCTGAAACAACCGTGGCACTGCCTTTGCTGTGATTGGCATAATACATTAACGGAGCTTTGGCGTCCTCAAATTTCAGTTGTATATCATATTCGGTGTTAGAAACAAAAGTAATACCAACCAAATTATTGAGTAATTGACCTTTGGATTGATCAATCGTGATTGCAAAAGGTACCTCGCCATAGACGTCTTGGTAGTTGTAATCCCCTTTTTGTAAATAATCAATATAAAATTGCAGTTCATCTACCACCAACTCGTTGTGGGATCTCGATTTTAAGGTATTTGAAATACTCTGCACCTCATCAGAAGTTCCACCCCAATTGAAAACCAAGCTGGTATTGGAGGTGAAAAACGGATTGTTTTCCTCTTTGATAGCGATGGAGGTTTCTAAAGCATAAATCTTTTGCTTGCGAATATTCACCTGCTGAGCTATAGTAAAAGTAATGGCTAAGCTGAGTAGAAACCATTTCCAATAGCTCACAATTTTGATTAAAAATCCTTTAAAATCAAAACTATTTTGGTTTTCGAAAAAAGAAAAGTCTTTGGTGTCTATCATCAGTGCTTATTTCAACAAAATAAATGTGGTTGTGATTAAGGTCAACAAAGTCAATACCGTACTCAAGGATTCTAAACCGGTTTTTCCGGTACCCCACGATTTTTGCTTCAAGGGTTTTACATAAATATAGTCATTGGGTTGCACATAAAAATAGGGCGATTCAATAGCTTTGATGTTGGTTAAATCTATTTCGTGTAATTCTGAACCCTGCGGCAATTGGCGCAAGATGGAAACCGCTTTTCGATTGCCCGTCATGGTAATGTCACCTGCATTGGCCAGGGCTTCCAAAATGGTCAATTTTTCTTTGTATTCTACTTTTGATCCTGGAATCACTACTTCGCCATTTACAGTGTAATGCAATCCAGCTAATTTTACTGACACAAAAACATTGGCTTCCTTGGTGAAATAGTCGGCTAGCAATTGATTTTCTATTTTGAGTCGAACCTCATCTAAGGTATAACCCAAGACCGTCAATTCTCCTAAAATTGGGATACGAATAGCCCCATGATCGTTTACGGTGTAGCCATCAAAATACAAACTTTGTTCGGTTTTGGTGAATTGTGTACTTTGTTCGGCTGCCCGAAATAACTCAACCAACTTTGGATCATTGGCTTTGATCACCACACTAATAATGTCATTAACCTGAAGTCGATAGGGCTTGGCAACAATTGGGTGAAGAACTGCAGCGGTATCGGCAGGTTTGGTAGTTTGCAGGTAAATCAAATCTTTGGTAGGCACACAAGCAGTGGTGAATAACACCAACAAAAACAGCGGGCCAGCGATTAATTTTCTCATTTATTTTTTAAAAAAAATTGCAAACAAAGATAGGTTTTCCGCGCTAATAACAAAAGGGTAGTCGCTAATTTTGGATCAGCTGTTTTTTAGCGAATTTTCGAAGGGAATTCGGTTTAAGATACTGCGGCCCAAGGTCACCTCGTCGGCGTATTCCAATTCATCCCCCACTGCAATTCCTCGGGCAATGGTCGAGGTAATTACCGGATAATCTTGAATCTGTCTGTAGAGGTAAAAATTGGTGGTATCGCCTTCCATGGTTGAGCTGAGCGCAAAAATCAACTCTTGTACACCTTCTTGTTTTACTTTTTCTACCAAAGTGGAAATGTTTAACTGCGCTGGTCCTACCCCATCTATTGGCGAGATCTTTCCTCCTAATACATGATAAATTCCTTTGTATTGGCGCGTATTTTCTATAGCCATCACGTCGCGAATGTCTTCGACCACACAAATTAACTGGTGGTTTCTCGCCGGATTGGCACAAATTTCACAGGTAGATAAATCTGAAATGTTGTGGCATGAACTGCAAAATTGCACATCTTCTCTTGCCGCTTGCAAAGCCGATGTTAAAAATTGGGTGTGTTCTTTGGGTTGTTTAAGCAAATGCAACACCAAACGCAAAGCAGTTCGTTTGCCAATTCCAGGTAATTGCGCCATCTCGTGCACGGCTTTTTCCAATAGTTTTGAAGAGAATTCCATGTAGCAAAAGTAGGGAATTTGGAAATTAGAAATTTGGAAAATAACCGGTAAGAATTAAATTTATTATTGTGAAATACCCATTGAATGCGTATTTTGGCCAAACTAAACCAACCCTTATGTCGGCAGCAACCATTCTCACAATTATCATACTTTATTTTGGCGTTTTGTTCTTGATTTCGCATTTCATGAGCAAAAAAGATTCTAGCAACGATGCGTTCTTTAAAGCCAATAAAAATTCAAAGTGGTATTTAGTGGCCTTTGGTATGATTGGCACCGCGCTTTCGGGCGTTACCTTTATCTCGGTGCCCGGCGAAGTGGGAAACCCCGAGTTGCAATTCAAATATTTTCAGTTTATTTTGGGAAATGCGGTTGGTTTTGTGCTCATTGCCACCATTTTATTGCCGCTGTACTATCGCATGAACCTCACCTCGATTTACAGCTACATTGAGCAGCGTTTGGGCGTGATTAGCTATAAAACGGCAGCTAGTATTTTTTTAATTAGCCGCACCATTGGCTCGGCCTTTCGACTGTATTTGGTGGTGATTGTCTTGCAACGCTATGTATTTGATTTCTATCATATTCCCTTTGCTGTAACGGTATTGCTTTCGTTGGCCTTTATTTTTGCCTACACCTACCGCGGCGGATTAAAAACCATTATCATTACCGACACCTTGCAAACATTTTTCTTAGTCTCTTCGGTGTTCTTGACTATTTTTATCATTTGCCACAACCTAGATTACGGCCCTGTCGAGGCCTTTGAAGCCATCAAGAACAGCAATTATTCGAAGGTTTTTTTCTTTGAAGATTATTTAAAAGGTACCTATTTCTGGAAACAATTTATTGGCGGAATGTTTGTTACACTAGCTATGGTGGGCTTAGACCAAGATTTGATGCAAAAAAACTTGAGCTGCATCAACATCAAAGAAGCACAAAAAAACATGTTTACCTTTACCGGTATATTTATTGTGATTAATGTTTTTTTCTTGAGTGTCGGTGCTTTATTATACATATATGCGCAGCAAAACCAAGTAGCGGTGCCCCTAGATTTGGCTACAGGCAATCCCAGAACCGATTTGCTATTTCCCGAAATTGCCTTTCATCACCTGAGTTTAATTCCTTCCATTATATTTTTACTGGGCCTTACTGCCGCGACCTTTGCTACTACTGATAGCGCACTCACGGCGCTCACTACCTCATTTTGTGTTGATTTCTTGGGGATGGATAAACCCGAAAACAGCCACAAAGCAAATGTGGTACAAACCCGTCATTGGGTGCATATTGGCTTTTCGATCTTGCTGTTCTTGGTGATTTTGGTTTTCAATGCAATCAACGACTCCTCGGTGGTGAGCATCATTTTTAAGATTGCCTCCTACACCTATGGCCCGTTGTTGGGCTTGTATGGATTTGGGTTATTTTGGCAGAGCAAAACCGTAAAAGACAAATGGGTTCCGCTAGTTTGTGTAGTTGCTCCCTTACTTTGCTTTTTATTGACTAAGTACAGCAGTTTGCTCGTGGGTGCTTATGTTTTTGATACCGAAATCATTTTGATAAACGGATTGCTCACCTTTTATGGTTTGTGGTTGATTAGCAAACCGGCCACTGGACAAACCAAATTTTAGTATTGATTGGTCGCCAATAAAACCAAGGTACAAGCCACCTCAACCGCAATTCCATTACTTTGTAGCAATTGGTAAAACTGTGGGTTTTCGGTTCCCGGATTAAAGACCACGCGCTTGGGTTTGGCTTCGATGATGTAATTGTAATATTCGCGTTGACGCAACGGATTGAGGTATAAGGTTACCGTATCAATATTTTTTATCGGGATTAATTTGGTTTGGATTTTGATGCCACTCACTTCGCCGGCATGTTGACCAATGGCCAAAACCGAATGTCCCTTGGCTACCAAACTTTCAATGGCTTTGTAGGCATAGCGTTCAGGCTTTGTACTAGCACCCAGAACTAAGGTTTTTTTATTTTTCATGCTGCAAAACTACAAAATTGGTTGCCGCGCCAATTTATTTTAGCCCAATATGTTTTTAGTTATACCTTTGCGCCAGCATCGATGCTTAATTTTAACCTACAATGGAATTATTTATCTACCTCTTTTTTGCGCTTTTCTCTGTGTTGAATCCTATTGGCACCATCCCTATTTTTGTGGGCCTTACCCAAGATTACACGCAAAAAGAGCGCGCCCGAGTTTCGTTAAAAACTTCCATTAATGTGTGTGTGATTTTGCTCATCTCTTTTTTTGTAGGCCAATATGTGCTCAGTTTTTTTGGTATAACCATCACGGCCTTGCGCATCGCTGGAGGCATCATCATTGCCAGTTCGGGCTTTTCATTGCTTAACGGACAATTCAACAAAAACAAAGGGATCAATAAAAAAGTAGAAGTAGAAATTCAAAACCGAAACGATATCGCTTTAACACCTTTGGCTATGCCCATGTTGGCTGGACCTGGCTCCATCTCCTTACTCATAGCTTTCTACCAAGAGCATCACGCGCCCGACGAAATGATTATTTCGAGTATCGCCATTGTTGTGGTGGCTGCGTCTATTTATTTTGTGTTGCGCAGCGCCCATTATTTAGCAAATTTCTTGGGCTCTTCAGGTATTGTAGCCATATCACGCATCATCGGATTTTTGACTATTGCCATTGGCATCCAATACATCATCAGTGCGATATTGAGTATCATTCGAGGGATTTAGTCGTTTTAGGCAAAAAGATCTCGGCCATCATGCAGCGGGCACTTCCTCCCCCACAGGCTTCGATGGTATCTAAACTCGAACTGAGGATTTGTGCATGTTTTTCCAATTTAGCCACTTGGTCGGCAGTAAGGCTTTGGTGTGCCGCAGCGCTCATCACCAGTAATTTTTGCTGATTTGCCCCTACTAATTCGAGCATGTTTCCCGCAAAATTATTCACCTGATCTTCTGAAATTAGGATTACTTCTTTCCCCGATTTTTTTAATTGTTCCAAAACGAATTTTCGCTCTTGTTTGTCGTCAATGCAATCGGCACAAATCACGGCAAAAGTGGAGCCCAAACACATCATTACATTGGTGTGGTAAATGAGTTTACGTTCATGATGAATGGTTTGATAAGCATTAAAAATAACCGGAGCCATGTCAAAATCTTCGCAAAATTCGATAAATAATTCTTCGTCAGCTCGCGGAGACAAGGCGCAATAGGCAATACCATTGGCGCGATCCAAAAGCAAACTACCCGTTCCTTCCAGGAAAAAACCATCTTCTTCGGCAGACGTATAATCAACAATATTTTCGATGTGAAAGCCTTTCTCTTCCAGGATGTCCAAGATGTCTTCGCGGCGTTCACTGCGGCGATTTTCGGCAAACATGGGGTACAAGACTACGTCGCCATTTTGGTGAAATGAAATCCAATTGTTTGGAAAAATGGAATCGGGGGTATCGGGATCAAGGGTGTCATCAACAACGGTAACATCAACTCCTGCCGCTTGCAATTTTTTGACAAAAGCATCAAATTCCTGCTGCGCTTTGGCATTTACGGTAGCCGGCAATAAATTGTCCAGCACTTTTTGGTAATAATTATTGACTGCAGTTTGCTCGTTCATCCGAAAAGCAACCGGACGTATCATGAGGATTGAGGATGTGGTTTGGTTCATGGAGAAAGGTTTCAAGTTTCAGGTTTCAGGTTTCAGGTTTTTACAACTATTCCCTAATCAACGGCAAAGTCGAGCAG
>CAMBOW010000074.1 GCA_945869365.1 Flavobacterium psychrophilum | reverse complement strand
CGGACCCAGGTTAGAAACTGAGATAGCGCCCACGTGCGTCCAAAAGTACAATGAACCGCTTATGTTTGGATTGGCATCAATAAAGGCGTCGGCGTCAAGTGCCGAAGGATAGGGATTGCCTATTAAATTAAAATCGTCATTGGCATCGGATGCATTGGCACTCAAGCTTAAGGGCGTTAGAATAGTGCCTGTATTTACCGTTCCAGTAAAGGAAACCGAAATAGGCGCCGATGGATAGGACGCTTGGGTAGTAGGCATCATAATGGCATACCCTTTTCCTGGGGCTAATGTTGCGGCTGTTCCGGCAAAGGTCCACGCATAGGGCGCTGCGTCGTCAAAACCGTCGGGCACATTGGCGGTAACCACACCCAAATTATTTATGGTTTGGGTATCCGAGAAATTTGCCGTGTTGAAGCTAAACGAATAATCGCTACGCCAGCTGGGGAAAGTAGCCCCCAAATTGGCTGCTGTAACGGGAGAAGACCAATAGGTATAATCAAATTTATCAAAGGGAGCTGTATTGCGAGATACTTGTATCGTTCCGTTGTTGGTAACCAGTCCTGCGTTTTCAATCATAACCAAGGAACCACTGTCTTGAATTTGTAAAGTAGCATTGGCTTGCACGGTTAAGTCATTTTGAATATTGATGTAAGAATTGGTTGTGAGTGTTGCCGTAACACCAGAATTTATGGTTAAACTACAGGCATCTATATTGCCATGTGTCGTGGTATTGTAATTGCCTGCCAAAATAGCCGCGGTAGAAATTGTTGGGGAAGTTGGCGACCAAGCCAAGCCATTCCAAGTTACAGCCGAAGTAGCCGTCACTTTTACCGCATTGGAAGCAGCATAACAAGTGGCCGAATTTTCACGCACTTGGCAGTAAAATTGGTAGCCGTCTATTCCACTCACGTCGCTCAGGAGTAGAGTAGCCGTTGTTGTACCTGCATAAATTCCGGCATTGGTTAAGGCCGTCCAAGTAGTTGTATTGGGCGCCACAGCATACCATTGGTAGGCCAATTCTTGCGCATCGCCCGAGCCATTGTACCCTTCGGAAGCCGTTACACTGATGCTGGCTGATTTACAAGTAGGCGTATACGTGGGTTGCGTGATAATTACTGGAGGTAAACTCGTCGAGGTAAAGGAGTACAACCCAATGTTGGAATAGTCATTCGTGCTACACGAAGCCAAGCCTGTTCCTGCCCAATTAACAACATTCCAGTCGTTTACAACAAACAACGAAGTAGGCAGAGTTCCGGTAGGTTTGCGTCTGAAGGTTGCGCCTCGATCGCCTAAACCTAATCCATCAGCCCAATTGTTAGAGCCAAATACGCCAAATGAATCGATACTATTTCCGTTTTTAAATAAGCCGATGTGATCATTGCCGTTCACATCAAAGTTTATTCCGCCCGAAATAGATCCCGTCTGATTGGCTAGCGAGCCATCTCCACCCGGGCTGGTGCATGAATTATCACTTCCGATCGAAAATACAAACGTACTGCCGTTGGACAAATTGACATTGGATAAGGTAAGCGTACTGGAATAAGCTCCTCCATTGCTGGCTGTTTTAAGGCTATAATTGGCTAAGTTGACCGTGGCGCCGGTTCCGTTATATATCTCTACATAAGTAAGGCCTCCGGCAGTAGCGTCGGTCACTTCGCTTAAAAATAACTCTGGGGAAATGAGATTGGATTGGCAACTGCTAGCGTTAAAATCAAGAACGGTAAATGGCGCAGCTACTGTACAGCCTAATGAATTAGTAATTACAATAGAACCTGTAGTCGCCAAATTGGGTGCCAAAACTTTAATTTGAGCAGCCGATACAGGGATAATCGAAGCGGTCAATGTATTGAAAGCCGCACTGATACTGGGTAAAAATGGGGCCGAATTGGTCAAGGTAATTTCTGTTCCTGCCGGACCTGAGGTGGGTGTAGCCGTAAGCGTTTCTACTGCGCAAAATCCAACTCCCGTAAAATTGATTACGTACGGATTTTCAGTGCCCGAAGGATCATTGTTTGGAATGCTTATCGAAGCGGTAAACGTTCCTGCCGTGAGCGGATAAAATCGAATGGTAAAGGTCGTCGTTCCGGTTGAGCCTAAAACGGGACTAGCATATGCCGAAAGAATGCTATACTCTGAAGCACCCGTGAGCGTGGCTGCAGCTAGATTTAAATTTTGTTGGCCTAGATTTTGGATGGTAAATACGACATCGGTGAAATTTCCGAGTCCAGTATTGGCAAAGGTATATGTGGAAGCCGTGAGGTAATTGGTTGCGCCTTGGGTCACATTAATTTCGGGATCGCGGTAGCCTTTGGTTACCCGAGTAGTGACCACCAATTGAGTACAATCAATCGTTAATGTATTGGCTGCCGAGGCCACGCCATTGTTGTACCAAAGACTGCCGCTCCATTGATTGGAAAAACACAAGCTCTCATTTCCAACCACATCAGTTGGGTAATAGGTGCTATTGATCTGGTAATTGGTAGGGCTCAAAGTGAGCGGGCGTTTCATTTCCCAGTAGCGGGTAATGTAATCGGTAGAAGCATCAAGAGCGGGATCTTTCAGGTCATTTACTGAAAAAGCAACATAGCCTGAACCCGAATAGGTTCCACCAGTTAACGTAATAGATACCGGAGCATATTGCATGCCGTCCGCCGAAGCGGCATTGTCTCCTATTGGAAAGGTATACGTGCCGGCTGCAGGTATAAATTTTCGAACTGAAGCCAAAGGCGTTGGCGCTGAACTATCGGCGATGATAAAATTGGTAGCCGTTGCGCCGCTGATGTTGGCAGCAGCTCCAATAGCCAAAATATTATTTCCTACATCCAAAATTCCATTTGACAAAACCAAGGCCGTATTGATTGTTAAAGTGGAACCTAGCACTGCGGCAATATTACCCGAAGTCCTATTGATTATGAGTGTGGCTAAATTAGAAAAAGGAGTTGTTGTGTAAAATTTTAAGGTACCTATACTACCGGTTCCCAATAAAGCAAGATTGGAAGTAGTGCTTCCTCGGAAAGTTCCTGTGCCAAAAATGGTATTGGTTAATCCCGGAGTTCCAATAGTTAAGGTATTTCCGTTGATGTCAAAACTATCTAAAGTGGCACTAAAACTGATGGCATTTCCACCCAAAGGTGCCGAAACCGTTAAGCTGCTCAGTAATTGCACGATTGTATTTCCGGCGCTGGGCTGAAACACCACATAAGGAATGGTTAGTGCAGAACTAGAGAAAATCGTCTGGGTTCCTGTTTTAGTGAAAAACACTGCGCGATTGTTGCCATTAAACGTTCCGGTATTGCTCAAATTTCCAGCCAATTTAAAATCATCTCCATTGGCCTCTCCTAAAGTGAGTGTCCCGGCATTAATTAAGTTTCCGCCAATGACCATGGGCCCGCCTGCCGAAACCGCCCCAAAATTCATGTGCAAGGCCGATCCTGTATCTATTGTTAAATGGGTTGCTATCGCTTTTATGCCAACAGCGCCTGCTACAGCTCCATTGATGTAGTTTAGTGTGGTATTATTGCTAATTTGAACCGCATTGGGATAACCAGGAGTGGAGCTAATGGTACCCACACCTAATGCACTCCATTCAAAACCGCGGCCATACACTCCCGAAGGATTATATACTAAAATAGAGGCCGAACCATAAACGGGCGCAGAAAGGAAAAACCCGCCACTATCAATTCGGCAGGTGCCGTTAAGCAAGAGTGTGCTTGTATTTAATGTAATGCCAGCGGCTGTAGAAAACGTACCCCCAACCGAACGATTGGTAGAAGTCATCGCTATTCCCCCTGCTAGTACTGCTACATTATTGGGTCCGTTGGTCACCGGCCAATAGACATGGTTGTTGGCCACACCATAGGTTGTTGATGTATTAAAATTCAAGGCCGCCGTGGTATTCATGTAGGTAAAATCGGTCCCCGATGCGAATCCTCCGTTACGCAATTCAAAGGCGCCATATACTTTGGTGGTTCCGGTTCGGGTTAAAGCTGTATTGGTATATACGGTATGACCCAGCGAAATAATCACGTTGTCGGTAGCAGTTGGCACCGCATTGGTTGACCAGGTGCTTGCCACATTCCAATCTCCTGAGGTAACTGAAACTGGGCCTAAACTTTGGGTTGTTCCGTTTAATTGTACGTTAACAATCCCAGGTGCTGGAGCCGATTGATCAAATCCTCCTGTGCCTAGTACACTTGTGCCTCCATAGCCAAAGAGCCTAAAAGTAGTTGCGGTACTGATATTGGTTAAACCACTTATTGTAACGGTGTTATTATTGCTTAAAGAAGTTAGTGCGGTAATCGCACCCAAATTAGCAGCAAACCCATCAACAGAGGAACGCAATGCAACATTAAGTGGTCCTGTGCTCGAACGGCCCCAGCTGAATACAAAGGAAGTGGGCGTGAATGCATAATTAAAATTGGGCGTGACTACAAACTGAATGTAATTGTTTCCTGTAATGGCCTCGGCCAAGGTACTGCCAGCAACTGTATTACCAGTATCAAACCAATTATTCCCGCCAAATCTCAACGTATTTCCCGCTGTATTTACGCCAGGTCCTATTTGTAAATCAGCAGCAGAGATATTGGTATTATTGAATACGCTGGGTTCGGTTAGTTCTGTTCCAGTATTGCCAAAGGTGTTCCATTGCAGCAATTGGGAATAAACCATTTGGGAAAAGCCCAACAATAAGCAAACGAGTACAACTATACGTTTCATGTACGCTATTTTGAGAATATCTGTGTGTTTTGTGTATTGGGGCCAACAAAAATAAAGTTAATTTGTGCTAATTCAGTACTTTTATGTTATTTTATTTCAGACAATCAACCTCCCTATTTTGAATTCAACACCCCCAATTTCCTATAAAGATGCCGTTCGTAAAATTGAACATTTTTGTGCCTATCAGGAACGTTGTCACCAAGAAGTAGAATCCAAGCTCTACAGTTTCAAACTAAGCAGTCACGAAATTGCCGAAGCGATAGCGCACTTGCTTGCCCACAATTACCTCAACGAAGAACGATTTGCTTGCTTGTTTGCTATCAGTAAATTTAACCAAAAAAATTGGGGACGAAAGAGAATTAGCTTAGAGCTTAAACAACGAAAAATATCGAGTTACCTCATTAATAATGGCCTTAAAGAAATTCCTGAGCACGAGTATTTAAACACTTTTGAGCAAATTACCTTGCGTTTTTGGGATTCACTTCCCGAGAAAAACAGCCTGAAAAAACGAAAAAAGTTTTGTGATTACTTTTTGCGCAAAGGCTGGGAAAGCGATTGGGTTTATGAAAAAGCGATGGCCTTAGAAAAATAAAATTAGGGTTTTCCCACCAAAATACTCACGGCATTCCCACCAAAACCTACCGCATTGATTAGAATTTTTTTCAAGGGTTTTGTTGTCTTAGTTGCCGGCAAATAGGGCACCGGAATAAACACTTGTTCTCGCAGCATCATTACAGCCAACTCCAAACTCAGTAAGCCCGAAGCGCCCAAGCTGTGTCCGATCTTCCATTTGTTGGAGGTGAGCAAAGGCAATGATTCGCCAAACACTTTTTGCACGGCTTTGTATTCGGAGCTGTCGCCTTTTAGGGTTCCCGGCGCATGCAGAATAATGGCATCAATCGAATCGGGATCATGCCCTTGCAAGGCCATTTTCATCGATTTTTTAAAACAGTCGGCTTCAGCGGTAATCGATACATTGTGCGCCAACAATTCGGTGGCAAAGCCAATGCCTTCAATAATTGCCATAGCATTCGCTTTGCGTCCTAATTCCAAACAACAGGCAACTGCTCCTTCTCCCAAGACCATTGAATTGGTTTTTTTGGATAAATCCATCGCACGGCAAGGGTAATCTTGATTTTCGCGGGCATAAATTTTCATGGCCTGCATTTGGGCCACCGTAAATTCGGTGAGTGGTGCTTCACTGGCTCCCACTAAAAACTGCTTGGCCATGCCCGATTGCAACCATGCTATGCCATTGAGTACCGCATGAAACCCAGTTGAACAGGTAATCGAATGCGAGATTTCGGGGCCTTGGGTTTGCAAATCTTGGGCAATCCAAGAAGATATGTTTCCTAAGGTTGTGGTGGGCGAACTCAAGGTGTGGGCTGATTTGTTTTGTAAAAAATCGGCATGATATTGCTCAAACAAAGTGGTCGCTCCGCGAGAAGATCCAAAGTTTATTCCAAAAGAATCGTCTGCTTTCCATTGGGCCATTTGCACCGCCATTCTGGAAACCGCGATAGCATTGATCACCGATTTATCAAGCAAATGGTAATTTGAATTTTCTTCCCGCAGTTGATTGACCCAGGTTTGAGTAGCTGAATTCAAAAAAGCAGCATAGGCTTCCCGGCTGCCAAAATCTACCATACTTAGGTGATGTTTGGGCGAAAGATAGTGCTGCCAGATCTCTTCTGGACGATGTCCCAAAGGAGAAACTGAAGCGAGCGCGGTAATGGAAACAGCTGTTTGCACAAGAATTATTTGTCGCAAAGGTCGCAAAGTTTTGGACGTAGCCGAAGAAAAAAATTAGAATACCTTACTCCTGCACCTCAACCAATGCATTTTCAATTACTTGGTAAATTTTTTGTAGCTGTTCTGCCGTGATAACGTAGGGCGGTAAGATATAAATGGTGGAGCCAACCGGTCTCAATACAACTCCATTTTCTAGAAAATAAGCATACAGCTTATTGCGCAACAAGCCATAATAGGTTTGGTCGCTTTCGGTTCTGATTTCTAAGGCAAAAATTACCCCCAAAACCCGGGTTGTTTTTACGCGCGGATGAACCTCCATTTTTTGTTGAAACTGAAGATGTTGGGTATGAACTGCTTGGATTTGCTCTTGCATCTCTACGGATTCTAATAATTCCAAGCTGGCAATCGCGGCAGCACAACCCGTAGGATTTGCAGTAAACGTATGCCCATGAAACAAAGCTTTGTTGGTGTCCTCACTATAAAACGCATCAAAAATTTCTTGGGTAAACGAGGTAATCGCCATGGGAATTGTCCCGCCGGTTAAGGCTTTAGACAAGCAAAGCATATCGGGCTGTTGACTCAGGTAATCGCAGGCAAAATTTCGGCCGGTTTTTCCGAAGCCCGTCATGACCTCATCGGCGATAGTCAGCAATTGATGTTGTTTACATAAACTCAAATAACGATCCAAGACAGTGGCTTCATACATAAGCATGCCAGCCGCCCCCTGCACCAAGGGTTCAAAGATAAAAGCGGCAAATTCGTCGGTTTGTACCTGCTTTTCAAAAAGTGCATATGCCTCCGTTTCGTTTCCTGCTGTGGGCAAGGGCACGCGCACCACTTCGAGTAAAGAGCCTTGAAAGGCTTCAGTAAAAAACGAAATGCCACTGGCCGCCATCGCGGCAAAGGTGTCGCCGTGAAAGGCATTTTCAAACGCCAAAATTTTCTTTTTCGGGTTGCCTTGGTTGTAATGAAATTGCAAAGCTGCCTTGATGGCGACTTCTACAGCCGTAGAGCCATTATCGGAGTAAAATAATTTGGCTTGATTGGACGGTAAAATTTGCATCAACTTCTCTGACAAAACTACCGCAGGTTCGTGGGTAAAACCGCCAAATAACACATGTTCTAAAGTGGTAAGTTGCTTATAAATTGCATCTGCCAAATAACGGTTGCTGTGTCCAAACGGATTCACCCACCAGGAAGCAATGGCATCAATGTATTCTTTCCCGTCTTCGTCCCACAATAACGCGCCTTCGCCTTTCACAATTGCCACCGCCGGCAAACTCGTTTGGTGTTGGGTGTAGGGATGCCAATTGTGTTGCTGGTCGCGTTGGGATAGGCTCATGGGATTAGCGATTGTTGTCCCGAAGTTTCGGGATTGATTTTTGATTTTTGTCCCGAAGTCTCGGGATTGAGATTTGGAATTTAAATTTCTTATATGTTGTCTTTAAATTGATCCGCATAATAGGCAATTACGTTGGCGTCAAAATAGGGCTCGTTTTCTATTCGGCCAAGGAATTTCACGCCTGATTTAGCCAAAATAATTGATTCGGTAGCGGGATTTTCATCGCCTGAAAAAATAATACCGGCACAGGGTATATTTCTATTTTTCAAGGCTTCAAGGCTAAGTAAAGTATGATTAATGCTTCCCAAATAATGACGGGAAACCAAGATTACTTCGTAGTCGTTTTGAATTAAATCAATAATGCAATCGGTGTTGTTGAGCGGAACCAATAATCCTCCAGCCCCTTCTATCACCAAATGATTGCTGGTTTTTGGTTCTTTAATTTGGTTAATGTCAATCGCAATGCCATCCAGTTGGGCCGCATAATGTGGACTAGCTGGCGTATTCAATTTGTAGCTGTTTTCGAAGATATGGGATTTGAAATTTGAAATTTGGGATTTTATTTTGATACTATCCGAGTGCTCCAAATCACCGGCTTGTATGGGTTTCCAATAATCGGCTTGCAAGGCCTCGGTGAGTATGGCTGAGGCTATGGTTTTGCCTACGTCGGTGCCAATGCCAGTTACAAATAGTTTACGTTGTTTTGGTGCCATGATTAATTTTTATGCGGAGACAAAAGTACACATCAAAAGGGAAAATCGTATCCTATTCAAAAACCAATTTGCTCAACAGCTGCAACACAGCTTGTATTTCGCTAGTTGTATTGTAACTGTGCAAACAAAACCGCAAGCGTTCTTGTCCTTCGGGGACGGTGGGCGAGAGAATGGCGCGGACGTCAAACCCGGCTTCTTGCAGTTTTTTCGCAAGGTGTTTTACCTTTTCGTTTCCAGGAAGGATAGCCGATTGGATTGCCGATTTACTGTATACAAACAGCGGCTTGAGTCCCAATTGCAGCTTTTCTTGATTGAAAAATTGAATGTTATCGCGCAACTGCTGCAGCTGTTCGGGCGCTTGTTCAAGCTGATTGTAGGCCATGAGCACCGTGGCTACGGCATGTGGCGATAGTCCGGTGGTGTAAATAAAACTGCGGGCAAAATTGACCAAATACTGATTCAGCTCTTGGCTGCCTACAATAGCTGCACCATGACAACCCAAGCCTTTTCCAAAGGTGACGATGCGCGCAAAAACCTTGTCCTGCAATTGCAACTGTTGGGTTAAACCTTCGCCCTGATTGCCAAAAACACTCAAGGCGTGGGCTTCGTCTACGACCAAATAGGCCTGGTATTTTTCGGCCAATTGAACCAGTTCTTCTAGAGGAGGCGAATCGCCGTCCATTGAAAAGACTGCTTCTGTCACAAGGTAAATGGTTGTAGGTCGTAGGTCGTAGGTCGTAGGTGAATAGTGAGAGAGTAAA
>CAMBOW010000073.1 GCA_945869365.1 Flavobacterium psychrophilum | reverse complement strand
TATGTGTTGTATGAAGACCGAGTTGAGGATAGCCAATGGAGCGGAAGTTCGTATTTAAACTCCTCTATTGCCAACAACATCGTGCTTAATTCTGGTGTAAGTTTTAGAAAATTAAAATCAAACAACTTCCAAAAATTAATTGACCTCTTGGGCGGGAGCTACTTTAATGACATTGACCCGTTCTTTATAGGAAATACGGGACAAACTGATTTAAATAATCCGGACAGACAAGTAAGAGAAGGTGACGCATACGGGTACAATTATACCTTAAACGCACTCACTTTTGATGGCTTCACGCAATTTAAATTTAGCTACAAAAAAATTGATTTCTATTTGGGTCAAACTTTTTCACGAACAGAATACCAACGTGAAGGAAATTACAAAAATGGGATTTATGCCGACACCTCTTTTGGGAAGAGCGCCACAACTACCTTTGAAAATTTTGGATTTAAAGGCGGTTTAACCTACAAACTGAGCGGAAGACAATTTTTTGATTTAAACACCGTGTTCATGACCAAAGCGCCTAATTTACGAAACACCTTTTCTAACGCGCGCCTCAACAATACCATCACGCCAAATTTAAACAGCGAGTCAATCATGGGGGCCGATTTGAGCTACATTATCAAAGCGCCAAAATTTAAAGCGCGTGTAACCGGATTCTTCAATAGAATTTCAAATGCTACACAAATTTCTTTCTTCTACGGCGAAGGAATTTTTGATGCCGGTGAAGACGGTGACACAGATACTGATTCGTTTATTAGCGAAATTGTTACAGGTATTAACAAAAAACACATCGGTGCAGAACTTGGTGTTGAATACCAAATTACCTCTACAGTGAAGGTAACGGGATCTGCATCATATGGTCAATACACCTACGATAATAATCCGAACCTGAAAATAAATGATGATGCATTGGCTTCCAGTGCAAACCCGAATCCTGTTTTTGATTTTGGTAAATCCTACCTCAAAAATTACAGATTGCCCGGCATGCCGCAGCAAGCGTATTCGATAGGATTAGAGTACCGCGATCCAAAGTTTTGGTGGATTGGTACCAATGTTAATTATTTGGATGACAATTATTTGAGTATTTCCAATATTTTACGAACGGACAATTTTGTTACCGACGCCAACGGCTTAGGTTTTGAAGGCGCTACAGATGAATCTGTTCGCAGACTTTTGAAACAAGAGAAATTTGAGCCAACCACTTTGGTGAATTTAGTAGGAGGAAAATCATGGAAAGTGGGTGATCAAACATTTGGATTTTTTGCATCCTTGAATAACGTATTTGACTTTAGATACAAAACAGGCGGATTTGAACAATCTCGAAAAGCAACTTTTCCGGATTACCAAGCAGACAATGCAAATGGAACTCCTTCTTTTGGTCCTAAATATTTTTATGGCTACGGAAGAACCTATTTCTTAAATCTTTACATCAATTTCTAATCCAAATAGTATGAAAAATAGCACTAAACTAATCCTAGTTTTTACTTGCCTTGCCGCAGTAAGCTGCTCAAATGAAACGGATATTGCGCCTTTTAAACCATTGATTTTCTCTGAAGATTTTCCGGAGCCACAAATTAATTATAATGCCACTTTTGATTTTGAAGGGTGGACTAATTTTGCCGAAACGGGATCAAAATTGTGGATAGAACGCGATTATAACAACGACGGATACATTCAATTTAGTCCTTATGGAAGCAACCAACCCTCTAACATTGGCTGGGCAATTACCCCTCAAATTGAGTTAGGAAACGGAGCTGGAAAAGTTTTTGCCTTTGAATCGGCATCTAACTTTGTAGACAATCCAGACAATAAATTGCAAGTATACATTTCTACCAACTACAACGGCACGGATGTTTTGGCGGCTACATGGACTGAGTTGGATGCGGTAGTTGCCGACAACACAACAAATAATTATACTTACATTTCTTCAGGTGAAATTGATTTATCGGATTATGCCGGGGCCGTACACTTTGCCTTTAAGGTAACCGGAAATGGATCAACCCTGGACGGACTTTTTCAAGTTGACAAAATCAAAGTTTATTCTAACAAGTAAGAAATCATGAAACATTTAACTATTTTAACCCTGGTAATTGCCTCATTTACGGTATTGAGTTGTGTGAACGACTCGTTCAAAAATCCAGATTTTACTGGCGATTGTTCTACCTTGACGGCAACCAAAACCGTGCAAGAAGTGGTCGGTTCAGCTTCGGCTTCCTATGTAAAATATACCGAATCCGATATTATTGAAGCCTATGTTACCTCCAGCGATCTAGGCGGGAATTTCTATAAATCATTGTCATTGGTTTCTTTAGACGGTCAACAAGGGTTCAGTATTCCAATAGACGATTACAACTTATATACAAAATACGAGCCGGGAAGAAAAGTATTTGTAGATATGAAAAATCGCTACATCGTAAAAGAATTTGATGCGCCAATAATTGGAAATTTGTACAATGGTGGTACTCCAAATGATCCTTCGGATGATGAAGTAGGAAGAATTTCACCTGTTGAATACCAAACTATACTAACGCGTTCGTGTTCAAAAATTGACGAGGAAGATTTAGTAAACCGAATTACAATTAACCAAGCGCTTTCCGATACCTATTTGAATAAGCTAATTGAATTTGACAATGTTCAATTTACCGATGCATCCATTGGAAAAACATACTACGATGCAACTTTAAATGACTTAGGTGGCGCCACAAACCATTTAATCACCAATGAATTTGGCAATACGATTATCGTTCGAATCAGCTCGTATGCTACGTTTTCTTCTAAAGCTGTTCCGTCTAAAAACGGTAAAATACGAGGCGTTTTAACCAAATACAATTCCGATTATCAATTTATGGTGCGTACCGAAAGCGACATCAACCTCACAGAAGAGCGCCTTAGCATTGACTTTTATCCACCCATTGGAGGAACAAATCTAACCTATGGCTCGTCTCTAAACGAAACGTTCACCGCCTACAACACGACCAACCAACAAGTGTTTCCAGAATACATCAATGATGCCGTTGTGGGAAGTCGCTATTGGCAAGTTAAAACGTTTGGCGGGAACAAATACATTCAAATGACATCCTATGGCGGAACCCCAGAAGCCAACAGAACTGTTTTTCTGGTTCCTGTAAACTTTACGGCTGCGACTATTTTTTCGTTCAAATCGAAAGCCGGATTCAGCAATGGAAACTGTCTTAAAGTCTATTACACAACCGACTATGTGCCTGGCACAAATACAACAAATGCAACCTACACCGATATCACGGCAAGCTTTGTGCTTTCTCCGGGTTCTTCCACGGGTTATCCAACCAATTTCACCAACAGCAATAACTATACGATTCCAGTAGGTATAACAGGGACTGGATTTTTTGTGTTTGAATATACCGGAAATGGGTCAGGAGTAACCACTACCATGCAAATTGACGACATTGTTATTAACTAGTTGATTCATAAAAATAGGAAAGCAGGTAACCTTGCTTATAGAAGACGGCTTTTAGGGCCGTCTTTTTTTTTGGATTAGTTTTAACATTTACTACATAAAATCTGCAGTATGTAGCGCAAAACCCGCTATACTTTTGACCTATCTAAGCCATTCAAATTTATTATGATACAGTCATTTGTACAGCCTAAAACGAACGCCCTGATTTTTCTTTGGCCTTGTTTAACGCTCACAGCAGTTCAAAAACAACCCAATCTTACATTCCATACCCATTTTTTCTACGCCGTAAACCATTGGGTTGTTTTACCAAAAAAACCAACGGAATCGGTACACCTTTATGGATACATTTATTTTGATCCCAAAAAAGGAATTCAGTTTCATTTAGAAAACACCTTAGAATTTAACGGGAATTGGAATCTTAACCGCAGCAAGAAATCGTATGTGCTGCAAAAAACCCTGCACGATCCAAATCTAAAAGTGGCACTGATTCCCAAAGCGATTCAACGCCAATGGAGCCTGCCCGAAAAACCCGAAGCCTTAGCCGACGAACTGTTTGCTCAAACAGCAGAAAATCGCGCTGCCCTTGGGTATTACTTCAACCAAATAGAACAAAGTAGTTTGGCGGTGCCTGTGCTCAAAAAAGCACTCAAAATCTACCCAAATAATCCGCAGTTGCTTTTTGAATTGGGCTATGCCTACAATGCCATGGCGCGTTATCCAAAAGCGATTCGGGTGTTGGAACAACTTGTGCAAGAAAGTCCATCTCAAAAAGCCTTTCAAGAATTGGGATATGCCTGTTTGCAAACCAAAAGACCTCTGCAAGCTGACCACTGGTATTTTGAGGCGATGAAAAGCTGTTCAAACAAAGCCGTTATTCAAAAAATTGGCCATGAACTACAGGCTGCCTATTTGAAACTTGGCTTGTATTCCTTGGCTACTAAATGGGAAATCATGGCCAAAACGGGTGAGATTTCAACCCCCTAGAAATCCGAAAATTAAACCAAAAAGCTGTTGATAAAAAGATGAAAACGAAGTTTTTTAACTAGAAAAAATTGAGAAAAAAACCTATTTTTACAAAAATTAATGACCCAAAAATGAAGGAAAAGATGAGTTCAGAAAAAGAAGCCAAATTAAAAGCGTTGCAATTAACGCTTGATAAATTAGACAAAACTTACGGTAAAGGTACTGTAATGAAAATGGGAGACAAAGCCATTGAAGAGGTTGAAACCATCTCGTCTGGCTCCTTGGGATTAGACTTAGCATTGGGTGTAAATGGCTATCCAAAAGGCCGAATCATCGAAATTTACGGACCCGAATCCTCAGGTAAAACTACCTTAACTTTACACGCAATCGCCGAAGCACAAAAAGCCGGTGGGATCGCGGCCTTTATTGATGCGGAACATGCGTTTGACAGAAGTTATGCCGAAAGATTAGGTGTGGATGTAGAAAACCTAATTATCTCACAACCCGATAACGGAGAACAAGCGCTAGAAATTACTGAAAATTTAATTCGTTCGGGCGCCATCGACATTGTAGTTATTGACTCGGTAGCGGCATTGACGCCAAAAAGTGAAATTGAAGGCGAAATGGGTGACTCCAAAATGGGATTACACGCCCGTTTGATGTCTCAGGCTTTGCGAAAATTAACCGGAACCATCAGCAAAACACATTGTACGGTATTTTTCATCAACCAATTGCGTGAAAAAATCGGGGTAATGTTTGGGAACCCAGAAACTACAACAGGTGGAAATGCCTTAAAATTTTATGCTTCCGTACGTTTGGATATTCGTCGTTCGTCTCAAATTAAAGACGGAGAAAATGTAGTGGGTAACCGCACCAAAGTAAAAGTGGTTAAAAACAAAGTGGCTCCGCCATTCAGAACTGCCGAATTTGACATCATGTATGGCGAAGGCGTTTCCAAAACAGGTGAAATTTTGGATTTGGCGGTTGAATTTGAAATCATCAAAAAATCGGGATCTTGGTTTAGTTATGGCGAAACCAAATTGGGACAAGGTCGTGATGCCGTAAAAGTGCTCATTAAAGACAACCCGGAATTGGCCGACGAACTAGAAGAAAAAATAAAAGCTCGAATTAAAGAAAATGTATAAAACAAATTATCCCGGTTTTGCCGGGATTTTTTTTGGCTAATAGTTCCGTAATTTGTCTAGTATAACTGTCCTAACCTCTTCGTTGAGCGCTTTAATTTCTGCTTTACTTTCTATGGATTTGCCCGATGTTGACACAAAATGATGCACATGAGCGCGCATAATGCCAGGGCTTCCGCTAAAGAAAGTATAGGAAAATCGTTTTTTGTTGTCCGGGAAAGTCAACGGAACAATGGGAAGGTTGTGCTCAATGGCCAAGCGAAAAGCCCCGTCTTTAAAGTCATCCAACACGATAGATTCATCATAGGGAACGCCGCCTTCGGGAAAGATGCAAATGCTCAAGCCTTGGTTTATCCGTTTTTGCGCGCGCTCAAATACCGCTTGACGACTTTTGGCATTGCCGCGGTCTACCAAAATACACGTACGGGTGTAGAAAAAACCAAACAAGGGGATTTTTACCAATTCTTTCTTGCCCACAAATACAAAGGGTTTTGGAATTACGGCCAACATCAGCATAATGTCGGTCATAGAAGTGTGATTGGCCACAAACATATAACTGCTGTTGGAATCCAACTGTTGATCTTGGGTCACCTTGTAGTAAAAACCACTGGTATACAAAATAGATTTGGCCCAAATGCGCGCCATCACAAAAAAGTAGGGATACCATTTTTCTTTTAGTATAGAAAGCACCAAAAACGGAAACATAATTACGATTGGCAAGCCCACCATCAGGTAAAACCAAATGCGCCACAGCAGCCAAAAAATCATCTTTATGGGTTTCATCCTACCAAAAGTAACAATTCAATCCCTATTTTGGCCAAAAGATTTACATTTGCACAAACGCACGCACCATGTCAAAAATACTCACCGGAATTCAAAGCACAGGAACCCCACATTTAGGAAATTTATTGGGCGCAATCATTCCCGCTATTGAATTGTCAAACAAACCCGAAAATGACTCTTTTTTGTTTATCGCCGATTTGCATTCGGTGACACAAATAAAAGACGGAACAGCACTGCGTGCCAACACCTACAGTACGGCAGCAGCTTGGTTGGCCTGTGGGCTCAATATTGAGAAGGTAATTTTTTACCGTCAATCAGATGTGCCACAAACGGCAGAGTTGGCTTGGTATTTGAGCTGTTTTTTCCCGTTTCAACGCCTCACCTTGGCCCATTCTTTTAAAGATAAATCCGATCGTTTGGACGACGTGAATGCAGGACTTTTTAGTTACCCCATGCTCATGGCGGCGGACATCTTGCTGTATGACGCCGAGTTTATTCCGGTTGGTAAAGACCAGTTGCAACACATCGAAATTACCCGAGATGTGGCCGCACGTTTCAACCACCAAATGGGCGATACCTTTGTATTACCAGAATCTTCTGTGCAAGAAGAAACCAAATATGTGCCCGGAACCAATGGGGGAAAAATGAGCAAATCAGCCAACAATACCATCAATATTTTCTTGGAAGACAAAGCCTTGCGCAAGCAAATCATGGGCATCGAAACCGACAGTACTCCACTTGAAGATCCAAAGAATCCAGAAACTTGTAATGTGTTTGCCTTGTATAAACTGCTCGCCACCGAAGAGCAATTGCAAATCTTCCGCGAAAAATACCAAAACACCACCCGCGATTTTGGCTACGGCCATGCCAAACAAGCCTTGTTTGAGTTGCTGCTGAGCCGTTTTGAAACTGAGCGAACAAAATACCAGTACTACATGAACAACCTGGCAGAATTGGACGAAGCCTTGCTTCAAGGCGCCACCAAAGCAAGTAAAATTGCCAATGGCGTACTCAATCGGGTGCGCGAAAAGTTGGGATTCGGTGCTAAATAGCTTCAAATAATTTTCCCGGCAACGGCCGAACAACGCCTTTTAATTCTAAGGTGAGCAACAGTCCCGACAGTCTGTAAATAGGGAGTTCGCAAGCCAAAGCAATATAATCTAGCTCTTCTTTTCCGTGGGCCAATAAATAATCATAGACTCGTTGTTCCTGATCATCAAGCTGCACAAACAATTGTTTTTGAACCGGTTTTTTCGGTAGGTTGAGCTCCCAATTGAGGTGATAAACCAAATCGGCAGCGCTAGATAGCAATTGGGCTTTTTGGGTTTGGATGAGCTGCAGACAACCTTGGCTGTATTTGTCGGTGGCACGACCGGGTACTGCAAACACATCGCGATTGTATTCAAAGGCTCGGTTGGCGGTAATTAAAGACCCTCCTTTTTCAGCCGATTCAATAACGATAGTCGCTTCGGAAATGCCTGCTACAATGCGGTTGCGCCGCACAAAATTTTCTTTCTCTGGGGGAGTTCCGCTGCAAAATTCACTGAGTAAACCCCCATTTTCTTGTACTTGCGGCACGTGTTTTTGATGTACTTTGGGATACAACTGATCTAATCCATGCGCAACTACCGCAATGGTTTGCAGCCCTTGTTCTATAGCAGCTTGGTGAGCTATAATATCTACTCCAAAAGCAAATCCACTCACAATGATGGGGTCTAAAGGCGCCAAATCGGCAATGAGTTGCTTGCAAAATGCAGCCCCATGAGGCGTAACTTGACGAGTTCCTACTATACTAATGATTTTACGATTTTGGAAATTGATTTTTCCTTGAGAAAAAAGCAGCATTGGTCCATCAAAACAGTGTTTGAGCCGTTCTGGGTAATTGTCATCTAGGAAATACGCGGTTTGGATGTCCTGCGTTTGAATGAAATTTAACTCGGATTCGGCAGCCTGAAATAGGTTGGGAGATTTGAGTTGCCGAAGCATATTTTCGGCCCCTTTTCCTATGCCTTTGAGTTTGGATAAGGGTGTTTTAAAAACGGCTTCGGCTGATCCGCAGATCGAAATGAGTTTTTTGGCGGTGACATCTCCAATGCCTTCGGCTTTTAGCAAGGCTAATACATAAAATAAATCTTCGTGGCGCATATGGTAAAATTGAAAAGGGAAAGTAGCGAATATTTTGAAATTGTTGAAAAAAATTGCACATAAAATTTTGCTGCTCTTTCGCATTGTATACCTTTGCTTCTTATGAAGATTGAACACTACATCTCACAACTGCTTTACCGTCACCAATGTGTAACGGTTCCTGGCTTTGGTGCTTTTTTGGCCGAAATACAATCCGCGTATTTGTATGCTGCTACGCACTCCTTTTATCCGCCAAGAAAAGTAGTTTCGTTTAATCCAAACCTGAAAAACAATGACGGCTTATTGGCCAATCACATTGCTGAATCAGAAAAAACTACCTACGAAAATGCCGTTCACGCCATTGAGAGTGAACTAGCAATTTGGAAAAGTATCCTAGAAGTTAATGGCCATTTCACCTTGAAAAACATTGGAGAAATTGCCTTAACCGCCGAAAATAATTTGTTGTTTACCCCCGCTGATACTATAAATTACTTGCCCGAAGCCTTTGGACTCACCACCTTTGTGTCGCCAAAAGTGCTTCGAGAAGAACTCAAAGAAGTTGTTGAAGAACTGGAAGAAAAAGCCCCTATTCAATTCACCCCAGAGCGCAGAAAAGCACCCGCTTATTTAAAATACGCCGCTGTTTTTGTGTTAGCCTTTGCCGCTTCGGGAAGTATTGGTTTAAAGTTATATACTGATCAAATAGCACAAGAAACCCTGCTTGTAGAAATGGCCGTGCAAAAAGAAGTGCAAAATTCGATACAAGAAGCTACGTTTTTTATACAAAACCCCGTGCCGAGTATTTCTATTCCTGTCGAAGCAGAACTATTGTCCTACCACATTGTAGCTGGGGCCTTTAGAAACGA
>CAMBOW010000072.1 GCA_945869365.1 Flavobacterium psychrophilum | reverse complement strand
GCCATCGGCCTATTGCTTGACAAAGCACCCGATAACCCCGAAGTGGCTTTTGATTCCAACTTTCTGCATTGTTTAATCAAATTTAGAGACGCGGGTACCGTCTTGTCTACCAACGAAAACTACAACTTCATTCGCTTGGAACAAAATGGCAATATCAAAAACAGCGATCCCAAATTCTTTGATTTGTATACCAATCAGTTGAACATCGATTCCAGTTCGGGCGCCTACCAAAAAGGCAATTTGTTATATTTAATTGGGTTTGACATTCGCGGTAACGTCAGAAGCACTGCTACGGCACCCGATTTGGGAGCCTACATCGCCGCCGATTTCCCCGACTAATTGTTTATAAAGTTTGATAACTGCCGGTTGTGCCTTGCCGAATTTTGAATTAAATTTGCGCACACAACAACCAAATTCGTTGTATCGGTTTAGATCCGCAACGAATCAAAATCACAACTCATGATTTATTTCTTCGGAAACGAAAGTAAAACCTTGTTTGCAGTCGCTTCACAAACAGAATTTTCGGCAGAAACCATCAGTAAATTAAACTGGCTATTTCAAGCACAATTGCGCACAGCATCTTCCCCACAACCTAAATCCGTCCTTGCGGATTTTTTTGTGGGGCCTCGGGCCAGCATGATTACCCCTTGGAGTACCAATGCGGTTGAAATCACCCAAAACATGGGTATTACAGGCATTGAACGCATCGAAGAATTTCTGCAAGTTGAATCCGATTTTACCGCTTTTGATCCGATGTTATCCCAAAAATATTCGGCCTTAGACCAAGCCATTTTTACGATAGAGCATGCGCCTGATCCGATGCTTTACATAGACGACATTGCCCAATACAACCAAGCGGAAGGCCTTTCGTTGAGCCCCGAAGAAGTAGAGTACTTAAATGGTGTGGCAGCCAAAATTGGCCGAAAACTTACTGATTCTGAAGTATTTGGATTTTCGCAGGTGAATTCAGAACACTGCCGCCACAAGATTTTTAACGGTACTTTTGTAATCGATGGCGAAACCAAGGAACGTTCGTTGTTTAAACTCATCAAGGAAACCTCGGCACAACACCCCAACGATATTGTCTCGGCCTACAAAGACAATGTGGCATTTGTGAAAGGCCCTCGCGTAACTCAATTTGCGCCCAAAAGCCCCGAAAAAGCCGATTACTACGAAAACAAAGACTTTGATTCGGTGATTTCCCTAAAAGCCGAAACCCATAATTTCCCCACTACCGTAGAGCCCTTTAATGGCGCGGCTACTGGATCGGGAGGAGAAATTCGCGACCGTTTGGCCGGTGGACAAGGTTCGTTGCCTTTGGCTGGAACAGCGGTTTACATGACCAGTTATTCACGTTTACAAGGCGAATCACAGTCCTGGGAGCAAGCTATGCCGGCACGTCCGTGGTTGTACCAAACGCCCCTAGATATTTTGATCAAAGCCTCAAACGGCGCATCTGATTTTGGCAATAAATTTGGTCAGCCGCTTATCTGTGGTTCGGTTTTGACCTTTGAATACGACGAACAAACCGAAGCCACGATTGCCCAAGCCCGTAAATTGGGCTTTGACAAAGTGATCATGCAAGCCGGTGGAATTGGTTACGGTAAATTGGACCAATCCATCAAACACAAACCCCAAGCCGGCGATGCCATCGTGATTTTGGGTGGCGACAATTACCGCATCGGTATGGGTGGAGCTGCCGTATCTTCTGCCGACACGGGCGCGTTTAGTTCCGGTATTGAATTGAATGCCATTCAGCGATCCAATCCCGAAATGCAAAAACGGGCTGCCAATGCTATTCGTGGGTTGGTAGAAAGCGACCACAACCCCATCGTTTCGATACACGACCACGGTGCAGGCGGGCATTTAAACTGCTTGTCAGAATTGATCGAAGAAACAGGCGGGCACATCAACCTGGACAAATTACCGATTGGCGACCCAACATTATCTGCCAAAGAAATTATTGGCAACGAATCCCAAGAACGAATGGGCTTGGTGATTGGCCAAAAAGACTTGGATTTGCTGCAACAAATTGCCAGTCGTGAACGTGCACCTATGTACGAGGTTGGCGAAGTAACCCAAAACCACCGCTTCACCTTTGAATCAGCCAAAACTGGAGCAAAACCCATGGATTTGGCCTTGGAAGACATGTTTGGCAGCTCTCCCAAATTGGTGATGCACGACAAAACCATCACGCGTTCTTACAGCCCTATTGGCTACAAAATAGAAGAATTAGAGATTTACATTAATCAGGTATTACGTTTGGAGGCCGTGGCTTGTAAAGACTGGCTTACCAACAAAGTAGACCGTTGTGTAGGCGGAAAAGTAGCCAAACAACAATGTGTTGGGCCGTTGCAATTGCCCTTGAATAATGTGGGTGTCATGGCTCTTGATTATGCAGGCAAAGAAGGTGTGGCGACCTCGATTGGTCATGCCCCAGTTGCCGCTTTGATTGATCCGGTAGCGGGTAGTAAAAATGCGATTGGCGAAGCACTTTCGAATTTGGTTTGGGCGCCGATACACAATGGATTAGCGGGTGTGTCGCTTTCGGCAAACTGGATGTGGCCCTGCAAAAACGAAGGCGAAGATGCCCGTTTGTATGCGGCAGTAGAAAGTTGTTCGGAATTTGCCATTGCCTTGGGAATCAACATTCCTACGGGTAAAGATTCCTTGTCGATGAAACAAAAATACCCCGATAGCGAGGTGTTGGCTCCCGGAACTGTAATCATCTCGGCGGCCGGAAACTGTACCGACATCACCAAGGTGGTTGAACCGGTTTTGCAAGCAAAGGGCGGTAGTATTTACTATATCAATTTATCACAAGACAGCCACAAATTGGGCGGAAGTTCTTTTGCACAAACACAAAATAAATTAGGCGATGTGGCGCCAACAGTTCAAAATAGCACCTTTTTTGCAACTGCCTTTACTACCATCCAACAACTAATTCTGCAAGACCAAATTGTAGCCGGCCACGACATTGGCAGCGGTGGATTAATCACTTCCTTATTGGAAATGTGTTTTGCCGACACCCAATTGGGAGCGACATTAGATTTGAGCAGCCTGGCCGAAAAAGATCTTGTAAAACTGTTGTTTGCTGAAAACATCGGTATCGTATTTCAAGCTAAAAACGATGCGGTGGTTGAATCAGCTCTGGCATCGTTGGAGTACTTTAAAATTGGATCGGTTAGCACTTCTCCCTATTTGGAATTTGACCACTACCGATTATCGATTGCCCATTTGCGCGATACCTGGTTTGAAACCTCTTATTTATTAGACCAAAAACAAACCCAGCAAAACAAAGCCCAAGAGCGCTTTACCAATTATAAAAACCAGTCCTTACAATATTCATTTCCGGCGCATTTTGACGGAAAAAAACCGCTACTCAACACCGCCCTTACCCCTGGTCAAAAACCAAAAGCAGCGATTATTCGCGAAAAAGGAAGCAACTCCGAACGCGAAATGGCCAATGCTTTGTATTTGGCTGGATTTGAAGTAAAAGACATCCACATGACCGACTTAATTTCGGGCCGTGAAAACCTAGAAGACGTTCAATTTATAGGGGCTGTTGGAGGTTTTTCAAACTCCGATGTATTGGGCAGTGCCAAAGGCTGGGCAGGCGCCTTTTTGTACAACGAAAAAGCCAAAACCGCCTTGACCAACTTCTTCAAACGCGAGGATACATTATCAGTAGGGATTTGCAACGGATGTCAGTTGTTTATGGAACTCGAAGTGATCAATCCGGAGCATGAAATTCACGGTAAAATGAAACACAACGACAGCCACAAGCACGAAAGTAATTTTACTTCGGTTACCATACAAGAAAACAAATCGGTGATGTTGCATACGCTAGCCGGAAGCACTTTGGGTGTGTGGATTTCACATGGCGAAGGAAAATTCCAAATGCCCTATGCCGAAGACCAGTACCAGATTGTGGGCAAATACGGCTACGATACGTATCCGGCCAATCCAAATGGATCAGATTACAATACCGCGATGCTATGTGATGTTTCTGGCCGCCATTTGGTGATGATGCCGCACATTGAGCGTTCGACTTTCCCTTGGAACTGGGCACATTACCCCAAAGACCGTCAAGACGAAGTTTCCCCTTGGATTGAGGCTTTTGTGAATGCTAGAAAATGGGTGGAAAAACGCCAATCCTAATATAAAAAAAGCCGTTGTTAAGTGAATCAAAACGGCTTTTTTCTTTGCTTATCTTTTACTTATTTTTCTTGTAACTGCTTGCGTGTTTTATACGCTTTTAGGTATTCGCCTTTGGGCTTTCCGTCGTCAAATGAACTGAATTTAACGAGCGTACGCACTCCGTTTCGGGCCTCTTCATTGGTGAAGTTTTCGTATTCCATGCGGTAAATGGCTGAATACAATTCGGCTCTTCCTGTGCCATGGTAACAATGTATCAATACGGGATAATTGGCTTTGTTGTCTAAAATAGATCTGAAAACTGCAATGTTTTTTCCGTTTGGCACTTGCTCCGACGGATTAGGAAAATAATTCACGCCTTTAATTTTTGCTACGGCATCACGCTCGGCTTGTAATTCACCGGGGTTTTCAGGATTCAACACCAAATCGTTGGTGCCGGGCATGCGCAAATCGATGATGGATTTGATGTGGTATTTGGTCACGTAATCGGCAATTTGATCGGGTGGAATTACCCCCGATTTGTATACTTTTCCGTCGGTAATTACTTCAAAATTGTGGTTGATATTCATGTCGTAGACATATTTTCCAACTGCTACAAGCAGGATTATTCCAAGAACAACAGCAATTTTTTTACGGGTACTTTTCATCATTTTCGGTTATTTGGTGTACATTTTTTTATCGACGATGCGCTGCATATAGTCTTGAATAAAGGCCTTGCATTGCAATTCGAGTGCGTTCATTTCGGGAGTGCGCTTCCCGATTAAATTGTGCTCCAAGCCTTTGTCATTTTTGTCATAAAAACCCAAAACCTTTTGGCCGTCAAAGGTGCAAATGTAGTTGCCTTTGGCAAATTGATAAATCGTTCCCGTAGAATTGATCACAAACGGCTCAGTCGATTTGTCGAGCAAACTGCGGCCCCAACTTCTGAATGGTTTGGGGTAGCCAATCATATCCAAAAGCGTGGGGTAAATATCAATTTGCTGCGCCCAATCGTCATTCACGCCCACATAGTTGCTGTTGGGTTTATAAAACAGAATCGGCACCGCAAAACGCTGAATCGGTTTTTGGTATTCTTTGTAATAGGTTTGGTTCCCATGATCGGCTACAAAAACAAAAATCGTGTTGGCAAACCAAGGCTCTTTTTTGGCCGACTTAAAAAATTGCTGCAAGGAAAAATCGGTGTATTCGACACATTTGTGCATCATCAATTCACCTTCTTTAAATCGGGATTTGTATTTTTCTGGAATGATATAGGGTTCGTGCGAAGAAACCGTGAATATAGTAGAGAAAAAGGGCACTTTCTGTGTATCAATGGTGCGTTTCATGAACTGAAAAAATGGTTCGTCCCAGATGCCCCAAAAACCATCAAATTGCGAATCGTCGTTAAATTCGGTGCGGCCGTAATAGGCATCAAAACCCAAAATATTACCAAAACCTTGGAAGCCCATTGAACCGTTGGCGGCACCATGAAAAAAGGAAGTTTGGTAGCCAATTCCTTCTAAGGTAGAAACCAAGGATTCGATCTTTTGTTTGGGATAAGGCGACGAAGTAAACGCATCTTTAAAGGAGGGAATCCCCGCTAAAACCGAGGACATTCCGTGTATGGACTGACGGCCGTTGGCATAGGCGTTGCGAAAAATTAAACTGTGCTGCGCCAAGGAATCGATAAAAGGCGTATGGCTTTTGTAATCCGGTATTTTTAAATTGCCATTGAACGCACCCGAATATTCCCGACCGTAACTTTCCAAAATAAACACCACAATATTGGGTTTTGTGGGTGGATTGTTGTGGTACTGCTTAATGGGCTGAATCTTTTGAGCAATAACCGCCTCGGTAATTCCGGGATAATTCGGTTTGATAAAACTGTTGCTAAACAAGGTGCGAATAATCGCAAAGGGCGTATTCAACACCACATCGGCATGCACCTGATTTTTGACGTGTTTACTGGCGTCCAAAATATTGATGGGCCGAGTAGCTTTACTAAAATCTCCACCGCGAATTCCCCCAATAATCAACGCAACCACAAGCAAAAAACTCACCATTGAAAAGCCAAAATAATGTGGTTTTTTTAACGGTCGTTCATAGGGAACAGTTACTTTTTTATAGAGATAAATCCAGAAAAAGGAAACCAAAAAGAAAAGCACAAACACATACCAAAAATCGACCAAGAAACTCAAAAACAAGGTGGTCTTATTGGTTTCGTGCTCCACAACACTCAGTGCCACAATGGTGGTGCGGGCATAGGTGTATTGGTAGTAAATAAAATCGATAAAGTTGGTCGCGTAGGCCAGTAAATTGGTAGTGAAATAAAGATAAAATAAGCCTTTTTGGTAACGCTGCGTCGTGTTATTGTACAAGGGCAAAATCGAGGCCAAAATAAACAGTACATTGACATACAGAATAGCCGTAGTATCAAACGCTAGTCCAAAATAGGAAAGTGCAAAAAAATCGGAGATAGAATCAACTTTTAGCAGATGGGCATTAAACAAATAAAACAGGACACGAGCGAGGAAATAAAACACGTAGGCCAAGGCAATTCGGTAGCCCAAGACCTTGTATTCGTTGAGGCGCAAATGTTTTTTCATAAGCAATTTCTGTGGGTCCAAATTTACCAATTAAAATAGAACTTGACGAACTTGTTGGCGTTAATTTGGGACAACCGACCTAAAATGTATTTGCTTTATGGTATATTTTAATTAATTTGCAGGACTCAAAAAAGTACCCTATGACTACTCCTACCCGCTTGTTTGACTTTCCATACTTTCAATTGGCTAATTACCCAATTGCCGATGCTTTTGTAACCAAATACAATGGGCAATGGGAAAAAACATCTACGCAACAGTTTATAGACAAAGCCAATGCAATCTCTCGTGCCTTATTGAGGATGGGAGTTCAAAAAAACGATAAAATTGCCCTCATCTCTTCCAACAACCGAACCGAATGGAACATCATGGACACCGGCATTTTACAAACGGGTGCCCAAAACGTACCGATCTACCCGACCATATCTGAAGAAGACTACGCCTATATCTTGAACCATTCCGAATCGATTTATTGTTTTGTTTCTGATCAGGAAGTCTATGACAAAGTAATGCGCATCCAAGCGCAAACGCCTTTGCTTAAACAGGTATTCTCCTTTAATGAAATTGAAGGATGTGCAAACTGGCAAAGTTTACTCGAATTAGGCTCCGACTCGGCCAATCAAGATGTGGTAGAGGATCGAAAAAACAGTGTAAAACCGTCAGAATTAGCTACCATTATTTATACCTCGGGTACCACCGGACAGCCCAAAGGCGTGATGTTGTCGCACGATAACATTGTGTCTAATTTATTAAATAGTGCACCCCGAATCCCCTTTGAAGCCGGTAATTCAAGAGCGTTGAGCTTCCTGCCGGTCTGCCATATTTTTGAGCGATTTATCTTGTACCTCTACCAATGTTATGGTGTTTCGGTCTATTTTGGTGAATCGATTGAAAAAGTGGGCGACAACATCAAGGAAGTAAAACCCAACGTGATGAGTGCCGTTCCACGCTTGATTGAAAAAGTATACGATAAAATTTATGCGAAAGGAGCTGAACTCAGCGGAATTAAAAAGGCACTTTTCTTTTGGGCCATCAACTTGGGTTTACGCTACAAGCCGTATGGCGCAAATGGCGCCTGGTACGAATGGCAGCTCAAAATGGCGCGCAAACTCATTTTTAGCAAATGGAAAGAAGGCTTGGGTGGTGAACTCGATTTAATTGTTTCGGGGAGTGCGGCCTTACAACCGCGATTGGCACGCATGTTTGCTGCAGCCGAAATTCCCATCATGGAAGGGTATGGCTTAACCGAAACCTCTCCGGTGATTACCGTCAATGACATGCGTAATTTTTTATTTCGCGTGGGTACGGTTGGAAAACCAATTCAGCATGTGGAAGTTAAAATTGCAGAGGACGGCGAAATTTTATGCAAAGGATCAAACGTGATGATGGGCTACTACAAAGATGCCGAGAAAACGGCCGAAGCAATCCAAAACGGCTACTTCCATACCGGTGATATTGGCGAATTTGACGCTGATGGTTTCTTAAAAATAACCGACCGCAAAAAAGAAATGTTTAAAACTTCAGGAGGAAAATACATTGCGCCACAGTTGTTGGAAAACGCCATGAAACAATCCCGATTCATTGAGCAAATTATGGTGATTGGCGATGGCGAGAAAATGCCGGCGGCCTTTATTCAACCCAATTTTGATTTTGTACGCGAATGGGCCAAACTGCACCAAATTTCGTTGGGTGATTCCAACCAAGCTTTGATTGAAAACACGCAAGTCCTAGATCGAATCCAGGAGGAAATTACTTCATTAAACGAAAAATTCGGTACTTGGGAACGCATCAAACGATTTGAACTAACTCCCGAATTGTGGTCCATAAAAGAAGGTCACCTCACCCCAACTTTGAAATTACGTCGAAAAATAATTTTGGAAAAGTATAAAAACCTTTACCAAAAAATATACAGCTAGCGAAATGTATATCCAATCAAACTGTACTTTTGGGCAGTTTTTTTTTGTGCTAAAATTTAACATATTTAGTATGCATGCATAGTATTTATTGTATTACATTTGAATAACATTCGAACACAAATGAATAAACAAACCATCGATTATACCTTACGGACCACTTGGCAAGCGGTGGCTCGTTTGTACAATGAGCAAGCCGCCCATTATGACGGATCGATGGCCATTGGGTTTGCCTTACTGAGCATAGACAAAGACAAAGGAACGCCGGCTACCGAAATCAGTGCGCGCATGGGCATGGAAGCCACCAGTTTAACACGCACCTTAAAAACATTAACCGAAAAGGGACTCATTACAAAACGCAAAAATCCCAACGATGGCCGAGGCGTGTTGTGCTACTTGACCGATTTGGGAAAAGAAAAACGAGAATTGTCCAAAAACACGGTGATTCAATTCAATGAACTCATTAAATCAAGGGTAGCTCCCGAAAAATTGACGCATTTTTTTGAGGTGGCCGAAACGATCAACCAATTAATTACTGATAAAAAAATATTCTAATATCCGCAATACGATGAAACGAAACATCAAAAAAGTCGTTGTAATAGGTTCTGGCATTATGGGATCGGGCATTGCCTGTCATTTTGCCAACATTGGCGTTGAGGTACTGCTCTTGGACGTACTTCCACAAG
>CAMBOW010000071.1 GCA_945869365.1 Flavobacterium psychrophilum | reverse complement strand
AGCGCGTTATCGGTTTATTATTGGTCAACTTTTTGAAGAAATGGGCTTGCAAGACAGTGCCTTTGTGGCCTATCAATCGGTGATTGACATGAAGCGCAAAGCTGCACGAGAATATGTAGTCCAGGCACATGCCCGCCAAGCGATGCAGTTTGATTTTGCGCAAGGCGATACAGTAGCGTTTCTGAAAAAATTTAATGAACTCAAAAAAGACCGAGAAAACCGTCCGTTTTTGGATGTGTTGAATCACCGCATGGCCTTGTTTTATGACAAACAAAAAAACACCAAACAAGCGCTTCATTACTACAACACCTCTTTAAAAAAGAAATCAACTGACCAGTATTTGGTGGCTTCCAACTACCGCAATATGGCCGAGATTTATTTTTATAAAGCCAAATACACCACTGCCGGAAAGTACTACGACAGCACGATGACGCAGCTCAACAACCGATCGCGGGAGTTTAAATTCATTAAGAAAAAACGGGATAATTTGGCCGATGTGATCAAATACCAAGCCATCGCCAACAAAAATGACAGCATTATTTCGGTCTACAATCTATCTGATTTAGATCGGGTGGCTTATTACGAAAAACACATTGAATCCCTTAAAAAATCCGACGAGATTCAAAAAGAAAAGGACAATAAAGCGGCAAAAGAAGCCGATTCGGCCGCTGACGCAGCTGGTGAAAAAGGCGGAAGCAAAGGCCAAGGGAAAACTTCGATGGCGCCACCAAGCGCGATGGACGTAGCGTCAACAGCCAGCAATTTTTATTTTTACAACTCGTCGACGGTGGCCTACGGCAAAGCCGAATTTAATAAAAACTGGGGCAATCGTCCCTACAAAACCAATTGGCGTGTAGCGTCTATGAAATCGGCGGATGCCAATGGCAATTTGGCCGAAGCAGAATCAGAAGGTGATTCAGCGGAAGATTCACCCAAAAAAGAAAAAGAAGTTGACGCCCGCTATACGACCGAATTTTATACCCAATTGTTACCTAAAGAGCAAACGGTGATTGATGACTTAATCAAGGAGCGCAATTTTGCCTATTACCAATTGGGCTTGATTTATAAAGAAAAATTCAAAGAATACAACTTGGCTTCGGCGAAGTTAGAGCAGCTATTAGTGAAAAAACCCGAAGAGCGCTTCATTCTGCCTTCGATGTATCATTTGTATAAAATTTATGAAATTACCGATGCGGCCAAGGCGACTGCCATGAAGGACCGCATTATTACGGAGTTTCCCGATTCGCGTTATGCCAAAATTTTGATTGCGTTGGCCAACGGAACGGTTGCCGCAACAGAATCGCCCAACACCGCCTATGACAAGGTGTATCAGTTGTATGAAACGGGCGACATAAAAACCACCTTGCTCGCCCTAGAAGAAGCGATTAACCAATATACAGGAGAAGAAATTATCCCCAAATTAGAATTATTAAAAGCACATTGCACCGGCAAGTTAATGGGCTTGGAAGAATATAAAAAAGCCCTGAATTTTGTGGCGCTTAACTACCCGAATGTTGAGGAAGGAAAAACCGCTGAATCTTTATTGGCAACGGATTATCCAAAATTTGAAAAACTCACCTTTTACCGCGCCAAACCAATTAGTTGGAAAATCGTCTATGTAGCCGATAACCTCAAAGACAAAAGCGTCATTAAATTACAAGAAACTGCGAGTAAATTTATCAAAGACCGCAGCATCGATCAGCTTTCTACTTCGCTTGATGTGTATACGCCTACCAAAAATTTCTTTGTGATTCACGGGCTAAAATCAGAAGAGGCAGCCAAAGGAATTGCATCTATTTTGCGCGACTTTAAAGACTACAAATTGCCCAATACGGCCTACATCATTTCCAACGACAATTACAAAATTGTGCAAATCAAAAAGAATTTTGAAGCCTACCTGAAAATGCCGCCAAGCGATCCCCTACCCGAAGTTCCAGACACTTATGTTCCGGCTAAATCCCAGCCAAATCTTGTAATGCCTGACCAAACGGTACCTGCCAACGATGTTTTGGGCGGGGATGACACCGAAAATAGCATGGCGCCTCCCTCGCCCGATGACCTAAACATGAGTCCGGATGATCCATCGGTAATGAAAAAAGAAAAGAAATAGCCATGTTTGACAAAAAGACAAAATCATATACAGATTTGTTGGGAAAAACCAACCGAATAGTTGAAGGCACCACCATTGAAGGCAATATCGTGTCGCAAGCCGATTTTCGTTTGGACGGCATATTAACCGGAAATTTTAAGTCAAACGGTAAATTGGTGATTGGCCCTGCTGCCACGGTAACTGGAGATGTTGTTTGCAAAAACTGCGATATCGAAGGTAAATACCACGGCAACATCCAAGTAGCCGAAATGCTCACGGTAAAAGCAAAGGCCAGCATTAAAGGAGCTGTAGTATGTGGCAAATTATCAGTAGAGCCCTGTGCCGATTTTAGCGCCTCTTGCGAAATGAAACCGCATTTAAAATCTACAACTCAACCCAATGCAATCCCCAAACCAACAGAAACAAACGCGTAACAAATGGCTTGCGCTCATTAACATCCCCATTCAAATGGGCGTGATTGTATTTCTGTTTGCCTACTTAGGAAAATGGCTCGATGAAAAATACGCCAATCCACACCGTCTTTTTATAAAAGGGCTCACTTTAGCTGGAATCGCAATCGCATTCTATAACATCAATCGCCAACTCAAAGAAATCAACAAATCTGAATAATTCCATGCAATTAAAAGTAAAATTCCTTTTGCAATTGCTTTTTGTGGTTGGAGTTAGTTATGTCATTCACCTTGGGCTTTATCGGTTTACCTGCTTGGGCCAAACAGCAGTAGCGTTTCAGTTTTCGTTGCCGCAACTCTATTTGTTTTTTGGAATTTCGTCCCTTGTGCTACTTGGAATTTTAACTTTTTTACCGCAGCGATTTACCGACAATTTTGGGTTTGTATTTATTTGGCTCACGCTTTTAAAAATAGGGATAACGTATTGGTTTTTTTATTCAATAGTAGGCAATTCTTCCGGATTTGATCCAACAGAAAAAAGACAAGTTTTTGTGGTGTTTGCTTGGTTTTTGACAATAGAAACCTACTTGTCTGTACGTATTTTAAACAATGCCCAACAAACCCTTGATTTTTCTGCAAATCCCCCAAAAAAATAATTGCTTTATACTTTTGAATATTAATAATTAATGTACTTTTGCACCAAATTTTAGAAACTCAAAATTAAGTTAATTCATACGCTATGGTGTTTTCAAAAAAACTGATCCAAGTAAGTATAGCAATTTTAGTCGCCTTTCTTCCTATTATAGGACATTCTAATACTCCCGAAGCACCAGCTTCTTCTGATTCTGCTCCTGTTGAAACTACTCATGAAGCACACGCTGAACCAGCCGATTTAAAATCAAAAATTAGAGCGTTTATTGACCATCACGTGTTGGACGCGCACGATTTTACCCTTTTTGCAGACGAATCTACCCATACCCATTATGGTTTTCCATTGCCCATTATTTTGTGGGACAATGGCGTACACTTTTTCTCCTCGTCCAAATTTAACCATGGTGACGAACATGGAACAGTTGCCGAGTCAAATGGAAACTATTATGTATTGCACCACGAACGCATCTACAAAACAGACGCGCAGGGAACAGTAAAGCTTGATGAGCACCATCACCCCACCAACGCAAAACCAATCGATTTATCCATCACCAAAGGCGTTTTTACCATTATGGTAGTCGCCTTATTGATGTTTATGTTGTTTAGCGGGTTGGCTAAATCGTATACCAAAAATGGCGGAATCTCTTCTGGACCAGGCCGTTTCTTTGAACCGATTGTTTTGTACATACGCGACGAAATTGCTATCCCTAATATTGGTGAGAAACACTACAAAAAATACATGAGTTATTTGTTGACCATCTTTTTCTTTGTGTGGTTCTTGAACATCTTCGGATTGACACCATTGGGAATTAATGTAACTGGAAATATAGCTGTGACTTTTGGATTGGCTGTAATTACCTTTTTAATCACCAATTTGACTGCCAACAAAAATTACTGGGGACACATTTTTTGGATGCCAGGCGTGCCCACTCCGATGAAATTTATTTTGGCACCCATTGAACTGTTGGGTGTCTTGATCAAACCGTTCTCGTTGATGATTCGTTTGTATGCCAACATTTTTGCGGGCCACATCGTATTGATGAGTTTGATTGGATTGATGTTTATTTTCAAAAACTGGTTGGGAAGCAGCTTGTCGTTCTTGCTTTCGTTTGCCATTTCAACCATTGAGATTTTAGTAGCCTTGTTGCAAGCTTATATTTTCACGATGTTATCGGCCTTGTATTTCGGATCGGCGGTAGAAGAACACCATCATGAAGGTGCTGAGCACCATTAAGTCGAAAGTCAAATGTCGAAAGTTTGAAAGTCTATTCATAACGACTTTAGACTTTAAGACTTTACAACTTTAAGACTCAAATTTGAATGTTTAATTTAATATATATACATTATGGAAATTCCTAAAATTGTTGGAGCTGGATTAGTAGTAATCGGAGCTGGTATTGGTATTGGTAGAATAGGTGGTTCTGCTATGGACGCGATTGCCCGTCAACCAGAAGCTACTGGTAAAATTCAAACCGCTATGCTTATCGCAGCTGCGCTTATTGAAGGTATTGGATTTGCTGCTTTATTTGCAGTATAATACAAACAAACAAAAAGCTGTAACGGTTGGTTGCAGCTTTTGTTTTACTTAGATTGAACACACCGAGTTTTTAAACTCACATTATATAGACAGTAAGAATAAAAAGTATGGAAAAGTTAATAAATGATTTTTCGTTTGGTTTGTTTTTTTGGCAAACATTAATTTTTGTTGGATTGATTTTCTTGTTGAAAAAATTTGCGTGGAAACCCATTTTGGATGCGGTAAACGAGCGCGAAGAAGGCATCAAAAATGATTTGGAATCAGCTGAAAACGCCAAAAAAGAAATGCAAAATTTGCAAGCCGACAACCAACGTATTTTGCAAGAAGCCCGTATGGAGCGTGATGCGATGTTGAAAGAAGCGCGTGAAATGAAAGAAAAAATGATCGCCGATTCTAAATCAGAAGCACAAGCACAAGGTTTGAAAATGATTGAGCAAGCCAAAGCGGCAATTGAAACCGAGAAAAATGCAGCCATGGCTGAATTGAAATCACAGGTTTCTACCTTGTCTTTAGCGATTGCAGAAAAATTATTACAAGACGAATTGGCCAACAAAGATTCCCAAGTAAAATTGGTAGAAAAAATGTTGGGTGATGCTAAACTAAACTAATTATGGCCAGTACAAGAGCTGCGATTCGTTATGCCAAAGCTATTTTAGAAATAGCACAAGCCAAAGGCGCTGCCGATGCAGTAAATGCCGATATGCTTGTGGTGGAAAAAACCCTTAGCAACAATGCCGAGCTGCGCACCTTTATCGCAAATCCAACCACCAAAGTGGAGGTAAAAGAAAGCGTGTTGTTGGAAGTATTTGCCAATACCCATGCGGTAACCAAAAGCTTGTTTCACTTGTTGTTCGAAAACAAACGGTTTGAATTGCTTCACACCATTGCGGTAAGATACAATGAGTTGCATGCCATTTTGAACGGCGTTGAAACCGCAAAAGTCACCACTGCTATTCCGATGGATGCGGCTTTAGAAGCCAAGGTGTTGCAAAAAATCGCCACTTTTTCAGACAAAAAAATTACCATAGAAAACACGGTAGATCCAGCCATTATCGGCGGATTTATTTTACGTATAGGCGACAAGCAATACAACGCTTCCATTGCCAACAGATTGCAAGTATTAAAAAGAGAATTAAGTAACTAGTTATTTATATAATTATGGCGGAAATTAAACCAGCTGAAATTTCAGCAATTTTAAAAAAACAAGTAGAGCGTTTTGAATCTGGAGCTTCTCTAGAAGAAGTAGGAACAGTACTTCAAGTTGGGGATGGTATTGCCCGTGTATACGGACTATCGAATGCCCAATACGGCGAATTAGTTCAATTTGAAAACGGTTTAGAAGGAATCGTTTTGAACTTGGAAGAAGACAATGTAGGGGTGGTACTTTTAGGACCATCAACCGGAATTAAAGAAGGATCTACTGCCAAAAGAACCCAACGCATTGCTTCCTTAAAAGTAGGCGAGCAAATGGTAGGTCGTGTAGTAAACACCCTGGGTTTTCCTATTGACGGAAAAGGACCCATCGGCGGAGACTTATACGAAATGCCTTTGGAGCGTAAAGCACCAGGAGTAATATTCCGTCAGCCAGTAACTGAGCCTTTGCAAACAGGTGTAAAAGCCGTTGACGCCATGATTCCTGTAGGACGTGGACAACGGGAGCTGGTAATTGGTGACCGTCAAACCGGTAAATCTACCGTGTGTTTGGACACCATTTTGAATCAAAAAGAATTTTATGACGCGGGTCAACCGGTATTTTGTATCTACGTAGCGATTGGACAAAAAGCGTCAACTGTAGCGGGAATAGCAAAAATGTTAGAAGAAAAAGGAGCGATGGCCTACACCATTATTGTGGCTGCCAACGCATCTGATCCAGCGCCAATGCAAGTATATGCTCCATTTGCAGGAGCAGCTATTGGTGAATATTTTAGAGATTCAGGCCGTCCTGCTTTGATTGTATATGATGATTTATCCAAACAAGCGGTTGCGTATCGTGAGGTGTCTCTATTGTTAAGAAGACCACCGGGTCGTGAAGCCTATCCTGGAGACGTATTTTACTTGCACTCTCGTTTATTAGAAAGAGCGTGTAAAGTAATTGCCAACGACGATATCGCCAAAAACATGAATGACTTACCTGATTCGCTAAAACCAATCGTAAAAGGAGGAGGTTCATTGACCGCATTACCAATCATTGAAACCCAAGCGGGTGACGTTTCGGCTTATATTCCAACCAACGTAATTTCGATTACCGATGGACAGATTTTCTTGGATGGAGATTTGTTTAATTCAGGTGTTCGTCCCGCGATTAACGTAGGTATTTCGGTATCTCGTGTGGGTGGAAACGCGCAAATCAAATCGATGAAAAAAGTAGCGGGTACCTTAAAATTAGACCAAGCGCAATTCCGTGAATTGGAAGCCTTTGCAAAGTTTGGTTCTGATTTGGATGCGGTAACCTTGAACGTAATCGAAAAAGGAAGACGCAACGTAGAAATCTTGAAACAAGGATTAAACGATCCGTATACGGTAGAAGATCAAGTAGCGATTATCTATGCCGGTTCTAAAAACTTGTTGCGTAATGTGCCTGTAAACAAAGTTAAAGAGTTCGAAAAAGACTTTTTGGCCTACCTAAACAGCAAAAACAGAGCGACATTAGACGCATTAAAAGCAGGAAAATTAGACGACAGCATTACCGGCGTAATCGAGGCTGCTGCTAAAGAAATTTCAGCAAAATATAATTAAGCTTGAAGTTTGAAGTGGGAAGTAGGGAAGTTAACGCCTTACTTCGAGCTTCCAGCTTCCAACTCCTAACTATACACAAATGGCAAATTTAAAGGAAATCCGTAACCGAATTACTTCCGTATCCTCGACGATGCAAATCACATCGGCGATGAAAATGGTTTCTGCCGCGAAGTTAAAAAAAGCACAAGACGCCATTACAGCGATGCGTCCGTATGCCGAGAAATTGACCGAGTTGTTGCAAAACTTGTCGGCCACCTTAGACGGAGATGCTGGTGGCGAGTACACCACGCAACGCGAAGTGAAAAAAGTATTGTTGGTGGCCGTTACCTCAAACCGGGGTTTGTGTGGCGCCTTTAATACCAACGTGGTCAAAGAAGTAAAAAGCAGAACCGATTTTTATGCCGGTAAAAAAGTGGATGTTTTTGCCATTGGTAAAAAAGGAAACGACGTATTGAAAAAAACCCACTCTGTAATTGATAACCAAAGTGCTGTTTTTGACACTCTTACTTTTGACAATGTTTCTGTGATTGCGAATACCATTACCGAATTGTTTTTAACAGGTGGGTACGACAAAGTAGAGTTGATTTACAATCAGTTTAAAAACGCCGCTACACAAATTGTACAAACCGAGCAATTTTTGCCTTTGGCTGCTTTGGCTTCAGCAACAACTGCTTCGGCTGGAGATTATATATTTGAGCCTTCCAAAGAAGACATCGTGTTGACCTTGATTCCAAAATCATTAAAAACACAATTGTATAAAGGCATCCGCGATTCATTTGCTTCTGAACACGGCGCACGTATGACAGCCATGCACAAAGCCACCGACAACGCAACCGAATTGAGAAATCAATTAAAATTAACCTACAACAAGGCCCGTCAAGCGGCAATTACCAACGAAATCTTAGAAATTGTTGGTGGAGCAGAAGCCTTAAACGGATAATTTTACTCGAAATAACAACGAAAAGCCAACAATTATTGTTGGCTTTTTTTATTTACAGTACGCCCCGTTTTGTTTCTATAAATCCCTATTTTTGTTTCACTTCAACCAACACCAGAAACCTTTGGGCTTATACAAAAAACTATTTAAAACTACTGCCATATATGGACTTGCCACGGTGATTCCGCGCATGTTTAGTTTTTTGTTGGTGCCTATTTATACTCAACTTCTTCCCAGAGAAGAGTACGGACAAGTCACGATTATTTTTTCGTGGATGATTTTCTTTAACGTGATCTTAGCCTACGGTATGGAAACTTCCTTTTTTCGGTTTTACAACAAAGAAGCCAACAAAGACAAAGTGATTGAAACCAGCACGGTTTCTATTTTTGCCAGCTCCCTTTTCTTCTTAGCGCTTGCCTTGTTGTGCCGAAACAGTTTGGCTGCCGCTTCGGGAATTAACGTGCAGTACATTACCTACACCATTTGGATTTTGGTTTTGGACGCTTTTGTGATTGTGCCTTTTTCTAAGTTGCGGGCCCACCAAAAACCAGGACTTTATGCGATGCTCAAAGTAGGGAATGTAGTAGTCAACTTATCGTTAAATCTCTTCTTTTTATTGGTGCTTCCCAAAATGGCCTTGGCAGATCCTTCATGTTTTTGGGGCAGTATTTTTCAAGAAAATTTTCAAATCGGATATATATTTATCTCCAATATCTTGGCGAGTTTGGTTACTTTTTTGGCCTTGTCATCCGATTACCTTCACCTTAAATGGGAATTTGATTGGGATCTATGGAAGCGAATGTTACGCTACGGATTGCCCATATTGGTAGCCGGTCTTGCTTTTGCAATTAACGAGCAATTTGATAAAATTTTACTAGGAAAATTACTTCCTGCCGAGATAGCCCATGCCCAGGTGGGAGTTTATGCGGCTTGCTATAAACTGGGCTTGTTTATGGTCTTGTACCGCACGGCCTATACCTTGGGTATTGAACCTTTTTTCTTTAGCCATGCCGACGATGCTAAAGCTCCCGAAACCTATGCTGCCGTAACCAAGTACTTTGTGATATTTGGTTCCTTAATTCAATTGGTCGTGTTGGTTTTTGCCGATTTATTCAAGGAGCTCATGATACGAGACACGGCCTATTGGGAAGCGATGAAAGTAGTTCCGTTGATTATCTTGGCTAATTTCTTTCTGGGGATTTACACCAATTTATCTATTTGGTATAAATTGATTGACAAAACCTACATCGGCGCATTGATATCCCTACTCGGCGCAGCGCTTACCTTGGCACTTAATTTTTTATTAATTCCTTCTTATGGGTATTACGGCTCGGCAATAGCCACTATAGTTGCCTACGCAAGCATGATGATTACCTCCTACCTATTGGGGAATCGCTTTTATCCGATACCGTATGACAAAATAAAAATTGGCAGTTACCTGGGCAGTTCTATTTTTTTCT
>CAMBOW010000070.1 GCA_945869365.1 Flavobacterium psychrophilum | reverse complement strand
TTACTGTTTTCATAAATGTGCTTCTAAAAGGTGTGTTGCATTCCCACGCATTGGCGAGGTGTGTTGCAAATATAAGGCAATTGTTGTTATTTTTTGGGAGCAATTTCCCGCTGTTCGGCTATATCTTTTGGCTTGGCCGCCAAAAGGATGTCGCCTGCCATCGGGGCTATTTTCGTTTCCTTTTGAACGTGTCTTTTTCAAAGCTCAACACCAAGGCCGGGAGCACCAACAAATTGGCAAACATGGCAAAGAGCAAGGTGCAGGAAATCAATCCGCCCAAGGCAATGGTTCCGCTAAAGCTCGACAATGTAAAAATGGCAAAACCAAAAATCAAGACCACCGAGGTATAAAAGGTACTGATGCCCGTTTCGCGTAGGGCACTCATCACGGATTTATTCACATTTCCATGGTTGCGCTGCAAATCGTGTCGAAACTTGGCCATGAACTGAATCGCATTATCTACCGAGATCCCAAAGGCAATACTAAACACCAAGATCGTAGAAGGTTTCAGCGGAATGCCCATATACCCCATTAAACCTGAGGTTATACACAACGGCAGCACATTGGTGATCACCGACGCCAACACCATTTTTACCGAACGAAACAAATAGGCCATCAGTCCGGCGATTAGTAATATGGCAAAGATCAAGGATTCGATGAGGTTGTCTATCAAGTAACTCGTGCCTTTTTGAAACACCAAGGCTTTGCCCGTGAGCGTCACCGTGTAGCGTTCGGCAGGAAAAATTTTGTCAATTTTGGCTTGCAATTGGCGTTCAATTTTGGCCATTTCGCCGGTGCCAATGTCTTTCATGTAGGTGGTAATGCGCGCATAACGGCCACTGGCATCAACATAGCTTTTCATCAAATTGTCTTTGGTGTTTTTCTTGGCATTCTTGGCATACGATAAAATAAAAGCCTGTTCTTGTGCCGTGGGCAACTCATAATAGTCCGGATTGCCATTGTAGTAGGCTTGTTTGGAATACTTAATCAAGTTTACAATAGAAACCGGTTTGGACAATTCGGGAATCTGCTCGATGGTTTCTTGCAATTCGTTTATGCGTTTCAGCGTCGATAATTTCATCACGCCTTTTTTGTGCTTGGTATCGATCATGATTTCCAGCGGCATCACCCCGCTAAACTCTTTTTCATAAAACAAAATGTCTTTAAAAAACGTAGCGCTTTTGGGCATTTCGCCAATTAAACTGCCCGAAACTTTCATTTGTGTAATGCCGACAATGCTAAATGCAAGCAGCAATCCATAAATAATATAAAGGCGTTTGCGGTGGTTTTTTACTTGTAACTCAACCCAATCCAATAGCGTAGAAATGTAGTTTTTACTCAAGTGATACAAGTGTTTCTCTTTGGGCATCGGCATGAAACTGTACACGATGGGCACCACTAAAAGGGTGAGTAAATACACGGTAATCACATTAATCGAAGTAACCAAACCAAACTCATACAACAAGTCGTTTCCCGTAATCATAAAGGTGGCAAATCCGGCTGCTGTAGTCAAATTGGTCATCAAGGTAGCAACTCCAATTTTCGAAATTACGCGCTGCAAGGCCTTGGCCTGATTTTTATGGTTCTTAATTTCTTGCTGGTATTTATTGATCAAGAAAATGCAATTGGTAATCCCAATCACAATAATCAAAGGAGGAATAATAGCCGTGAGGATGGTGATTTTGTAATGAAACAAACCCAGCGTACCAAAAGACCACATCACCCCAACCAATAAAATACAAATCGAGATAAAGGTGGCGCGGAAGGAACGGAAAAACAAAAAGAAAATCAAGGAGGTAATGAGTAAGGCAGCGCCAATAAATAGCCCAATTTCGCCCTTCATATTTTCGGCGTTGATGGTCCGAATGTAGGGCATGCCCGACACGCGTAAATCCATGCCAGTTGCTTTTTCAAAGGCGTCAATTTTGGGCACTAATTCTTCTACAATAAAGGTTTTGCGGCCGGCTGTATTCACCACACTTTTCTTTAAATACAGCGCAGCACGAATAGAACCTGTATTTTTATTAAACAACAAGCCTTCATAAAAAGGCAATTCATGAAACAATTGGTAGCGCAGGCCTTTCAGGTAGGAAGGATTATTGGTTTGCGTAGGATCTACAAAAGAAACCAGGTCAAATTTTTGGGAAATGGTGTCTTTGTGAATTTTTTTCAAGTCGTTAATCGAAACGACCAATTCTACTGCAGCTGATTTTTTTAACCCAGACATCAGCTCAGCCCAGGCGGCAAAGTTTTTGGGAGTAAAAAAAGTAGGATCTTTAAACCCAATGACAATCAGGTTGCCTTCTTCGCCAAAAGTGTTTAAAAATTGCTCGTATTGTTGGTTGGCCGGATGGTCTTTGGGAAGCAAATTGGCCTCGGTATAGGTCATAGCCAAGTTCTTCCATTGCAAACCCAAAAACAAGGTGAGCGCAGCAATAATCACCAAAATGGCAATTCTGTTTTTAAGAATTATGCGGGCTAATTTTTCCCAAAAACCGACTTTTACTGCTTTTTTCATGAAACGTTTAAAAATGCATGCAAATGTAGGTAAAGCAAGGGAAATTTAAATATAAGCAACGCATATTTATTCAAAATTTCAAGTAGTTTATGGGTGGTATTAAATTTAGGTTATGCCTTATACTTGGCACATAATTTATATATTTGATTTCTGATATTTAGCCCTAATTTGATTTGCGTGTTTCATGAAACGATTTAAGAACTCCATTTTTTATCTATTGATTACCGGCGGATTTTCGGTGCTAATCTATTGGATATTAATTCAAGGAAAAGTGCTCGAAATGGGCCGTAAAATTGTGGTGATTACTTCCAAGAACACCCAATGGTCGGAGTTTTTATTGTCCATGGAACACAACCTGAAGCATCCGTTGGCCATTTTATTGGGGCAAATTATCACCATAATTGTAGTTGCTCGTTTTTTTGGTTGGATGTTTCGCAAAATAGGACAACCCACTGTAATTGGCGAAATCATTGCCGGAATTGTATTAGGCCCCTCCTTGCTAGGCATGTATTTTCCCGAATTTTCAACCGCTCTTTTCCCCGTTGATTCCTTAGGGAATTTGCAGTTCCTGAGTCAGATTGGCTTAATCTTGTTCATGTTTGTCATTGGCATGGAACTCGATTTGAAAGTCCTCAAAAACAAAGCCAACGACGCGGTTGTCATCAGCCACGCCAGCATTGTAATCCCTTTTGCCTTGGGCGTTGGATTGGCGTATTATATTTATTTCCGCTTTGCCCCTGTGGGTGTCGAATTTTTATCGTTTAGTTTATTCATGGGAATTGCCATGAGCATTACGGCTTTTCCGGTATTGGCGCGCATCGTGCAAGAACGCGGGATACACAAAACCCGTTTAGGTACCATTGTGATTACCTGCGCCGCTGCCGACGACATTACCGCCTGGTGTTTATTGGCCGCGGTAATAGCCATTGTAAAAGCGGGCTCTTTTGTGAGCTCTTTGTATGTGATTGGCATGGCCGCAGGCTATGTTTTGATTATGCTTTTGGTTGTAAAACCGTTCTTAAAACGTATCGGGGATTTGTATGGCAGTAAATCAAAATTAAATAAACCGGTAGTAGCCATATTTTTCTTGACCTTAATTATCTCGGCCTATACTACAGAAGTTATTGGAATTCACGCTTTGTTTGGTGCTTTCATGACGGGTGCTATTATGCCCGATATTGCCAAGTTTCGCGCCATTTTTATTGATAAAGTCGAAGACGTTGCCGTGATTTTATTGCTGCCTCTGTTTTTTGTTTTCACCGGATTGCGCACACAAATTGGCTTAATTAACGACCCGTTTTTATGGAAAGTAACCGCTTGTATTATTGGTGTGGCGGTAGTTGGAAAGTTTATAGGCAGTGCTTTGGCAGCAAAATTTGTAGGGCAAAATTGGCGCGATAGCCTCACCATTGGCGCACTCATGAACACCCGAGGCTTAATGGAGTTGGTGGTGTTAAATATTGGGTATGATTTGGGCGTGCTCACCTCGGAGGTATTTACCATGATGGTAATTATGGCCTTGGTTACCACCTTCATGACGGGACCTGCGCTTGATATTATCAATTTTATATTCAAAACCAAAGATGTTTCGCCAGCCGAGGAAAAATCTGGAAATTCCAAATACCGAATTTTGGTTGCGTTTGGCAACAGCGAAAAAGCAAAGGGGCTGCTGCGTATTGCCTCAAGTTTGTCGGGCAAGCCAAAAGGCGAAGCGAGCATTACAGCCATGCATTTATCCCTGAGTGACGAGTTGCATTCCTTTAATATGGAAGAGTATGAAAAAATGCGTTTTGCACCCGTTTTAGAGGAAGCAAAAAATCTTAAGCAAGAAATCAATACCTTTTTTAAAGCCACTGTCGATGTAGAAACCGACATCACGGAGATTGCCGAAGAAGGACATTACGATTTGCTTTTAGTGGGCTTAGGGAAATCTATTTTTGATGGAACTTTGTTGGGAAAAGTACTTGGTTTTACTACCCGTATCATCAACCCCGATCGTTTGATTGATAAATTTACGGGCAAAGAAGGCCTGTTTGAAAACTCTCCGTTTGACGAACGTACCCGTCAAATTATAACCCGAACACAAATGCCGTTGGGTATTTTTATTGATAAAAACCTGCAAAAAGTAGACCGCGTATTGGTGCCTATTTTTAGCGCTGAGGATACGTTTTTGATCGATTTTTGTCAAAAATTAATAAGCAACAACGATTCCAAAGTTGCTGTGTTGGCGAGCAATGCCATTGTGCAAAGTAACTTTTTATTGGAGAGTGCTTTGTCAACCTTAGAACAAGAATATCCGGCTCATTTAAGTTTGATGAACGAACGAATCTTGGACAAAGAATTTTTAGGCAAACAAGATTTGTTGGTAATTAGCTTAGACAGTTGGAAAAAATTGGTCGCCTCGCAAAGCACTTGGCTCAGTAATATTCCGTCGGTGCTCATCATCAAGCCTTAAAGACCTAAGTCTAGTATAAAGCTGAATTTTACCGAAATATTATCTTCCAAATCGGTTAAGCTATTGGCCCCGTAGCGGTAAAAGAAATTCAATCCCAGGGTGCCCACTAAATTGTTTATTTCTAAACCCGATTCCAAGTACCCTTTGTCGAGTGTTTTGTATACAAAACCGCTGTGTTGTGCGGGTTTATCCATATTTCCAAGAGCAGTTCGTGTTACCAATACCAAGGTAGGCGTAATAGATTTGGACAGTTCCAATTTTTGAAAACTGTGTTTGAGTTGTAGGGTGAGGTATTTGCTCGAGAAAAATTCGTTGTAAAACATCGTTTCAAAACTGTTTTTGGCGGCTACTGTAAAACGTTGCATAATCTTGGTTTTACTAATGTTGTTTGGCGAGGTATTATACAAGTGCGTGAGCGGCACATCGCCAACTGCATAGCCGGTTTCAACTAATACACTACTGAGTTGGTTATTGAGAAACTGTTTTTCGTATTCCAAACGGAAATCAAATTTGGCAAAATCAAAATCATTTTTAGCAAATTGGGGAAGCGTGCGGGTGAACTGAAAGGTAAATTTTGGATAACCTGTTTCTATTTCAATCCGGTTTTTAGGGGTTTGTAAATATTCACTAAATGGGTTCCACTGAATTGAGGCTGTTGCCGTTGTCATCTGATAATTTTCATAGGCTTTGCCATTTACTGTATACAAATAATCAAATTTGGGATCGATATAACTTTTCGTGAGCTGCCACACACTCTCTGTTCGCGGAAAAAGTTTAGTTTCTATGTAGCCCCGCCAACTGTTGTAATTATAAAAAGTACTAATATTAATGGGTCTGGGGTTGTAAATGCGGAAGGGAATTTTGTCAATCACAAAGGAGGTGCTGGCTATTTCTTGTACATCATCGGTATAGGAAACACCCAGCCAGGTAGAGGAAAAATCACCCAAACGAGCAGCAGTTCCAATGCTATACTTAAAGGCGCCATCTTTGGTTCCATAGCCCGTATAGCCGTTAAATTGCATTATTTTTGAGAAGGACTCGTTGGTTTTTCCGCCCATGCCCATGCGAAATCCTTCGTAATTGTTGTAGCGCAAAAAATACCGCAAATCAACATCGACGGGACCATAGGGCACATAACCTACCAAGAGTTTTCTCGCCAACCGCAACCTCTTTTCCAGCTTCACTTTTCGGCCTATACTGTCCAAGCCCAAATAGGTTAAGGGCATGCGAAAATCTAAACTGTCTTTGCGGTACTTTTCCCAGAATAATTCAGGCTTCATTTCTGCATCACGTTTCATCTCAATTTTGATAAACGAATTACGCAAAGGAGGTCCTGCTTGAAAGTTAAAGTCAAAAAACTGAGTTTCGGCCAGTAAATAGGTAAAATCAGAGGCCACTTTTTGTCGGGTTTGAGACATACTCCCGTCTAACGGATCAAACACCAAGGTTTGCCCCAAGAAGGAGAGACTTTCATTTTTCTTCCCCTTGCTAATTTTAAATTTTTGACTTTCGGGCAGCCAGAGGTTTTGGCTTTCATTATACCTGTATTCGTGCAGCGCATGCAGTTGTAGCGCTTTGTTTACAAAGGTTACCGCTTTGGCCACGGCATAACTAGCTTCATCAATATACAACAGCCCTTCTAAGTCCTTGTTTTTGACTTTACTTTTAAAATAAACCACATAAACCGGTCTATTTTGCAGACTAATCTGATCGATCAATTCAAAGGTGTACTGCGCGTTGGCCTGATCGGATAAAGGACTCCAATATTTTTTTTGCAACAACACATAATACGGATCATAAATGGAGTAGGACTGTAATTGCAGCGAAACAAATTCATAAATCGGCTGATTAAATCCCGCCATTTTGTAGCCCAATATGGTTTCTTTAAACCGGTTGGATGCATATTGGTAGGCAGAAACTTTCTCGGTGAGGAACAGGTGTTGCTTGCTAATGAACTTCTTAAATTCGTAATCACTCGAATCGGTTTTGACGACCATTTTTCCAAAAATGTTGTGTTTCAACACGCTTTCCACTCGTCCCTCAATCGAATCGGGATTTGCCGTTATGGTGAGTTTGTTGTAGGCTTTGCAATCAAAGGCTGGTATTTTTACAAAGGGATTATTTTGATTTTTTACCCGAATGGCTTGCTGTATAATGGCCGTTCCGGTCGTATTTGCAGCTGCTTGGTTTGGCTGGGGCGAGAGTAAAACAGTGTAAAACTTTTGCGAAGCATGCAACGTAATTGTTTGCTCTTGGTACCCTCTTGCGCGAATGTGTACTAGCGATTTGTCGGCGCTTACCAAATTAAAAAAACCATAACTATCCGAGAAGGAGTAGTGCGTTTCGTCGTGTGCCAAGGTAGCTAAGCCAATAGGCTTTAAAGTTACTATATCTTTAATCTGTCCGGTAAAATGCTGTTGTGCCTGCATCCAACAGGATAGCATAAACATCCAGCACAGCAAAAAAGTTCTACCAAACAAGCTCATAAGCAGATCGTGAGTTCATTAAAAAACCGCCTCTAAGTAGTATTCACTCAAGAGACGGTGTAATCCGTATTGGCTACCGCCTTAGACTTTCATGATTTCGGCTTCTTTTGCCGACAACAATTCGTCTACTTTTTTTATAAACGCATTGGTTAAGTTTTGCACCTCGTCTTCTGCTTTTTTACAAAAATCTTCGGCGGTGCCTTCTTTTTCTAATTTTTTGATGTCGGTATTGGCGTCTTTACGCACATTTCGAATTCCAATTTTGGCATCTTCCGATTCGATTTTAGCTTGTTTTACTAAATCCCTACGGCGTTCTTCGGTGAGTGGCGGCACACTAATAATTACCAAATCGCCATTGTTCATGGGGTTAAATCCCAAATTGGCAATAAGAATCGCTTTCTCAATCTGATTCAACATGCTTTTTTCGTAGGGCTGAATAGTCAGGGTGCGTGCGTCGGGCGAATTGATATTGGCCACTTGCGACAACGGAGTTTGTGCACCGTAATAATCAACAAAAACACTGCCCAGCATTTGCGGACTTGCTTTACCAGCTCGAATGTTTAAAAAGGATTTTTCTAAATGTGCGATAGAACCATTCATCGATTCTTCGGTACTTTCTAAAATAAAATCAATTTCTTCTGTCATGGGAATTCTAGTTAATCTATAGTATTTACTTAGCCAATATGAACTACGGTACCAATGTTTTCGCCGTTGCAAATTTTTTCTAAGTTTCCTTTTTTGTTCATGTCAAACACCAAAATAGGCAATTTATTTTCTTGACTCAAGGTAAAGGCAGTCGTATCCATTACGTTTAACCCTTTCTTTAATACATCTTCAAAAGAGATGAAATCAAATTTGGTGGCTAAAGGATCTTTTTCTGGGTCAGCGCTGTAAATACCATCTACACGGGTGCCTTTTAAGATTACATCGGCATTAATTTCAACTCCCCGCAATACCGCAGCAGTGTCTGTTGTGAAGTAGGGGTTACCCGTTCCTGCTCCAAAAATCACAATGCGTCCTTTTTCTAAATGGCGTACCGCTCTTCGTTTGATGTAGGGCTCGGCGATGGCTTCAATTTTTAGTGCGGTTTGCAAACGGGTGAGCATTCCGCGACTTTCTAAGGCACCTTGTAAGGCCATGCCGTTGATGACGGTGGCCAACATGCCCATATAATCTCCTTGCACCCGATCCATTCCGCTGCTTGCACCAGCCACTCCCCGAAAAATATTTCCGCCGCCAATTACGATCGCAATTTCCACTCCTTTGTCGTGTATTTTTTTGATTTCATCGGCATATTCAGACAGACGAGCAGGGTCAATACCGTATTGCTTATCGCCCATTAAGGCTTCACCACTTAACTTGAGTAGGATTCTTTTGTACTTCATTTTACTTTTACATTGAGTTGTGCAAATATAGCGATATTCTGTTTTTGAAATTCGTCGTGCTTAAAAAATATACGCTATAAAAAACAAGCTTTTTGTGTGACAAAACACACGGAAAGCAGGCATAAAATTACCTTATCTTTGGCCTTTGCAACACCATTTTATCCTATGAAAAACGAAATCCAATTGGCCTTAGTGCAATCCTATGGTTACGAAGCCTATCGTACAGTAGTTAAAAATCAATTTTTAGCCGGAAAAGTTACCGGCCATGAACAATCGGAGGCTTTTTTGCACTATACCGAACTCAACGAAGCCCGTATGAATCGACTGGATAAAACCACACAACTCACCGCAGAAACCCTATCAGCTCTTGCGCAATTGGACAAAAAATATTTGTGGCTCGTGCTCACCGAAGGCTGGTGTGCCGATGGAGCTCAAGTATTGCCCGTATTGAATAAAATGGCACAGGCCAATCCCAATATTGATTTTAAATTGGCGTTTCGAGACGAAAATGACGGCCTCATGCAACGAGTGCTTACCCATGGCGCCAAAGCCATGCCTAAACTATTGGTTATCGATCCAGAAAACCATATTCTTTTGGGCCAATGGGGTCCACGTCCACAAGGGGCTGTTAACCTGATTGCCAATTACAAAAAAGAGCACGGAATTGTGGATGAAACGGCTAAAGCCGATTTACAACTGTGGTATTTTCGCGATAGAGGAGTAGAAATTCAACACGAAATCGTGGCGCTTATGCATCAAGTACTTTCCACTTCGCTTCAAAATCTGGAATAGTCAAGGCATTATCTACGGCATATGCACCAATTTTGGTGCGGCGCAAGCTTGTGAGGTGCGCACCACTCGAGAGGGCTTTTCCAAAATCATAAGCCAACGACCGAATATAGGTGCCTTTGCTACACACCACTCGAAAATCAAGTTCGGGTAAGGCAATTCGGGTGAATTCAAATTCGTAGATCGTAGTTTTGCGGGAGGCAATTTCTACCGTTTCCCCCGCACGCGCATGTTCATACAACCGCTTCCCTTCTTTTTTTATCGCTGAAAATATTGGGGGTATTTGGTCTATTTCGCCTAAGAATTGCAATCTAGCTTCCTCAATTGTCTGGTCACTTATGTGGTCAATGTCAAACTGGGCATCGATTTCGGTTTCTAAATCATACGAAGGCGTCGTGGCACCAATGCAAAAGGTGCCGGTATATTCTTTGGCCTGTGCCTGTATGTCGGTAATTTGTTTGGTGAATTTCCCTGTGCAAACAATTAGCAAGCCCGAAGCCAATGGATCGAGTGTGCCGGCATGACCTATTTTAAATTTCTTAGGTAAATCAAAACGGCGTTTCAGTAAATACTTGAGTTTGTTAACCGCTTGGAAAGAAGACCACTGCAGGGGTTTATCAACCAGAATGACTTGACCAGTCAAAAAATCATCGGC
>CAMBOW010000069.1 GCA_945869365.1 Flavobacterium psychrophilum | reverse complement strand
CCACAATCTCTGATTTTACAGTAAAGCTACAGGCGATGTAATTGTCTTGGGCTTGCACGTCGGGCACCACAAAATTTTGATTGGATTCGGCTACTTGCCCACAAATTCCTTTACCAAACGGAATCACGGTATGATCGGTGGCTGCGCCGGCATAGGGGCCTAAATGCAAGGTTCTGTTTTCGTGATTGGCAAAATAAAATCCTACCCAGTTGTAATAGGAGATTTCTTGGCGAAGCAATTCACAGAGTTGCTGCAGTTTTTCGGTTCTGCTGTACTGTTCTTGTTGCAAAAGCAACTGTATTTTGGGAAGTAGTTGTTCGAATTCCATTGGTTTTTTGTGCAAAAATAGGGTTTGTCTGCCAAAGTGAAATGCCTATATTTGAAAAAAAATTAGCGTGAAAGCTCAGCTCCAAGAATACAAACCGTTTTTACTTTTTTTGGCAAAATTTTTTGGAACCTACGGATTGCTCACGGCTGTTTATGAGTTATATCTAAATCAATACTCGAGCGATTTGGCCTTTCAAGCCGATGGATTTACCGTCTTGGTTTCCGAGCAAGTACAGCAGATTCTCCAGGCTTTCGGATATTTAGCCAAATTAATTCCGCAAACTACAGAAGCGGGAATGCTTTTAGTAGTTGAGCAAAATCCCCTTGCGCGCATCGTAGAAGGATGCAACGCGATGAGTGTCATTATTTTGTTTGTAGCCTTTGTGATCGCCTTTTCGGGCAAATGGAAAACCACTTTAATTTTTGTGTTCCTTGGCACGCTTGTGATTCATCTTCTCAACGTGATTCGAATTGCCTTGTTGTGTATGGCTTTGTTGCATTACCCTAAATACCGAGATTTTTTGCACGACATCGTGTTTCCCTTGTTTATATACGGAGTAGTTTTCTTGCTGTGGATTTTGTGGATTTTTAAATTTTCGGGACATGTGGCCAAAAAACAATAAAGCGCTAGCTATTTTACTAGCAGTTCTACTCGTGATCCTCTTGGCTGCTGTTCGCGCTTTCGAGCAGCAGTTGTTCTACGATCCGTTTATTGCCTTTTTTAAATCCAATTACCAAACCCAAGCCTATCCTGAGTTTGCGACTTGGCAATTATTTGTTTCCTATGCCTTTCGTTTTTCATTAAATACCCTATTATCCTTGCTGTTGTTGTATGTCCTTTTTGCCGACAAAAGCGTCATCAAGGTTGCCACATTGTTTTATGTTTTCTTTTTTTTGGTGCTCATAGGAATATTTTTTGCCTTGTTTTATTTTGTTGAACATCCGGCTACTTTTGTGGTGTTTTATATGCGTCGATTTCTCATTCAGCCGTTGTTCATCATCTTGTTTATTCCTGCTTTTTATTACCAGAAACGGCAGTAATTTTAAGTTGAATTTTAGGTGTTCTCATTTTCTTGCAAATGCAACCCGAAATAAAGCCGATCATCAGTTAGTTTTGTTACTTTTGCCTTATGTTTTTGAAGAAACCCCTTAGCTTGCTCCTTGCATTTTTTATGTTGCTTTCCCAATTTGGGTTTGCTTTTCAGGTGCACTATTGTGGTGATTCAATCGCATCGGTACAACTCAATGCATTGTCAACTACCCAAAATGTGGAGGATGATTGCTGCGGTATTGTAGAGAAAGAATCGTCCTGTTGCAACGACAAAACCATTCAACTCTCCAAAAAATCGGATACGTTTGTACCCATTCAACACGCAACAACTTCGGCTATTTTAGTTGTTACAATTCCTACAACAACTAATTGGTATTGGCCATCCTCTTGTTCGGTTGTTACTCCATCAATTTCAACTTATTATTGGGAATCGCATGCGCCTCCTTTGTTTAAGTTGTATTCCCAATTCATTTTTTACGATAAAGTTTAGGTAAGTTTTTGTTCACGATTTGTGAAAATAGTACTCATCTAAATCCTTTATTATGTATCTCAAAAAAAGCGGTGTTTTGCTGCTCAGTTTGCTTAGCTATGTTGGTTTTGCTCAAGACACCTTGAAAACCATTCAGCTGCAAGCAAACAAAAAAAGCATCACCAAATCCTTATCAACTACCCTTAATACACAGGTAATGACAAGCAAGGAATTGCTCAAAGCAGCTTGTTGTAACTTGGCCGAGAGCTTCGAAACCAATCCATCCATTGATGTCAATTTTTCGGATGCTCTTACCGGAACCAAACAAATAAAAATGCTCGGGCTCACCAGTCCCTATTTGCTTATTGCAGCCGAGAATATTCCCTCCGTACGTGGTGCTTCGCAGGCCTATGGTTTATCATTTATCCCAGGAACTTGGGTAGAAAGCATTCAGATTACCAAAGGTGCTGGCTCGGTGGTGAATGGCTTTGAAAGCATTTCGGGTCAAATTAATGCCGAACTGAGTAAGCCCATAAACGAAAAAAAGTTGTTTGTCAATGCGTATAGCTCCACCGATGCGCGCTACGAACTCAACACCCATATTGGCTTCAAACTCAACCCCAAGTGGAGCAGCAGTTTGTTGTTGCACGGCAATACCCGAACCCAACGCAAAGACATGAATGATGATGGATTTATGGACAATCCCTTGGCCAAACAACTCAATTTGTTGCATCGCTATCAATATTACAATCCCGAAAAAGGCTGGGTGAGTTTTTTGTCCGTGCAACTCATGCAAGACGAGAAACAATTGGGTCAGATGAATTTTAACCCGCTTACGGATGGTTTAACTACTCGACATTGGGGTGCCGAAATCAAAACCGAGCGCGCGGATATTTCTAGCAAAGTGGGGTATGTTTTTAAGGATAGACCGTTTCAGAGTATTGGTTTTCAAAATGCATTTAGCTCGCATCGGCAACAATCCTATTTTGGCCTGCGCACCTATAACATTACCCAAAAAAGTTATTACTCCAATGCCGTGTTTAGTTCGATTATTCGCAATACAATGCATAAATTTACAACAGGCCTAAACCTCCAATTTGACGAGTATCAGGAAAATTTTGCAGGCACATCTTACCCCAAATCGATACTGGATGTAGGCACTTATTTTGAATACACGTTTGATAACGCAGATAATTTTAGTTTGGTTGCTGGCGGCCGTGTAGATATGCATTCGAGTATGGGAACTTTTGTTACTCCCCGTCTTCATGTGCGTTATAATCCTTGGCCTTTTGGCGTGTTGCGCATTTCGGCAGGACAGGGCAGAAGGTTGGCCGCTGTGTTTGCCGAAAATCAAAATTTGATGGCCAGTTCGCGTGAGTTTGTGATTGAAAATGGGGGAGGTAATCGCTATGGCTTGCATCCCGAAAAGGCATGGAATTATGGGTTTAGTTTTTTGCAGAAGTTTCGAATTGGCATCAAAAATGCCGAGATTGGATTTGATGCCTACCGCACCGATTTTCAAAACCAAGTCGTGGTTGATTTGTATCAAGGCCCACAACAAGTGCAGTTTTATGATTTGAAAGGAGTCTCATTTGCCAACAGTTTCCAGATTGATTTTAATTTTGAACCCCTGCACCAGCTGTACTTTAGAACGGCCTATAAGTATTATGACATTCAAACTGATTACCGCTGGGAAAGGAAAGCCAAACCCTTACAGGCCAAGCATCGCCTTTTTGAAAATATTGCCTACGAAACACAACCCACATCAAAAGACCGGCAATGGAAATTTGATCTCACCTTCAATTGGTTGGGCGCACAACTGCTTCCGTATACCGTATCGAATGCGGGCTCAGATCAATTCCCTGCAGAATCAACACCGTATACGCTTGCTAATATGCAATGTACCCGTATTTTTGGAAAGCAATTTGAGGTGTATGTAGGCGGTGAGAATTTGACCAATTACCGCCAACCCAAAGCCATTTTAGGGGCTAATGATCCGTTTGGAGTTGTTTTTGATGCCTCGATTGTATATGCGCCGGTTTTTGGCAGTATGTATTATGCGGGTTTGAGATATAAGTTGGATTGAAAAATTGATCCCGAAGCCTCGGGATGAAAATGAAATAAATAAATAATATAGACATGAAAAAAATAATTCTATTCGCGATCCTTTTGGGATTTACTGCATTGGCGCAGAGCCAAACAAAAAATAAAAATGCCAAACACACCTTTGAGGTGAATGGCAATTGTGACCAATGCCAAAAGCGCATCCAAAAAGCGGCCTTTTCGGTTACTGGGGTGAAGATGGCGATGTGGGATATTGAAACCCACCAAATGACGGTGCTTATCAATGAGGAAAAATGTGAATTATTGGCAGTAAAACAAGCCATTGCCAATGTGGGGCATGACTCTGATGAGGTAAAAGCGCCCGACGAAGTCTACCAAAATTTGCACGGCTGTTGCTTGTATAAACGGGTAAAATAAGCGTTAAGAAAACGATAAACTAATTGAATTGGGTTGTGAGCAAATGGATTTATCCCTATTTTCACGCTCTCAAAAAAACAACTATGACAAATTTTGATTGGACGCAATTACTGAATCCTGAATTTTACATTACCATGGAAATTGCAGGCTACCAATTGGGCTTGTACATCGTTTTGTTTATTGTCTTTGCCGAAACTGGTTTGTTTGCCGGTTTCTTTTTACCAGGGGATAGCCTGTTGTTTTTGTCGGGAATTTATTGTGCGAGTTTGGTGCAAAATGTGGTAACTATCGACAATGATATCATTAATGTAATTCTACTGGCTTCGTCGGTTGCTGTAGCCGGAATTTTGGGGAATATGGTCGGGTATTGGTTTGGTGCCAAAAGCGGGTATTACCTGTTTAAGAAAAAAGATACGTTTTGGTTTAAGAAAAAATACCTGGTGCAGTCCAAAGATTTCTTCGAAAAATATGGAGGCAAAGCTATTATTTTCGCTCGTTTTTTACCCATATTTAGAACGTTTGCTCCCATAGTAGCCGGAATTGTCACCATGGACAAAAAGAAATTTATGTTCTTCAACATCGTGAGTTCGTTCTTGTGGTCGTTTGTGCTCATCTTTTCCGGGCATTATTTATATGGCGTTTTCTTAGAAAAAGGAATTAATCTGAAGGAGCACATTGAGCTCATCGTGATTGTTATCATACTGATTTCGACTTTGCCTGTTATCCTGAAATTAGTCAAAAAGAAAGTGAAATTATAAAAACAAAAATCCCGTCTACTGACGGGATTTTTTTATTTTAGGAAGTTCAGAAAGATTACATCATTCCGGGCATTCCGCCACCCATAGGCATTCCGCCTGCAGGGCCATCTTCTTTGATGTCCACCAAAGCACATTCGGTTGTTAGGATCATACCGGCTACAGAAGCGGCATTCTCTAGGGCAACACGGGTTACTTTTTTAGGATCAATAATACCGGCTTTCAGCATGTCTACGTATTCGTCTGTTTTGGCATTGTATCCAAAATCACCTTTTCCTTCGGCTACTTTTGCAACCACAACAGAGCCTTCTAAACCTGCATTTTCTACAATGGTGCGCAAAGGCGCTTCAATTGCTCTCGAAATAATTTGAATTCCGGTAGCTTCGTCGGCGTTGATTGATTTTAGCGAAGACAAACTGGCTTTTGCACGCAACAAGGCTACACCGCCACCGGCTACAATACCTTCTTCTACAGCCGCGCGTGTGGCGTGAAGGGCATCATCAACACGGTCCTTTTTCTCTTTCATCTCTACTTCAGAGGCTGCTCCAACATATAAAACGGCTACTCCGCCTGCCAATTTAGCCAAACGTTCTTGCAATTTTTCTTTGTCGTATTCGGAGGTGGTGGCCTCCATTTGGCCTTTGATTTGGTTCACGCGATTTTTGATCATATCGGCATCACCCGATCCACTTATAAGTGTCGTGTTGTCTTTGTCAATGCTCACGCGTTTGGCAGTTCCCAACATGTCAATAGTCGTATTTTCTAGTGTATATCCGCGCTCTTCCGAGATCACAGTGCCGCCTGTTAGGATGGCAATATCTTCTAACATTGCTTTTCTGCGGTCACCAAAACCAGGTGCTTTTACTGCGGCGATTTTTAAGGCACCACGTAATTTATTAACCACCAAGGTAGAAAGGGCTTCGCCATCTACATCTTCGGCAATAATTAATAAAGGTTTTCCAGATTGCGCTACAGGCTCTAAGACGGGAAGTAATTCTTTTAATGAAGAAACTTTTTTGTCGTACAACAAAATGTAAGGGCTCTCCAATTCTACTTCCATTTTTTCAGGATTGGTCACAAAATAAGGCGATAAATATCCGCGGTCAAATTGCATTCCTTCTACTACATCTACATAGGTATCTGTTCCTTTGGCTTCTTCAACCGTAATTACACCTTCTTTACCTACTTTGGCAAATGCGGTAGCGATCAATTCGCCAATCACATCGTCGTTGTTGGCCGAAATCGAAGCAATTTGTTTGATTTTCTCTGAATCACTGCCCACTACTTTGGCTTGTTTGGTCAAGTCGGCTACAATACATTCAACTGCTTTGTCAATTCCGCGTTTCAAATCCATCGGGTTTGCACCAGCAGCCACATTTTTAAGCCCTTCTTTTACGATGGCTTGGGCTAGTACCGTTGCCGTAGTCGTTCCGTCACCCGCTAAATCATTGGTTTTGGAAGCAACTTCTTTTACCATTTGTGCGCCCATATTTTCTAGTGGATCACTCAATTCAATTTCTTTGGCTACTGTAACACCGTCTTTGGTTACTGTGGGTCCGCCAAATGATTTGCCAATAATTACATTACGACCTTTAGGTCCCAAGGTTACTTTTACGGCATTGGCCAATGCGTCAACGCCACGTTTTAAACCGTCGCGTGCTTCAATGTCAAATTTTATCTCTTTTGCCATGGTCTTTGTTTTTTAACTAAAATTAAAATTAGATGATTGCTAAAATGTCGTCTTCGCGCATAATTAGGTAGTCGGTGCCGTCGAGTTTCAATTCGGTTCCGGCATATTTGCCATACAAAACGGTATCGCCCACTTTTACCGTCATGGTGTGGTCTTTTTTGCCATTGCCTACAGCAACAACTGTTCCTTTTTGTGGTTTTTCTTTTGCAGTATCTGGTATAAAAATCCCAGATGCAGTTTGGGTTTCGGCCGCTACAGGTTCAATGAGCACGCGATCTGAAAGGGGTTTAATTTGTAATGCCATAATAGATATAGTTAAGTTACTAGTTAATCGTACTAACTTCTTGTCACAAATTGTGCCAAGGGAGGTAAACTGACAATTTTGCTTAAAAAAAATGCCAGCATTGTCAGGCTGGCATTTGTGTATGTGATTCGGTTTTATTTTTGAGCTGGCGCAGCCGGAGTAACAGGTGCTGGCGCAGCTGGTGTGGCAGGAGTAGCTGCTTTTGGCGCAGCAGGTTTTGGCGAGTTTACGTCTATTTTGTCCATGATTTTAGAATCATTATCGCTCAATGAACCGGTAAAACTTAGACTAGATAATAAGATCAATAGAATTAAAATCGCAGCCAATGTCCAAGTACTTTTATCTAAAAAGTCAGTTGTTTTTTGCACGCCACCCATCATTTGTGATCCGCCTAATGACGAAGACAAACCGCCTCCTTTAGGGTTTTGTACCATAATGACAATGATTAATAAAAAACAAACGATAGTGATTAAAACTAAAAAAATAGAAAATGTATTCATGACGTACTCGTGTTTATTGTAATTCTTTTATTTGTAAAATTCGGTCTGCAAAGAAACTACTTTTTTCTGGATATTTCAAAATTAATATTTCATAAGCTTGGATCGCTTTTTGGTATTTTTTTTGCTCCAAGTAGACCTTGGCTAAGGTTTCGGTCATCAAAAAAGACGGGTCTTCTGGTTTTTCGAGCGCTTGAATTAAAATTTCCTTTTGTGTATTTACAGGTGGTATTTTTGGGTTTAACTCAATAAATTTGTCTATCAGGCCCAACTTTGAATCCAAATTTGCAGAAGTAGTGGTGTGTTCTTCCCGAACAATCGGTTGAAATTTCGCCAGTTGCAACCATTCCTGAAACGAATGTTTTTCACCAATCGAAAACGCGAGCGGCGAGCCAATTTCTGCTGAAGAAGGCTTATTTTCGCTGTCTGTGTGTAGGGAAATCTCTTTGGGTTCAGCTGCTGATATCGAAGTGAGTATCGAACTTTCTAAGGTATTTTCTTTAATGATAAGCGTCGGAATTACTTCTTCGCTGTCTTTTACATCGATCGCCAATAATTCAGCTGCTTTTTGGTCAAACAGTTGGCGTTGAACCGCCGTAAAGGTATTCGAGGTAATAAAATCAAACAGTACCGCCCGATCGGTAGAACAGGCCGCAGTGTTTTTGAGTTGTTGGTTGTATTTAAAACTGCTTTGGTTATACAAGCCTTTCAAGTACAAGGCGCGGGCACTCTGAAAATACGGAAATTCCTGTACAATTTGCTCCAAGGACTCGGTATGCTTGTCTTGAACAGCATGCGGCTTGTTGAGTAAATAGGAAAATTCAGTTGCGTTCACAGTGTGCGATTTATTACCATTTTGCCAAAGACTCGTTAAAGATGTCTTGGGTAATGCGTTCAAAAATTTCATCCAAGCCCGAACTCAATTTAGATCCCACCAATTGATCGGTTCCGGCATAATCATAGAAAAAGGAAAAGCGTTTTTCAAAATTATCGCTCTCTTTATTTTTATTGGTGAAGCGCACATTTACCGAGATAGTCAATCGATTTTGCGCGGCGCGTTGGTCGGCAGTGGCGGTAGTTGGGCTAATGCGGTAATCGACAATCTCCCCTTCGTACACCAAATCGGCTCCCGAACTGCTGAGGTTTAAACTCGTTTGATTTTGAATGAGGTTTTGCAGGCGTTGGGTAAAGGTTCGCTCGATACCTGGCTCAATCAAAGCAGCATTGTTTTGAAAATAGTTCACTTGAAAGGTACTGGCATCAATTTTTCCGGTACCCGTAAAATTATATACCGAACAGCTGTTGCTGATCGACATAAGCAGGAACAATCCAATACAAGTAAGGCTGAATTTCATTTTACGGATTAAAAAGTCAAAGATATTCTTTTTCGGCTTAGTTGTTTTCATAAATTCAATAGGACAATTACAAATCAAATTGCTTGATTTTACGGTACAAAGTGCGTTCCGAAATGCCCAATTCATCGGCAGCAGCCTTGCGTTTGCCTTTGTTTTTTTCTAACGATTTTTTGATGAGCTCTATTTCTTTTTGTTCGAGCTTGAGTACTTCTTCCTCTTCGATGGTTTCGGCCAAAAGATAATTATCGTCGGTGTCGTCAAAATGTGATGTGTTATTTGGCTTCGCCATTACTTCTGTTCTCGGTGATTCTTCAAAACTAATTTCACTCTCAACCGATTGACTTCCGTATATTTTTTGAATTAAATTGGGATTGATGTCTTGGGCTTTGGATGCTCCGTTTTTCATCAATTCTAAGGTGAGTTTTTTCAAATCATTCAAGTCGCTTTTCATGTCAAAGAGCACTTTATACAAGATGTCGCGTTCGGTGCTGAAATCACTGTCTGATTTTTTTCCACTAATTACAGAGGGTAAGTTAGTTCCTTCTTGTGGCAAATAGGAAAGTAATGTTGCTCCGCTGATATCACGCTGGGTTTCTAAAACCGAAAGTTGTTCGGCCACGTTGCGCAGCTGACGAATGTTTCCGGCCCACCGAAATTTTTGCAACACCGACACGGCGTGCTCATCTAGTTTCAGGGGCGGCATTTTGTATTTGTGGGCAAAATCGGCGGCAAATTTCCGAAACAACAAATGAATGTCCTCTTTGCGTTCGCGCAAGGGAGGCAATAAAATTTCAACCGTGCTCAATCGGTAATACAAATCTTCTCTAAATTTTCCTTTGGCAATGGCGTCGAGTAAATTGACATTGGTGGCCGCCACAATGCGCACATTGGTTTTTTGCACTTGCGAGGATCCTACTTTTATAAATTCGCCATTTTCTAAAACCCGCAACAAACGCACTTGGGTAGTGAGTGGCAATTCGCCAACTTCGTCCAAGAAAATGGTTCCGCCACTGGCTACCTCAAAATAGCCTTCCCGGGTATTGGTTGCCCCGGTAAACGATCCTTTTTCATGTCCAAATAATTCACTGTCAATCGTGCCTTCAGGAATGGCTCCGCAGTTTACGGCGATGTATTTGCCGTGTTTGCGATGTGACAACGAATGGATGATCTTCGGAATATTTTCTTTTCCAACCCCGCTTTCGCCTGATACCAAAACACTAATATCGGTAGGCGCCACTTGAATTGCTTTCTCAATCGCGCGGTTGAGTTTGGGATCGTTTCCAATAATTTCAAATCGTTGCTTGATGGCCTGAACACTTTCCATAATCCGTTTTTTAGTTCATTGAGGAATAATCAACCGCTTTGCCTAGTAGGGTTCCACTGGTGCAATGTGTGATTTGCACGTGTACAAACTCGCCAACTTGGTAGTTTTCTTTGGGAAAAACTACTACCAAATTTTGTGAATTTCTACCCGCCCAATCGGCTGCTGATTTTTTGGATTCTTTTTCGATCAACACTTCTACTGTTTTGCCTACAAACTCCTGGGTTCTGAAGGCGCTGTGTGTGCGTTGCAAATCGACAATTTCTTGCAACCTGCGCAACTTGGTTTCTTCGGGCACGTCATCTTCCATTTTTCTTCCTGCCAAAGTACCTGGTCGTTCTGAATAGGCATA
>CAMBOW010000068.1 GCA_945869365.1 Flavobacterium psychrophilum | reverse complement strand
GACAAGGCAATTTCTATCGGGTCTAAGTCGTGGCGTTGGATGTTTTCAACCAAAGCCATGGTCAATGATTCTTGGTCGTTGGCAATGCGAATGTAGGCCGGAATGGTCGCCAGTCCAGCTGTTTTTGACGCTCGTAATCTTCGTTCACCTGAAATTAATTGGTATTTATTGAAATCGGTTTTACGTACCGTAATGGGTTGAATCACGCCCAATTCTCGAATTGATGAAGCCAGTTCTGTCAAGGTATCTTCGTTAAAATTGCTGCGGGGTTGAAACGGATTAATTTCAATGGCCTCAATATCCAGTTCGATGATGTTGCCCACCACTTTGTCGGCATTTTTGTCGTGTACCGATTGAATGTTGTTGTCTGGGTCTTTTAATAAAGCCGATAAACCTCTGCCCATGGCTTGTTTTTTTCCTGCTTGAGCCATATTAAATACTGTTTTTCTTGATGATTTCTTGGGCGAGTTGCAAGTAGTTGGTTGCACCTTTGCTGGTTGCGTCATAGTTGATGATGCTTTCGCCATAACTTGGGGCTTCGCTCAATTTTACCGTGCGTTGGATGATGGTTTTGAACACCATATCGTTGAAGTGTTTTTGTACTTCTTCGACCACTTGGTTGGATAGGCGCAAACGCGAATCAAACATGGTGAGCAATAAGCCTTCGATATCCAATTGTGGATTGTGTATTTTTTGAACACTTTTGATGGTGTTGAGTAATTTACCTAAGCCTTCCAAAGCGTAGTATTCGCATTGAATGGGAATCACTACCGAATCAGCGGCAGTTAGGGCATTTAGCGTGAGCAATCCCAACGAAGGGGCACAGTCAATGAGGATGTAATCGTAATCATCTTTGATGGATGCCAACGCTTGCTTCAGCATGTACTCGCGGTTTTCTTTGTCAACCAATTCAATTTCAATGGCCACCAAATCAATATGGGCCGCAATTACAGATACATTGGGAGCAGAGCAGGGCAAAATAGCTTCTTCTGGGCGGTTGCTGTGCTCGAGCACTTGGTAGGTTCCAATGGTTACGTTTTCGACATCGATACCCAAGCCCGAACTGGCATTGGCTTGTGGGTCGGCATCGATAAGCAGCACTTTTTTTTCTAAAACACCCAAGGAGGCCGCTAGGTTTACCGATGTAGTCGTTTTTCCTACGCCGCCTTTTTGATTTGCTATGGCAATGATTTTACCCATTTATTTTTTTGAAATTTGAGCCGTAAAAATACTATTTTTTATGGTTCCTTCAAGCTTAATTTGTTAACAAAAGTGATTATTTGATAACCAATTCAGTATAAAATAAATGAGCAAATCTGCCGGCTAATTTTACTTGTTTTTTTGGAGATTTACACGAACACCCTTTTCGTTTATGGATACTTGGGTAGAGGTGCTGTCTTCGTCTACATTAATAGAAACACCGCCATTTACATTTTCGTTTTCGTTTTCTTCAGGCGGACAATTCGTACAAACCACTTTTTGGCTTTCTACCCGATATAAATAATCGGCCGAACTGTAATGCAAATTAAAAAAACTATTGTCCGAATCATCGTATTGTTGCACCGAACTATCAGTTTTAAAATGCAAGCCTTCAGGCACATACAAATTGATAATTACCTCTTGGTTGCGAAATTTGTTTTTCACATCGGTCAATAAAAAGTCGTTTAAAATTAACTGCTTGTTGGAGAAACTATAGCTGTAATTTATTTTTTCGGCCGCATTTCGCGCTTCAGCTGCTTTTTTACCACGGGCTTTGCGCACAATCTCCAAATAGGTCGAGGCATCTGCCGATTTGTACACGTTAAAACGAATGTTGTTCGAGTAAATCACCGAATGATTTTGCGCGTCTTCGGTAACTAAAAAGGAATTTTCGTCTTCTTCTGTGCCAAAACTTTCGTCGTGTTGAAAGCTAATTTGAATGGTATCTAGTGCCGTGATGGGCAAGGCATCTTTCTGTATCGATTTTCCGGCCATTTTAAATTCAGATACTTGTTCTACTCCCACATAACTCAGGGCAATGAAGGCGAGTATACACAAGGTAATCAGGGTGTATTTGGCAGGGTTTCCAATCGAATTGCTGCGGGGTGAAATCAGTTTAAAGCCAAGTAAAGTCACAAAAAATGAAGGAATTCCTAGGGCAAGCCACATCATCAATCCAAAAATCCAAGTGGGGTATTCGGCCAAGTTTCCAGCTAATAAATAATTGGTCCAGGGAAATTCTATAAACGTAGTACTGCTCAGTGCAAAACTGGCTAGGGTAAGTGCCACTAAAAACAATATACTGAGCACGACAAGAATAATTCCCGCTATTTTGCCAATCAATTTGATTATAGTATGGATTACTTCACTCAATGTTGAACCCGCCTTGCTGGCATTTGATTTTAATTGGTTGCCCAACGAATCGTAATCTTTGTTTTTTATTTTCTCGGATACATTGTTAAATTCTTCCCGCACTTTTTTCTCAATCGACGAAATGTTTACCGGCTCGCCTTTCATTTCTAATTTTTCTGAAGTGGTTTTGGCTTCTGGAATCACGATCCACAAAATGATGTAGGTTAAAAAACCAAAGCCAAAAAGCAACAAGGACACCAACAAAATGAGTCGCAAATACACGCGCTCGATGCCAAAATAATAGCCTAATCCCGAAAGCACGCCGCCTATCATGGCATCGTCTTTGTCGCGATAGAGTTTTTTCGATTTGGTTTTGGCTGTATTTGATGCCGTTGCAAAGTCAGTTTTGGGTTGTTCGGCTTCGTTTGCATCACCTTCAATGCGGTAATCTTCGGGTTGGCCCATTACGGCAATTACTTCATCTAGTTCGGACATGACAATCACTTGTTTTTCGCTGCTGTGTTTGGCAGAAATAAGCTCGGCAATGCGCAACTCAATGTCTTTGATGATTTCGTCTTGTCCATTGGTGTTGTTCAACGAACGCTTTATGGCATCCAAATAATTGGATAATTTTAAGTAGGCTTCTTCGTCAATGTGGAATACGATTCCTCCTAAATTGATGTTTACAGTTTTATTCATGACAGTTAGTTTTGGTTTGTGATTAGTTCTACGGCATCTGATAGTTCTTTCCAGGTGTCGTTGAGTTCGTGTAAAAAAGTTTGTCCATCATCGGTCAAGCCATAATATTTTCTTGGCGGACCCGATGTAGATTCTTCCCAACGGTAGATTAACAAACCGTCGTTTTTCAAGCGAGTGAGCAGCGGATAGACCGTTCCTTCTACAACCAATAATTTGGCGTTTTTGAGCGTGTCCAAAATCTCCGAAGTGTAGGCATCTTTCTCTTTTAAAACCGAGAGGATGCAAAACTCCAGTACGCCTTTTCGCATTTGTGCTTTGGTGTTTTCGATGTTCATAGTGGTATACTTAGTAATTTCTTATGCAAATATATGGTTATTTAATAGTAATATGCAAAACATAGTACTAATTTTTTTTGAAAATTTAACATTTAGCTCGATTTTAATGGCCAAATGCATGATGGTGATTTCTAAAAGCAAAATATTTGTTTAATTAAATTCAAGAATAAGTAAACATAAATCTATATTTGTCAAAAAAAAAATGATTGTTTTAGTTACTGGAGCTACAGGTTTAATCGGAAAGGCATTGGTTGAACAATTGTTACAAAAGGGACACACGGTTCATTACCTTACTACCTCCCCCAAAAAAATGCAACAGACCGATAACTATAAAGGTTTTTTGTGGAATCCTGCGGCCTATTACTTAGACGAAAATTGTTTAAAAAATGTACAAGTAATTTTTCATCTAGCTGGAGCCACTATTGCTAAGCGTTGGACTAAATCGTATAAAGAAGAAATCCTATCGAGTAGATTAACCACCACGCAAACCTTATTTGACTATTTGCGCAAAGTGCCCAACCAAGTAAAACAAATTATTGCCGCTTCTGGCACTGCGATTTACCCCAATAATACCGGAAAAAATTACCTTGAAATTGAGACTTCTACGGCCTCAACCTTTTTAGGGAAGGTTGTGCAGAAATGGGAGACCCAAGCCAATCAATTGAGCACATTAGGAGTAAAAGTTTGTCTGTTGCGCACCGGTGTAGTTTTTGCTGCAACTGGTGGCGCTTTGCCACAACTGGTTCTTCCTATCAAATTGGGCTTTGGCTCAGTGATGGGTAATGGCAATCAACTGCAGTCTTGGATTCACTTGCAAGATATAGTAGGCCTGTATGTGTTTGCGATGGAACATAGTTGGGAAGGCACATACAATGCGGTTGCGCCCGAAGTAATTAGCAACCGTGTCCAAACGCAATTGCTTGCTAAAATTCTTAAACGTCGATTGTGGATGCCGGCTACACCCAAATGGCTCATGCAAATTATCTTAGGTGAAATGCATCAATTGGTATTTACAGATATTCGAATCAGTTGCCAAAAAGCACTAGATGCGGGCTATGTGTTTCATTTTCCTTCGGCCAAATTAGCCATACAAAACTGCCTAAAATAAAAAAGCGCCAACCAGTAGTTTGCGCTTTAGTATGTAATAGGTGAATTAATAATTAGTAAATCTGTGTCGCTAACGGGCAATCATCTTCTGGTACAGCGATACACATTTCAAACACAAACATACACAAACCAAATCGTTATCGATTGTAATGGCTTCCATTTTTTATTTTTTTTATGATTTTAGCTCATAGCTTCAAAAATAAAAAGATGACAATTTGACATTTTTTAAGAAATGGCAATACTTTTGCAATCCATAAGCGAAAAAATAAATGTTTAAAAAACGATTTAAAGATACGTTCAACATGACTACGGAGAAAAACGACAACGAAGAAGTGGTAGATTCAATACACACAGAGCATCCGCATGAAGAAGGCATAGCATCAGCCGATGCCCTAACGCCAGAACAACAATTACAAGAAGATTTAGCTAGCGAAAAAGACAAGCACTTGCGTTTATTTGCCGAGTTTGAAAATTTTAAACGCCGCAACGCCAAAGAACGCATCGAGTTGTTCAAAACTGCCAATCAAGATGTGTTGCAGTCTTTGCTTCCGGTTTTGGATGATTTTGATCGTGCCATGACAGAAATTAAGAAGACAGATGACGATGTGTTGTTGAAAGGAGTCGAATTGATCCACGAAAAATTAAAATCAACCCTAATTTCTAAAGGCTTAGAAGAAGTTGCCATCAAAACGGGTGATATTTTTGATGCCGATTATGCCGAAGCCATTACCCAAATTCCAGCCCCAGCTCCCAATTTGAAGGGTAAAGTTGTCGATGTGATCGAAAAAGGATACAAATTGGGCGATAAAATTATTCGTTTTCCCAAAGTGGTTATCGGCCATTAAAAACCAAAAAAAATGAAAAAAGATTTCTACGAAATTTTAGGAATAACCAAATCAGCAAACGAGGCCGAAATCAAAAAGGCCTACCGTAAAAAAGCGATTGAGTTCCATCCCGATAAAAACCCTGGCAACAAAGAAGCCGAAGAAAACTTCAAAAAAGCGGCTGAGGCCTACGAGATATTAAGCGACCCCAATAAAAAAGCCAAATACGACCAATACGGTCACCAAGCTTTTGAAGGCGGCGGTGGCGGATATGGCGGCGGTGGCATGAATATGGATGACATTTTCAGCCAATTTGGCGACATTTTTGGTGGCGGCGGATTTGGTGGTTTTGGCGGATTTGGTGGTGGCGGAGGCCAACGTCGCGTAAAAGGAAGCAACTTGCGCATCAAAGTCAAATTGACGCTAGAAGAAATTGCCAACGGCGTAGAGAAAAAAGTAAAAGTGAAACGCAAAATCCAAGCCCGAGGCGTGAGTTACAAAACCTGCGGGACGTGTAATGGCCAAGGTCAAGTAATGCGCGTAACCAATACCATTTTGGGTAGAATGCAATCGGCTTCGACTTGTCCAACTTGTGGCGGTGCCGGTCAATCGATTGATAAAAAACCAGCCAATGCCGATGCGCAAGGAATGATTTTGGAAGACGAAACCGTATCGATCAAAATTCCAGCAGGAGTGGTAGATGGCATGCAACTCAAAGTATCCAACAAAGGAAACGATGCACCAGGCAATGGTATCCCTGGTGATTTAATTGTAGCCATCGAAGAAGTAGAGCATGAATTCTTGAAACGAGAAGGCGAAAATTTACACTACGATTTGTACATCAGTTTGCCCGAAGCCGTTTTGGGCGTGTCCAAAGAAATTGAAGCCGTAAACGGAAAAGTGCGCATCAAACTCGAAGAAGGAATTCAATCGGGTAAAATTTTGCGATTAAAAGGCAAAGGAATTCCCAGCGTAAACAGCTACGGAACCGGCGATTTGTTGGTGCATGTAAATGTGTGGACGCCCAAAACCTTGTCGAAAGAGCAAAAAGATTTTTTTGAAAAAAACCTCACGGATGAACATTTTACACCCAATCCAGAGCAGTCAGACAAGTCGTTTTTTGAGAAAGTAAAAGACATGTTTTCATAAGGAAATCAAGTCCCAAAATACCTAAGCCCTTCTTTTTTTAGAGAGGGCTTTTTTTGTGTTAAAATGCTGCGTTTCGCGGCGATTTGTGTATTTTTACGCCTTTCAAAATAGACCCATGAAAAACATAGTTGAAGTTAAAAATATGCACAAGCAATATGGCGATTATGTGGCCTTAAACGGCGTTTCGCTGCAGGTACCCAAAGGAAGCATTTATGGTTTATTGGGCCCAAATGGTGCCGGTAAAACGTCACTCATTCGCATCATCAATCAAATTACCATGCCCGATAGCGGCGAAGTGATTTTGGATGGCGAACCGTTGCAACCCAAACACGTGCAACAGATTGGGTATTTGCCTGAAGAACGCGGTTTGTACAAAACCATGAAAGTGGGGGAGCAGTGTTTGTATTTGGCCCAAATGAAAGGTCTTTCTAAAGCCGAAGCCAAAGTGCAATTAGAATATTGGTTTGATCGTTTAGAAATACGAGGCTGGTGGGACAAGAAGATCCAAGAGCTCTCCAAAGGAATGGCCCAAAAAATTCAATTTGTGGTCTGCGTGTTGCACCAACCCAAATTATTAATTTTTGACGAACCTTTTTCTGGTTTTGATCCGGTGAATGCCAATTTAATCAAGGATGAAATTTTGGAACTCAAGAAAAAAGGATCTACGATAATTTTCTCTACACACCGCATGGAATCGGTGGAGGAATTGTGCGACGACATTGCCTTGATCCACAAATCCAATAAATTACTCGAAGGGCCTTTACAAGATATCAAACGTCAATTTCGTACCCACAATTACGAAGTAGGCATTTTGACCGATCAGTCAGATGCACTGTTGGCTGAATTAAAACAACATTTTGGTGTGCAACCCACCCAATTTAAGTCCTTGAATAACGAATTGCAATTGCAAATTCAACTGAATAATGCCTCGTCCAACGAATTGTTGCACGCACTCACCCAACGCGGACAGGTTACCCATTTTGTAGAAAAAATACCCAGCGTCAACGATATTTTTATCCAAACCGTACAAAATAACTAAGCCCAGCTATGAACATTATATTACTAATCATTCAACGGGAATTTCTGGCCAAGGTGCGCAACAAATCCTTTATTGTGATGACTTTTTTAAGTCCGTTGTTGTTTGTGGGGATTGCTGCTTTTGTGGGCTATTTGAGTTCCATTAAGTCAGAAGTAAAAACCATTGCCATTCACGATGCATCGGGTTTATTTGCCGCCGATTTTAAAAACAACGAAGAGTACCGCTATGTAAATTTGTCCAACACCAATTTGGCTGTCGTCAAAGACAGTGTGGTGAGCGAACAATACGAAGGGGTGTTGGTCATTCCGGCAGCCGTAAAAAACGGGATGCACGAAAATCAAATCCAGTTTTTGTCCAATGACAGCCCCAGCATTTCCTTTTTGTCCGACATGGAATCGGTGCTATCCCATCGACTCACCCAACTCAATTTTCAAAAAGCAAACTTAGACACCCTGGCCATCAAAAAGGCTACCGCCGACGTTTCAATAGGCGTTGCCAAAGCTACGGGAGAATCAACGGTTAAGGGATTAAACGAAATGAAAATTGCCATTGGCGGCGCGTTCGGGTACCTGATTATGATGTTTATCGTGATCTACGGCAACATGGTGATGCGTTCGGTGATTGAAGAAAAAACCAACCGCATCATTGAAATCATCATTTCTTCGGTCAAACCATTCCAATTGATGATGGGAAAAATCATCGGGACTTCTTTGGCCGGTGTGTTGCAATTCATAATCTGGGCCATTTTAGGTTTTACTTTCCTCACGCTTTCCTCGGTGTTTTTTGGCACCCAAGCTACGGCAACGCCCGGATTATCTCCCGAGTTGATGCAAACGGCCCAACACGAAATGAGTTCTTCCGTTTACCAATACATCCAAGAATTGTGGAACCTGCCCATTGCCACCATATTGATTTCCTTTGTGGTTTATTTTATTGGCGGTTATTTTCTGTACAGTTCGTTTTATGCAGCCATTGGTGCTGCCGTTGACAACGAAACCGATTCACAACAATTTTTATTGCCCATCATCATGCCCTTAATTTTGGGCGTATACATTGGATTTTTTACGGTGATGAACGATCCCAACGGCACCATTGCCACGGTATTTTCTATGATTCCCTTAACCTCGCCCATCGTGATGCTCATGCGTATTCCGTTTGGAGTTCCCACTTGGCAAATTGTGTTGTCGATGGCTATTTTGTTTGCCACCTTCTTTTTGGTGGTTTGGTTTGCGGCCAAAATTTACCGCATCGGCATATTAATGTACGGCAAAAAACCAACATGGAAAGAGTTATACCGTTGGTTGAAATACTAATAATGCAATGAGTAAAATATTAATCATAGAAGACGAAGCCGCAATCCGCAGAGTTTTGACCAAAATTCTCTCGGAAGAAAGCAGCGCCTACTTGGTCGAGGAAGCCGCCAATGGGTTGGAAGGACTTGAAAAAGTAAAGGCGTCCGATTATGATTTGATTTTGTGCGACATCAAAATGCCCAAAATGGATGGAGTTGAGGTGTTGGATGCCGTCAAAAAAATAAAACCCGAGATTCCCATGGTTATGATTTCTGGCCACGGCGATATGGAAACGGCCATTCAAACCATGCGCATGGGCGCCTTTGATTACATCTCAAAACCCCCCGATTTAAACCGATTATTGAATACGGTGCGCAACGCGCTCGACAAAAAACAATTGGTAGTCGAAAACACGATTTTGAAAAAAATGGTGAGCCAACAACACGAAATGATTGGCTTTTCGGCACCCATAGATAATATAAAAAGCATCATTGCCAAAGTGGCACCTACCGAGGCCCGCGTATTGATAACTGGCGCCAATGGAACCGGAAAAGAGTTAGTGGCTCGTCAGTTGCACGAACAAAGCGAGCGATCATCTGCTCCGCTGATAGAAGTCAATTGTGCAGCCATTCCTTCTGAATTAATTGAAAGCGAATTATTTGGCCACGTGAAAGGCGCCTTTACCTCGGCTGTAAGAGACCGCGCCGGAAAATTTGAAGCGGCCGATGGCGGCACTTTATTCTTGGACGAAATTGGCGACATGAGTTTATCGGCCCAAGCCAAAGTATTGCGTGCCCTGCAAGAAAGTATGATTACAAGAGTTGGAGCCGACAAAGACATTCGCGTGAATGTACGTGTCGTGGCGGCAACAAATAAAGACTTGAAAAAAGAAATTGAAGCCGGCCGCTTCCGCGAAGATTTGTATCACCGTTTGGCTGTGATTCTCATTCCTGTTCCTACACTCAATGACCGCCGAGATGATATTCCGTTACTGCTAGCCCATTTTGCAGCCAAGATTGCCCAAGAACAAGGCAATGCACCCAAGGTATTTACCGCTGAAGCCATTGAATTGCTTCAAGATTATGATTGGACCGGAAATATCCGTGAGCTCCGAAATGTAGTAGAGCGATTAATCATTTTAGGAGGAGCTGAAATATCTGCTTACGACGTAACGCTTTTTGCGGCAAAATAAATATTAACGAGTAGTTTACCCTCTCCATTTACCAAAATGAATTTAAAAAAAATACATCCACAACTGCAACAAGCGCTCATCGAAAATGGGTTGAATGAAGCCAATGAAATTCAACTAGAAACCTATTCAACCATTAAAAGTGGAGTAGATGCGGTGGTGCAGTCGGGACCGGCTTCGGGAAAAACAACTACCCTTGTATTGCACGTATTACAACGCCTGGATAAAGCCCAAGGCGAAAGTACGCGAGCCCTGGTTTTGGTGCACGACCGTGACCAAGTGGTGGCTACTGTTTCGCTGTTTAAAACTTTAGGCAATTACATGGATTTGCGCGTGTTTGGCGTTCACGAAAAAGGCGATACCGATTTTGATAAAAACCACATTTCGCTAGGAATTGATGTGTTGGTGGGAACGCCCAATAAAATCAATCAGTTGTTTTCCTCGGCGGGCTTCAATATGAACACCGTCAAACTATTTGTGGTGGATGACGCCGATGTGCAGTTCCGCAACCGCATGGATGCCGTGATTCAGCGATTGGCCATGAGCATCGAAAAAACACAGAAGTTGTTTTTTACTACTGTCATTACAGAACGCGTGGAAGTATTGGCCGAAAAAATCATGATTGAACCTGTATATTTTGAAACAGAAGATTAACTAAATACTAAAAATGGGACTAATTAAAATTTTCTCGGGAAGCGAAATTTTGGCTTACGGATTAAAAGAAAAACTAGAAGAAAAAGAAATTGAAGT
>CAMBOW010000067.1 GCA_945869365.1 Flavobacterium psychrophilum | reverse complement strand
GGTTGGCTAGCCGTTCCGTTTGCAATTAATTTAGATCCTTTGGCAATCAATAAACAAGCACCCACAACAGTGTGGTCACCCAAGATTACCGTTCCGGCTTCAATAGTTAAGGTAGCATTACCTGTAACATAAATTTGTCCACTTAATTTGTAAGTGTTGTTTGCAGTCCAAGTCGTGTTGGTTGTAATGTTTGCAGACACTACAACGTTAGCCGCTGGATAAACTGTGTTTTGTGGATCAAAATTGGTCCACTGGTCTGTCCACATTGCTGTAGGAGCAGGAGCAAACGCACCTTTATAAGAGGTAGGCGTTAGGAATTGAGCAATGGCTAATTTGCTAACAAGCAAGAGAAGCACTACAAAATAATTTCTTTTCATTTTTTATGTTTTTAATTAGGTTAAATGATGCAACAAAAATAGACCGAAGCCCTCCCGATAGAGTTAGGCGTAGTTTATCAAATAATTATTTTAAGCAACATTTAATATAACATTTGCGCACAAATGCACCTAAAAAATAAACAAATCGTAAAGTCAATGTTAGGTAAATGTTTTTATACCGAAAACCACAGTAGAATTAGTGCAGCATTTAAAATTCAAAATCTTCTACCGCAGTAGAGTCAATAACCGATGTAGTGAGGCTATCTTTTTTGATAGAAAATTGAGCAGGTCCGGTAATTTTCATCAACGGATTGACAAGGGTGTCTTCGGGGGTAATGAGTTTTCGGCGCAGCATCAATCGGATGAGTTGGTTGTCTCGTCGTTGGGCAAACGATTTTAAGTTGCCTTCCCGATCAAATTGATACATGAATTTCTTGGGGCTTGGAATCACATTGGCCAAAAACAAACATTCGTTGAGGGTAAGCTCGCTCGGGTGTTTCTGAAAATAAAAGTGGGCTGCTTCCCCAATGCCATAGACGTCTGGCCCCCATTCGATGATGTTAAAATACACTTCGAGCATGCGCGACTTGCTCACAATGCGGTTGTTCTCGAGTAAATACACCAGCAAGATTTCTTCCAATTTTCGGGAAAGGGTTTTCTCTCGGCTTAAAAAGGCATTTTTAATGAGTTGCATGCTTATGGTGCTTCCGCCACGGGAGAATTTTTTGGTGCGGATGTTCTTGGCGATGGATTGTTTAAAGGCTTCCGTGATGAATCCACGATGCGAAAAAAACGAGGGATCTTCGGTGGTCAGTACTGCTTTTTGCAAATAGGGAGACAAGTCAGTAAGTGGCACATAATTGGGATTGGCTGCGCCCACAAAAATGGGACGTTGCCGTTGATTTTTGATGAGTGCACGGTATTCAAATTCGCTGTTGAGTTTGGCTAAATTGGCTTGGCCATATTGGGTAATCTTAAGTTGATCTTTGCGCAATCGGCTGTCAAAAACCAGTGGACGTAGGTTTTTGGAATGGTATTCAAAATCCAACGAATAGTCAAAATTCCCTGTGGCCTTCATGCCGTCAAAATGAGTGAATAAGCCTTTTGGTAACGATTCGATAAAATCTTGGGCTTTGGTTTGGGGAATGCCGATTTTTAACGCATAGATTTTTTCCTCGTCGTTCGTGTAACACAAATACGGCTTCAGCTTAATTTTATTGAGTTTCACCGTTGAGTTGCTGTCCAATGCCACAAATCGTTTGCCAAACAACAATTTAAAATCAAATTCGGCTTGTTGAATAATTACTTCTTTAGATGCAATTTTCGGGTGATTGAGTGTGAGGTTTGAGATGGAGCTCAATCCGTCGATATGCAATTCGCCCAGCGACATATCAATATGGTCTACCCGCATCCGAATCGAATCAAAACTGGCTTGCAAATGATAGCGTTCATCCAAGTAGGGCACTTTAATTTTCCCGGTATCTTGATTAAAAAAACGCAAATCGGTTTGGCGATCACGAGGATTGGCTGTTCCAGCAATGCGCCAACGTTGGTCAAAAGTGGTGGTGTGCACCTGAATTCCCGCATTAAATTGTTGGTCTTTTAAAGAAAGCGTTTGCAAGTCCAATTGTGTTTTTTTGCCCATGTCGTCCAAACGCAAACTCAAATTTTGCAGGGCCATGTCGGTGGGAATCAAATGCAAAACTTTGCTCAGCAAGCGGTTGACCACTTTGGCGTAATTGGTTTTTTCATCGGAAGCGCTGCTGTCTTTTTTGGATAAAAAAGCATCAAAATTGCGGCCATTTTTGTTTTTAACCAATTGCACAAACCCCTGTTGCGCTTCCAATTCATCAAGTTGAATTTGGGCAATGAGCAACTTCCATACATTTATTTTGGCTTTCATCGCCTTGATTGCAACCAAGGTATCGGCCCCGTGAGGAACCAACGTGAGGCCCTTAATTTCTATTCCCGTTAATCCGTTAAATCCTATTTTGTTAATCTGCAACTCACTTTGGTAATCGGTGCTTAGCTTGAGTTGCACGTGCGACACGGCTTTTTGCAAAAGCGAATCCCGGAATACAAAAAGCAACACGACTAGCACTAGTCCTGTAAAGAGGAAACCAAAAATTATTTTTCGAAGGATTGCGGGATTTATTTTCATGCGATTAACCAAAAAGGGCGCTGGCCACTTCTTCTATTTTGGAGACCAGTTGAATGCGTATCCCCGTGTTTTTCAAGGAAATTTTGTTGTATTTCGACACAAATATAGAGGTAAAGCCCAACTTCTCGGCTTCGAGTATGCGTTGCTCCACTCGATTCACCGGACGAATTTCGCCCGAAAGCCCAATTTCGCCAGCAAAACAAACCCCTTCCTCGATTGCAATGTCTTCATTAGAAGACAAAATCGCAGCCACTACAGCCAAGTCAATCGCAGGGTCATCAATGGTGATGCCGCCGGTAATGTTTAGAAAGACATCTTTGGTACCCAATCGAAAGCCGGCTCTTTTTTCTAATACGGCCAAAATCATGTTCAGGCGTTTGGCGTTGTAGCCAGTTGTGCTGCGTTGCGGAGTTCCATATACTGCGGTACTCACCAACGCTTGAATTTCGATCATCAACGGACGCATGCCTTCTAAGGTAGCTGAAATGGCTGTGCCCGAAAGCGAAACGTCTTGGTGCGAAATCAAAATTTCGGACGGATTGCTCACTTCGCGCAAACCGCTGCCCAACATTTCGTAGATGCCTAACTCTGCGGTAGAGCCAAATCGATTTTTTAACGAACGCAACAAGCGGTATACATGGTTTCTGTCGCCTTCAAATTGCAACACCGTGTCTACCATGTGTTCTAATATTTTAGGACCGGCGATGGTGCCGTCTTTGGTGATGTGGCCAATTAAAATTACAGGCACATTGGATTCTTTGGCAAATTTGATGAGCTCAGCGGTTGTTTCCCGAATCTGTGAAATGCTGCCGGGAGAGGCTTCAATATAATCAGTGTGTAAGGTCTGAATCGAATCGATGATCACGATTTCGGGATCAATTTCGAGTATTTGTTTGAATATGTGTTGCGTTTTGGTTTCGGTGAGAATGTAACACGAATTTTGTTTGGTACTGATGCGTTCGGCGCGCATTTTAATTTGTTTCATGCTTTCTTCCCCCGACACATACAGTGTTTTATAGGGCAAATTGAGCGACAATTGCAACAACAAGGTACTTTTCCCGATGCCGGGTTCGCCACCCAACAAAATTAACGAGCCTGGAACAATTCCGCCACCCAATACGCGGTTGAGTTCGCCGTCTCGGGTGTCCATACGCATCTCTTGTGTGCTGTCAATTTCGTGAATTTTGAGCGGCTTACTTGCTTTTTTTACCGAAGGGGATTGGGTATTCCAGTTGGCTTTCTCTTCTTTTTGGATGATCTCTTCGGCGATGGTATTCCACTCCTTGCACGAATTGCATTGACCTTGCCACTTGGCATATTGCGATCCGCAATTTTGACAAAAGAAGGTGGTTTTTATTTTGGACATGGCTTATCTCTTCATTAATTCGTCTGACTTGTCGAGCATCATGTCTTTGGTGAGGCTGCCAATATCCTGTTTTTGATAGGCTTTTTGATAGGCTTTTGCTGCTTTTTTGAATTCGCCCATATTTTCATACATCATGCCCAAGTGGTAGTCACTTAGCATGGATTTGGGGTAATATTTATTGGAGATTTCGGCCAATTTGCCAAATTCTTCGTATTGTTTGTTTTTTAAAATGGCAGCTTCAATGGCTTTAAAATCATTCACTCGTATAGGAATTTCGATGTGTAATGTTTTTTCGAGCAGTTCGTATTTTTGGGTTAAATAATCTACATAACCCGAAGGCAAAACCGCAATCTTGTCGTTAAATTCGTTCATAGAAATGGGCTGATACACTGCAAAAAACTGATACAAAGCACTCGGAATCGCTTGCGGAACTAACGAATAATGCGAAAGCCCTTTAAATTCGTCGTACTTATAATTTAGCGTTGCACTGTGCAAGGTCACAATATTTTCGTCCAATAATTTTGTGCTTTTTTGAATGGATTTTAAATCGCCATCGGCTGTGGCTTGGTAGTAAAATAATTGCTTTTGAATTTCAAGCAATCGTTGCGGCAGTTGCTCGGTCATCCCATTGGCCAATTGCGGACTCAACAAAATATAGCCATCAAACAACGGTTGATTTTTGTACAAATAAAAGTTGATAAACCCCGCGGTAATGTCGTGTCCAGCTATAATTTTTAGTGGTGCAAGACGAAATTCTTTTTCCAAAGCAGGCAGCAGTTCAAGGCCTATAAACTCAAAGAATTTTTTTCCTTCGGCATCGGGCAAACCAGTAAGATCATCTGCACCACAATCGTAGCTGCGTTCGTCGTTTTTGTTTTGCGTAATGCCAACCAAAATGGTTTCAGGTAAATCATCCCAATAGGCGCCATAATTGAGTGCGCCTTGAAAGGCATCAAACAAATAATCGCCGTCTAATACCACCACAAGAGGATATTTTTTAGTGGGGTTTTGGGCATACGAAGCTGGTAATCCTATGGTGATTTCCCGTTCTTGGTTAAGTTTTTTTGACACAAGGGTGTCGGTTATTTTTTGTGCAAATGCGCTGCTAAAACAAAGACAAACACTAGCAATGACTATGTTTTTCATAAACTGAAAATAAAATTTAGAGGGTGATAAACGGGAAGCAAGATATAAAATTATCGGCTGCGATTTGCGAGTGGTAAAAATAAAAAAGACAGCAAGCCAAGAATCAAAACCAAAAACATTTGGGAACTCCAAACGATCCAGCCAAATGCATTTCCGGCAGTTTCGGCTATGCCATATACGGCCAATATTTTTGCAATCATAAACGGGTAGGATCCAAACCCACTGTTGGTAAATGCAATTGCAATACTGCCCACTACAAAGGCAGTAACTACAGCGCTAAAGGGAATAGAACTTGTTTGTGGCAAGGCAAATAAGGTGCAATAAAACATGAGCACATAGGAGAGCCAAATAAATAAGGTATGCGCCAAATACCAGCCCTTGTTTTTCATGTAGATGAGCGTGCTAACCCCATCGCGCAAGCCGGCTAATCTTCCTTTTATTTTCAAAATAAATTTATTTTTCGAATAATAAAAAAGCGCCGCAATTCCCAAACCAAAAACAACTAAAACCCCCAACGTAATCAAGGCTTTTTCGGCCGGAATTTTATCTAAAATAAATGATTTAACTACCGAGAATTGTATAAAAAAAGCAGTGATAATAAACAACAATAACACCAAAACGTCTAAGATTCGCTCGGCGACAACGGTTCCAAATCCTTTGTCAAAAGGAATGCTGTTGTATTTTTTAAGGATAACCGCCCGAGAAATTTCTCCCGATTTGGGCACGGTCAAATTGAGTAAATTACAAATATTGATGGCCATATAATTGGTGGCAAAAGTAGTGGTATACCCCAAATGGTCTAAGGAGTATTTCCACCGATAGGCTCGGGACATGTTTCCGAAAATGGCAATGACTAAAGCCAACATAATGTAGTTGTAATTAGCGTGCTCAAAATACCCTTTTATTTCTTGCAGTTGTGCGCTCGAAAATTGGTTGTAAGCGTGGAAGGTTAAGTAAACTCCTAAGGCAATAGGTAGTAGAATAGAGAGCCATTTATTGAGCTGCTTTTTCAATTTATTAGGCAAGTGAATTGTTGAGTTCGTTTGGGAAAACCAACGAAGGTTTGAATGTTTTGGCTTCTTCAAAATCGAGTATGCCGTAGGCGATAATAATAATAATGTCACCTTTTTGCACTTTCCGCGCAGCAGGTCCGTTTAGGGTAATTTCGCCGCTGTTGCGGTTGCCTTTGATGACGTAGGTTTCTAAACGTTCGCCATTGTTAATGTTCACAATAGAAACTTTTTCGCCTTCTATTAGATTGGCTGCTTCCATGAGTGCTTCGTCAATGGTAATGCTGCCGATGTAATTTAAATCGGCTCCGGTTACAACTACCCGGTGTATTTTTGATTTTACTACTTGAATTTGCATGGGCGCAAAGGTAAAATTAATTTAATGATATCGTATCGATCAATCGAATTTTGTTGGCAAAAACCGCGATAAATGCGCGGTACTTTTTGTTTGATTCTTTCACCATGCAAGGCAATAACTGCTGTTCATCGGCGATTGTAAAATACTCCAATTCAAAAAGCGGGTGGGCTTCAAATTGACTTTTCACCCAATCAATTATGGCTTGCGGCTCGTGTTGCTCAAATTGTTTTTTGGCCAAAAGCAAGGTGTCATATATAATCGCGGCCTCTTTTCGTGCTTCAGCCGAAAGTCTTTCGTTGCGGGAACTCATGGCCAAGCCATTGGCTTCTCGGTATATTGGGCAGGGAATTATAGCAACAGGGAGTTGTAGTTTTTGGACTAATTTCCTAACGATTTGCAGCTGCTGAAAGTCTTTTTCGCCAAAATAGGCATTTTGGGGTTTCACAATTTCGAATAGGCGTTTTACTACCGTGCCAACGCCATCAAAATGTCCTGGTCGAAATTCACCTTCCATCACCGTCTCCAATCCATCATACGCATAGGACTCGGCCATGGCCTTGCCAGTGTATATGTCCTCAACAGCAGGTGCGTATACTAGGATTTCGGGAGAAACGCCTTCTATGAGTTTCATGTCGTTTTCGAGTGTCCGAGGGTATTTATTCAGGTCTTCGGGATTGTTAAACTGTGTAGGATTTACAAAAATGCTGATGACCGTAAGGCTGTTATTTTGCATGGATGCTTCCAAAAGAGATAAATGACCTTGATGAAGCGCGCCCATGGTGGGAACAAAACCAATCGAAGATTTTGGATTTGAATGTGCTTTAAGGTGTGCAACCAAATCGGCTTGTTTAGCAAAAATCAACATGTATGAATCCTTAAAAATAAGAGGCAAACTTAAGTTATTAGTTCATAACTGCATAAATTTTTGTAATTTTGCGTGATTTTTATTGACAACAAATAAAGTAACAATCTTATGGAGGAAAAGAGGATATTATACGTATCATCTGAAGTGGTGCCTTATCTAGCAGAAAACGAGGTGTCTTTGATGTCTTATGATGTCCCCAAAATGGTCAATGATCAAGGCGGACAAATTCGAATTTTCATGCCCCGTTACGGAAACATTAATGAGCGCAGGCATCAGTTACACGAGGTAATTCGTTTGTCGGGTATGAATCTAGTTGTCAATGACTTAGACATGCCGTTAATTATAAAAGTAGCTTCCATTCCAAAAGAGCGCATCCAAGTATATTTTATCGATAACGACGAATACTTCAAACGCAAAGCCACTTTCACCGACGAAGAAGGAGTGCTGTTTGCAGACAACGACGAACGCGCTATTTTCTTTGCCAAAGGCGTGGTTGAAACGGTAAAAAAACTAAATTGGGTACCCGATATCATTCACGTGCACGGTTGGATGGCTGCTTTATTGCCCATCTACATGAAGCATTTTTACAAAGACGAAGCCTTGTTTGCCGACACGAAAATTGTGACTTCGGTCTACAGCCAGTCGTTTGACGGGAATTTAAACAGTGAATTGATCAATAAAATACAATTTGATGGGGTGCCGAGTTCAGCCATTGCCGAATTGGCCGAGCCATCCTATGACAACATCATAAAAGCTTCGATAAATCATTCTGATGCAGTGATTATTGCCTCAGAAAACCTGTCTTCAAGTTTAACAAAACATATAGAATCATCGGGCAAACCTTTTTTATCTTTCGCCACGAAAGAAGAATTTGCACAAGCTTATACTAACTTTTACAAAGATTTGGTTCTATAAACTCTTTTTAAACGCACATGAATACACGAATTTTGGCCCCCTATTTTCTTGTTCTTATTTTTGGTTTTTCTGTGATATCCTGCGACAGCACCTACAATGAAGTTGGATCTGATATTGTGGGCGACACCAGTTTTGAGTTTGGCACTCCTGCCTCCTATGACGCATTGGCCTACAACCAGGGTTTGGGCGCAATGGATTCCAAAAATTTACCGGTAAATGCCTTGGGAATCTATAACAACCCTGTTTTTGGGTTAACCAAAGCGCATTTTGCTACGCAAATTCAATTGGCGGTATTAAACCCAACGTTTGATGTAGCCTTAAGTCCCGAAATTGATAGTGTGTACTTAACCATCCCCTATTTTAGCACCAAAACAGAAACCAGCAGTTTGGGTGTGGGCACCTACGAATTAGATTCTATTTATGGCCCAGCTGATGCCAATTTTGATTTAAAAGTATACGAATCGGGCTATTATATTCGCGACTTGGATCCAACCAGCAGCACGCAATCGGTTCAGAGTTATTACACCAATCAAAATGCCGATTTTGATGCGGTAAAAGGAACTTTATTAAACGATGATCCTGCTGACAATCAAAATACCGCTTTTTTGTTTAGTAACTCCGAATACAACGAATTGAAAACTTCTGCTGAGGGTGTAGAATCCATTGTGCGCAAAGTGCCCGCCATGCACTTAAAACTCAACAAAACATTCTTTAAAAATAAGATATTTGAAGCGCCCGCTGGGAAATTGCTCAACAATAATATATTTAAAGAATATTTCAGAGGGCTCTATTTTAAAGTGGATAATGCAGGAACTTCTCCCGGAAATTTAGCCTTGCTCAACTTCAAAGGCGGATCCATTACCATTAGTTATAAGCAATACGAAAGTGCTCCGGATAACGACCCAGTAACCCCGTTACCTGAAAAAGTTCAAAAATCAATTGTATTAAATTTATCCGGAAATTCGGTGAGTTTATTGGAGCAAACTAATTCTCCCAATTATACGGCTGTTTTGCCCGGGAATTCAACTACTGGTGACGCAAAATTGTATGTAAAAGGCGGTGCCGAAGGATCTATGGCCATTATCAATTTATTTAATCCCGAAGATTTATTTCGCTATACCGACGGTGTAATAGTAAATACGCCCAACAATGTTCCTGACGAATTAGACGAATTGCGCGAAAAGTACCGCCGGAAAGAATTGGTAGTGAATGATGCGGCAATAACCTTTAGCATCGACAACCAGACCATGAACACAGGAAGTCCAGTGGCCTATGAGCCCAATCGAATTTACCTGTATGACATAAAAAATAAACGCCCGGTTTTGGACTATTATACCGATCAATATGCCAATTCTTTGCAGCCCAAATTGGCCAAAAATGTGCACGGAGGAATCATTACCAAAGATGCCGATGGACGCGGTACACAATATAAAATCAGGATTACCAATCACTTGCGCAACTTGATTAAATACTCGGATTCGACCAATGTAAAATTGGGCGTGGTAGTTACCGAAAACATTGGAGTAGTCACCAACAAGCGCTTAAAAAACTCCTTCATTACCGGCACGCAAACCGTTTCTGAAGCGCCTACAATGAGTGTTGCCAATATGCTAGGAACCGTTTTATACGGATCGAACCTACCTGTTGGAGATCCGGAAAACAAAAAATTGAAATTAACCATCTATTATACAGAACCTAAATAATATATAGATATGTGTGGAATTGTTGGATACATCGGGAAAAGAGAAGCTTATCCCATTATCATTAAAGGATTAAAACGATTGGAATACCGCGGCTATGACAGTGCGGGAATCATGTTGTACGATGGCCAAGACATGAAATTGTCTAAAACCAAAGGAAAAGTGTCAGATTTAGAAGCCAAATCGGCAACTGAAATCACCATAAATGGCACTATTGGTATGGGCCACACACGCTGGGCTACCCATGGTGTGCCTAACGATGTGAATTCACATCCGCATTTATCCAATTCGGGTGAATTAGCAATTATTCACAATGGCATCATCGAAAACTATGCGCCTTTAAAAAAGGAATTGATGAACCGCGGTTATGTATTTCATTCAGACACCGATACCGAAGTGTTGATTAATTTAATAGAAGACGTTCAAAAAACACACCAGCTTAAACTCGGCAAAGCTGTTCAAATTGCTTTAAAACAAGTGGTTGGCGCCTATGCCATTTGTGTTTTTGATGTGAAAAAACCCAACGAAATTATCGTTGCCCGCCTAGGAAGTCCCTTGGCAATTGGGGTGGGCGTTGATGAGTTTTTTATTGCATCGGATGCCTCTCCATTTATAGAATACACGTCAAACGCGATTTATTTGGAAGACGAAGAAATGGCCATCGTGCGTTTGCACAAGCCCTTAAAAATCAGAAAAATTAAAGACGATTCATTGGTTGATCCCTATATTCAGGAATTGCAAATGAATTTGGAACAAATAGAAAAAGCCGGTTACGATCATTTCATGATGAAAGAAATCTACGAGCAGCCCAACGTAATCAAAGACACTTACCGCGGTCGTTTGTTGGCCAACCAAGGCATTATTCAAATGGCTGGGGTAGAAGACAATTTAGAGAAATTCCTCCATGCCGAACGCA
>CAMBOW010000066.1 GCA_945869365.1 Flavobacterium psychrophilum | reverse complement strand
CCTCTTCTTTCATCATCAAGGAATTCACCAGGAATAAGGTTAAAATGGCGCGCATACCATAAAAGTTGAATCGCTCCCACATTTCGGTTCCGAAAAGCACCCAAAGTCCTTTTGGATGTCCTGTTTTAACTTGTGTTTCTGACATAATTGATTGGTTTTAGTTGAGATTAGTTAATTATAAATTTTCTTTGATAAAGTTGGTGATTTTGGTAAACAACTGAATGCGTGTTTTTCCGCCATAAATACCGTGGTTTTTGTCGGGATAAATTTGCGAATCAAATTGTTTGTTGGCTTGAATTAAAGCTTCCATCATTTGCATCGAATTTTGCAGGTGCACGTTGTCGTCGCCCGATCCGTGAATGAGCAAAAATTTGCCTTTCAATTTATTCACGTGATTGATGGGCGAATTGTCGTCGTAGCCTGTTGGATTTTCTTGTGGAGTTTGCAAATACCGCTCGGTGTAAATGCTGTCATAAAAACGCCAGCTGGTTACCGGAGCTACCGCAATGGCCATTTTGAAAACATCGGCGCCTTTCAAGATGCAATTGCTGGCCATGAATCCTCCATAGGACCAACCCCAAATCCCAATGCGCGCGGCGTCTATGTAGGGATAAGTACCCAACACCTTGGCGGCCGCAATTTGGTCTTCGACTTCGTATTTACCCAATTCTTTTTGCGTACATTTTTTGAAGGCAGCCCCTTTAAATCCTGTTCCTCTTCCGTCTACACAAGCTACTAAATACCCTTGTTGTGCCAAGGACTGGAACCAATAATCGTCGGAACTGTTCCAATCGTTGTTTACTTGCTGCGAACCCGGTCCAGAATACTGGTACATCAAGAGTGGGTATTTGCGTGAAGGATCAAAATCGGCGGGCTTCAAAATCCAAGCGTTCAATTCGTTTCCTTCGGCAGTTTTAAGTACAAAAAATTCTTTGGCGCCCAAGTTGTAGTTAGTCAATTTGCTTTGCAAGGCCTCATTCAACTCAATGTTTTTGAGCAATTTTCCCGACTTGGTTTCGTGTAGTGAATACTGTGAAGGCTGATTAGCAGAAGAATAGGTTTCGATAAAGTAGGCAAAATTGGGACTAAAGGTGGCCGCGTTCGTCCCCAATTTGGTCGACAAACATTGCTTGGTTTTTCCGGTCAATCCAATTTTATATACCGCTCTATTGATAGAACCTTGCTCGGTTGATTGATACAAAATGGACTTGGTTTTGGCGGCGTAGCCATAATAGGCGGTTACTTCCCAACTGCCTTTGGTGATTTGATTTTTTAGTTTTCCAGCCGAATCATACAAGTATATGTGATTGAATCCGTCTTTTTCACTGGTCCAAATAAAGCTGTTGTCGGGCAAAAAAGTGAGGTTGTCGGTCACGTCTACATAGGCCTTGTCTTTTTCGTTGAGCGCCACACGGGTTTGCAACGTAGTCCCGTTGATGAACAACAAATCTAAATTGTCTTGGTGGCGATTGAGCACTTGCGCCGACAACGTATTGGCCTCGGCAGTCCATTGCATCCGGGCGATATAAAAATCGTGATAGGTTGATAAATCAACGGTTTGGGTATTATTGGTCGCCAGATCATAGACGTGTAACGAAACTTCTGAGTTTTTCTCCCCCGCTTTGGGGTACTTGAAGGTTTCTATGCTGGGATAAAACTCCTTTTGAAAAACCGACATGCTAAATTCGGGCACCTGGGATTCGTCAAATTTGATGTAGGCCAACTTTTTGCTGTCTTTGCTCCAATCAAAAGCGCGAACAAAGGCAAATTCTTCTTCGTATACCCAGTCAGTAATTCCGTTTATGATGAAGTTTTTACGGCCGTCGTTGGTGAGTTGGGTGGTTGATTTGGTTGAAAAATTATAGACAAACAAATTGTTGTCTTTGGCAAAGGCCAACTGCAAACCATCGGGAGAAAAAGTAGGCACTTGCACGGGAAAATCAAACAATTTGCTTACCGATTTGGTGACTATATCATACAAATAATAATCGGCAGTGAACGAATATCGGTAAATTTGGGTTGAATTGGACGCCAATAAAATTTGCTTCTCATTGGGGCTAAACACATAACTATCAATCCCCTCCTTGAGTAGCGGTTGATTTTTGGTGTCAATGAGGGTACTAATTTGTTGCAGTGTAGCAAAATCAAAAAGGTTGATTTGCATGCTTTGGGTGCTGCGGTCGTAGTTGAGCACGGTGTATTGGTTGGTATTTTTTAGGGCTTGTAATTCGTCCATTCCTTTGGCGCGAAATGCTCCGGTATAAATGTCCTCGACAGTAATTTTTTGTTGGGCAAAAACCGATAGGTGTAGGGCCAAGACAAAGGCAAAAAGTGATGCTATTCTCATAAATCTAAAGTCATTTTAAAAACATTCAATTTTAGTGAAAAAAATGCAATTATTGCCACATTTTCGAAATAAATTAGAGCCAATTCGCTCAAAATTAAGTCGAAGTTCGCACTCAAAATCGCATACAATCCCACTGCTATCCGTTATATTTGTATGCTTTTTTAAACTACGTTTATTATGACAAATGCCATTGCCGGATTTTCAAAATTGAGCAAAGCAGACAAACTCAACTGGTTGTCTGAGCAGTATTTTGCTAATCCCCACGAGGCAAGCCAATTGCTTCAACAATATTGGAACTCCGACCAGGCGCTCCAAAAGTTACACGACGAATTTATAGAAAACACAGTCAGTAATTTTTATTTGCCACTGGGTGTAGCTCCCAATTTTGTGATTAATGGGAAAAATTACACGATTCCCATGGCCATCGAAGAAAGTTCGGTGGTAGCAGCCGCGGCCAAATCGGCCAAGTTTTGGGCTAGTCGAGGCGGGTTTACAGCCCAAGTGATCAATTCTGAAAAAATTGGGCAAGTGCATTTTATCTACAAAGGCGACAGCGAAAAACTGGCAAACTTTATAGAAAGCATACAACCCAACTTGCGCGAAGCGACCCGCGACATCACCAAAAATATGGAAGCACGCGGAGGCGGAATTAGCCACATTGAGTTGCGCAACCAAACCCATAAATTGCCCAACTATTTTCAGTTGCATGCCACCTTTGAGACCAAAGATTCGATGGGGGCCAATTTTATCAATTCGTGTTTGGAACAATTTGCCAAAACAATCACGAGCAAAGCCCAGCAATATGCAGCATTTACCGAAGCCGAGAAAGACATCCAAATTGTGATGAGCATCTTGTCCAATTATGTCCCCAATTGTTTGGTACGCGCCGAAGTTTCTTGTCCCATTGAAGAGTTAGCCGAAAAAAAACTAGAACATCCCGCCGAGTTTGCCGAGAAATTTGTGCAAGCGGTACAAATAGCCCAAGTAGAACCGTTTCGGGCAGTAACGCACAACAAAGGCATCATGAACGGAATTGACGCGGTGGTGTTGGCTACCGGAAATGATTTTCGAGCGGTCGAAGCGGGTGTACATGCCTACGCAGCCAGAGATGGACAATACCGCAGTTTAACCCACGCCACCATAGAAGACGGCATTTTCCGGTTTTGGATTGAAATTCCGTTGGCCTTAGGAACTGTGGGCGGTTTGACCAATTTGCATCCCTTGGTGAAATGGAGCATGGAACTCTTGCAAAAACCATCGGCACACGAACTCATGCAGTTTGTAGCCGTAGCGGGCTTGGCACAAAATTTTGCGGCCCTGCGCTCCCTTACTACAACCGGAATTCAAGAAGGACACATGAAAATGCACCTGAACAATATTTTGCAACAACTCGAAGCTACCGAACAGGAACGCCAAGCAGTGCAGCAGCACTTCAAAAAAGAAACCGTAACGCATGCGGCGGTCGTTTCGTTTGTAGCACAATTAAGAGCATAGCAACTAGTAGATGGAACAGCAATTTTACAGCAACGGCAAACTTCTACTCACAGGCGAATACGTGGTGCTGAGTGGCGCCAATGCCTTGGCTGTGCCCACCCAACTGGGACAATGGCTTCGCGTAAAATCAGCTGAGAAAAACGGCCTACATTGGCAAAGTTTTGATGCAGATGGAAGTTGTTGGTTTGAAACCCATATTGAATGGGAAGAGCTAAAATCTCCGTCATCCAATTCAGAAAAAAGCGTTCGAAGCACCTTGTTGACGATTCTCCAAAAAGCACAGCAATTCAATCCTGAATTTTTAAAAAATTGCGAAGGCTTATCGGTTACAACTTCACTTAGTTTTCCTAAAAAGTGGGGCTTAGGCACCTCGTCAACCTTAATTAACAATTTGGCCCAATGGGCGCAGGTAGATGCCTACCGATTATTGTTTGCCAGTTTTGGCGGAAGCGGTTATGACATTGCCTGTGCGCAACACGATACGGCGGTGGTCTATTCATTGGTCAACGAAAAACCAATAGTTACTCCAGTAGTGCTCGATCCGCTTTGTAAGTCACACGTATATTTCGTCTACCTCAACCAAAAACAAAACAGCAAAGAAGCCATTGCGGCCTATTATAAAAAACAACACCGCTTGGCTGATCATTGTGCTGAAATAAGTGCCATAACAGCAGCCCTTTTGGCAGATACCTCCTATGCCAATTGGTTTATTCAGTTGCAAAAGCACGAAACGATACTCAGTAATTTATTGGAAATGCAAACCGTGCAAGAAGCCTATTTTGCTGATTTTGATGGGGTGGTAAAAAGTTTGGGCGCATGGGGCGGCGATTTTGTGATGGTGCTGAGCGCATCAGATCCTTCCGCCTATTTCACTCAAAAAGGCTATCCTACGATTCTAACTTATGCAGAACTCATTAAATAAAAAAAACCCGATTCAATAGAACCGGGTTTCTTTTTTATAGTGTTTGTCAATTAGTAATTGAACTTCGCGCGATTGTCTTCGATATCGGCATTGTCTTTCAAGGCAGGTATTACACGACCGGTATACGACTGTACTTGTGATTTTACTTTGTTCACGTAATCCGCATGCATTTTCAAGGCTGGTGCTTTGGTAATCGCGGTTGCTTTTACTACATACACTCCAGAATTTCCTTCGATTGGTGCAGATACTTTGTTTTGACCTAAAGCAACTGCAGTTCCTACTACTTTACGTTCTGGCCCTGCATTTGGGATATTGGCATTGTCTAAAGTTAAATCAACAGCTTGTTGAATTGCAACACCCGATGATTGCGCAACAGCTTCTAATGTTGATCCTTTCATTTTGGCCGTGATTAAAGCGGCTTTCTTTTTGTTTTTCAAGATAGGCTCAACTGAAGGCTTGGCGTCTTCTACCGCCATTAATCCTTTCTCGTTGGCTTTTTTCACTTTCACGATTACGTTACCCATATTGGCAACTTCAAATCGTTTCACATCGCCTACGTTGGTTTCTTTGTCAAATGCCCAACGAACAATTTGTCTTTGTGGACCTAATCCGCCACACACTTCGTCCATCTCTTTCACTTTCACTGCAGGTGTAACCGTCAATTTTTGTGCTTTGGCTGATTTGTCAAAATCTTTCTCGTTGGCGTCCATTTCAAATTGAACCGCTGTGGTATACAATTTATCTGTGGTAGCTTCTGATGGTTCAATTTTTTGAGCAATCGTAGCCAAACGAACCGCATCTTGTTTGTCGGTCACATTGATGATGTGGAATCCGAAATCAGTTTCAACCAATCCAATTTTACCTACTGGGTTTCCAAACACGAAATCATTGAATGGTTTTACCATTTGACCCGGAGCAAAGTAACCCAAATCACCACCTTGTTGTGCAGATGAATCATCTGAGTTGGTTAAGGCCAACATCAAGAAACTAGTTGGATTGGCTTGCACTTGCGCCAATAAAGTTTCGGCTTTGGCTTTGGCTTGTTCTTTGGTACGTTTCTCTTTTTTGTTTGGAACCTGTGTGCCTTCGTAGCTAATCAAGATATGACTCGCTTTGGCAGAAGCACCCGCTTTACGACCCATTGCTTTTGAAACACAATAGTAAGGTCCTCTCATGTATGGTCCGTAAATTGTGCCTGGCGCCAAAGCAAAAAGAGCGTCTGCATGTTCTGCAGGCAAATCTTTTTTGGCCGTGTAGGTTGAATCATAAGGAATATCTGAATTTGCATTTACGAAATCCACCATATTGGTAGCGCCTTTAAACCCTGGCAATGTATCGTTTTTACCCGTTGCTTGATTGTACACAACACTTCCAGCCAACAAACCATTTACTTTGGTTTTCACTTCGGCCTCATCTGCTGGAGAAGCTTTGTCTTCTATCACCACATAATCCAATTCACGAGAAGCATCCGCTTTGTATTTTTTCTCGTTTTTCTTCATGTAATCGGTAATCTCGTCATCCGAAACTTTAACCTCACTGTCTTTGATGGAAGAATACAAAACCGCCACATAATCTAGGTTGACTTTGTTGGCTTCCATTTCGTATTTCAATTTCCCTTCGGCTTCAGTAGTGTACAAACCACCTTTTACCATTGCGTTGTAGATTTGGTATTTGGCGTTGAGTTCGGCTTCTTTTTCGCGATCCTTCACATATTGTGCTTGCTCGGGATTGGATTTGAAGTATTCTTTGAATTTGGCTAAATCAAATTGACCTGCCGCGTTTTGAAACAACGGGTTTTGTCCAATATTTTGATCGGATTTCAAGGCTTCCATGATGTGTTTTTCACCGGCTTGGATGCCCAGTTTTTCAAACTCTGCAGACAACAGGGCGATAGCCACTTCCTGATCCCATACACGATTTACCGCTTGGGTAGGAGTCATTCCTTGTTGACCACTTTTCTCTACATTACTCACTTTCACTCTAAAGTCTTCAAAAGAAATGTCTTTTCCGTTTACACTTCCGATGTATTTTGAATTTCCAAAACCACCATTGCTGTACAAATCTTGTACAATGAAAGCCAATAATGAAAATCCAATAACGGCTATTAGAAGTAGGGAACGTTGTCTAATTTTTTGTAAAACTGCCATGTTTATTCGTGTTAATTTTTAATTCAGTTTGCGAAAATACAATTATCTATTTAATTACCATAAGGGATTAAATATAATTTGCTTGAAAAACTATTTTTTTAAAGAAATCGCCTTGCGTATGCCAAAACAAGGAGTTTAGTCTTGTTTTTTGGTTGTTTGGTTTTGTTGCATCTTGGCCGCAAATCGACGGCGAAAGAAGAAGGTAAATAAAGCGATGGCCGCAAAAAAGAAAGAGATCCACGGTTTTTCAGGATTATTCCATTTAACAATGCCATCGTAAATGCAATACAAAGCCAAGGCTAAGTAGATGTACTGGGTGTATTTTAAGTAATTCATAGCTATTCTGATTGATCAATTTCTCCGTTAATGCGTTGGGAATTTACCCGTTTAAAATCTTTGCTAAAATCTATTCCTTCTCCAAAAGAAACGCCTTTGGGGTCGGTAAATTTAAACTTTTTCTCAGTAAAAAACCATTCGTTTTTTTGGTCGTAATAGAGCTGTTCGGTTTCTAAAACTTGCCCAAATTCGTTGCTGATTTTCACCTGATTTTGCAAATCAATAATGTCTGTGCCTTTGAATGTTACTGCATAGTTTGACTTAATAAAGGTCTTTTTGCCTTTACTGTCAAACAGTGTGACCAATACGCCTTTGGGAAACTCGGTATAGGGAAATTCAACGTTGGCATAATCGAGCATTTTTTTACTTTCTAGTATCGAGGTGATGCGCCCGGAATCGGTGTATTTGAGGTTGAAATCTTCGGCTTCGCCTGCGGGAGCAAATTGGGAGAAATTAATTTTTTGCACCTCTTTAAAATTACTTTCGCAACCCACAAAAAAAAATAAAAAAAAACAACCAAGCACTGCTAGTACGCATGGATTTGGTTGCAAAGAAAAGCCAAATACAGGTTTCATTAATCGTATTTGCGTTTCACAAACCATTTGTCATTGAGTGACAAACTCATCAATACATTGGTGTAGTTTTCTCTAACTAAATTAGACAACACAGTTCCTTTTTGACCGTATTCAACTCCAATATTTAGGTTGGAGAACGTTCCGCCCAAAGGCAGGCCAAATCCGGCAGTAAACGCATAATCTTTGATGGTTTGGTTTTGAATCACTAAACCGGTGTTTTCATAGCGAAAGCCTGTGCGGTAGGTGATTTTTTGGAAGTAGTTGGAAAAGGCATTGTAATTGGGTATCCAAAATCCGCCTAAACTGTATTTGTATCCGTTTTTGAACGAGGCTACTGTAATGTTATCGTAGCGATTGCCCATGGCACTGGATTGGTTCCACGTGAACTCCGTTCCGATCATCCATTGGCGTGTTTTTCCAATTCCTGCGCCTACCGAAATCTGATTGGGCATTTGCAGCCTGGAAGTAGTTTGGTTTTGGGATAACACATCGACTACTTGTGGCGAAAGGTATTCGGTATAGGTTACCGAACTGATGGTGCGATCGGTGTTTGTAGATAAATTGCTGTTGTAGTTGTAATGGATTCCGCTGTAAAAATCATACTTCGCGATTTTTCGCTGGTATAACGCGCCAATTTTATAGTTAAACCCAGACAGCACGGTTGTGTTTTCTTCTAGGGTTCCATATTGAATGCCGTCAATGTATTTTAGACTGCTGGTTTGAATCTCTCCAAAGTTGTAGTTCAATTCTGCTCCAATACTCAAATTGGGTTTAAGTTGTAAGCCGTAGCCCAAAAACACTTTGTTCATTCCGCCAGTTCCTTCAAACTTTTGAATTAAACCCGAAGTAAGATCTGTATTACGTACTCGATAGCCCACTGCCGAATAGGGAATTAAACCAAAACTGAATCCTGAATTTTTGAGTGGAATGGCTACTGCCAAATAATCTAAGGTAGAACGCTGCGTTTTTTCTTTTTCTGTAAACGTGCGCAAAGTTCCCGAATTAAATGAGCCTCCAACAGTAAACGTAGTGAGTTTTAAGTAGGAGTACGAAGCAGGATTTTGGATAGAAACGTGAATACTGTCTGGCATAAATGACAAGCCTCCCATGAGTCGATTCTCTACTGTCCCTTTGAAGCGGATCTCCCCGATTCCATAAAAAGAATAAGGCGACGAAGTAGATTGTTGTGCTACAGCCATAAAAGAGACCATAAGCAGCAAGGAAAGCAGTATTTTCTTAGTCATTTTGGGTTTGGTATTGGTACAATTTATTCAAGGCTTCTAAGAGGAAATTTGAATTGGCAAATATGGTATTTTTTACTCGTTTGGCCAAAAATTCTGCGTCGCCGCCAGTTAAAATTATGATAAATTTCCCCGCCTGCGCTTCATAGGCGGCAATGGTTCCCTCTATTTCGTACAACACGCCTTGTACCACGCCCACATGCATCGATTCGGCAGTAGAATTTCCGACGGGGTGTTTGGGAAACTTTTTTTCCAAAAGCGGCAATTTGGCGGTATAGTTGTTCAAGGCCTTGTAGCGCATTTCAATGCCTGGCGAAATTGCACCACCCAAATAGACATCGTCAGCCGATATATATTCGTAGGTAATGCAGGTACCCGCATCAATCACCAATCGATTTTGTCCGGGAAATTGCAATACGGCTCCTGCCGCCAAAACCATTCGATCAATCCCCAATGTTGCGGGAGTTGTATAGGTGTTACGAAAAGGAAATTTGGTTTGATTTGACATCCTGTATACCGGAATGGCTAGATTGAGTTCCTGTATCACCTCTAAAATTGAATTGCCCACATTGGCATGAACGAGCTGCTTGATTTTTGGGTATTTTTTTAAGATTTCTGGCAGCTGATGCTGGCAATGATCAGAAACAAATGCAAACGTCTCGAGCAGTGTATTGTTCTCAAATACAGCAGCTTTTATTCGGGTATTTCCCACATCAATTACGAGGACCATTGGCAGTTTGCTTAGCCCACAAAAGTAAGGATGATTTTTTTATGGTTTTCGTTTGGATAAATTAAAAATGATACTATATTTGCACCCTCAATACCAAACGGTACCTTAGCTCAGATGGTAGAGCAATGGACTGAAAATCCATGTGTCCCTGGTTCGATCCCTGGAGGTACCACGAAACCCACTCAAACGAGTGGGTTTTTTGTTTTAGAAATTGGTTGTCAGTTGTCGGTTATTGGTTGTCGGTTAACAGATTAAATAGAAACAATATCAGTTCATAGTATATATTGTAAACTCCCCTCTAGAGAGGGGTTGGGGGTGTGTTTTATAAGTTGTAAGTTACGGATATAAGTTTACAGTTAGAGAGGGTATTAGTAAGAAAGGCAAATCAAAAATCAAGAATGTACTAATCTCGTAATAGAACTTCCAGCTTCCAACTTCCCTCTTCCCACAATTAAGTATATAGGAGTTCTTAGTATACTCCCCAAATTCTAAATTATTCATTTTTCATTATTAATTGAGCAAAACTTTCTCAAACGCTTTTCTCGGACTGCCTCGGAAATAGACTTCGCCGCAATACACATAGCCAGTTTGGGCAAATAAGTGCAACATGGCGGCGTTGTCAAAATTGGTGTCGGCTTTGATGCTGTGAATATGGTGCTGACGTGCAAACGATTCAATTTCTTGAAACATGAGTTTGGCTATGCCTTGTCCCAAACATTCATCGGCTACAGCTATGCGGTGAAACACCACGAAATCGGCATGGGTAAGCCATTCTCCTTGTAAGTTCTCGTATTCGGGTTCGTCGTTAATCAAGATAGCGCAGTAGGCTGCAATCTTATCTTGAATCACCAACACATAGCCCACTTCTTTTGCAATGTCATTGGCCACGACATCGGGATTGGGATAACCGTCTTGCCATTGGTTGCTGCCATCGGCTTTGCGCCGCAGGATAGCTTGTTGCAAAATAGCCCAAATATGAGGCAGGTCATCCAAAGTGGCCAATCGAAATTGATAGTTCATAAGAGTTGAATTACTATTTTGTAAAAGTATACATTCTAGAAAAACAGAATGCAAACAAGAATCAACCAAACTATATTGAAACAACTTTTGCTATGTGATTGATTTTAATATCTTTGTTATTCACTTAAAAAATTAATTATGAAAAAATCACTTTTAGCAGCAGTAGTTTGCGTGTTTTCTGTTTTGGGAATGCAAGCACAAGGGGTGCAATTTAAGATTGTCACTACGGTAGAATCAATTGTGCCTGGTGGACTAGGAAGATCCAGAATTATCGAAAATGGTCAAGAGGTAAACTACTCCGATTTTACGACTACCCGAACCAAAGACGGGAAAGAAAAAACCTCAAAAAACCGCGGCGATGTAAAAATTGAAGAATTAAAAGAATCTACTTTGGTGAACTTTTACAGCATGGTAGGGATCAATTTTCAAAATATCGCCTCCAATGATGCCATGATGACTTCCATGCTCAATGCCCACAGCAAAGAAGGCTGGGAATTGACTCACATTGCCAGTGGTGTAGAAAGTGATGCCGGCAAAGGCGATGGTAATGGTATTTTTATTACACGTTATTACTTCAAAAAAGCAGCGAAATAATCCGGTTTGACTTTAAAAAAATGGCTAAACGATGAATTTATTTGATGTTTGGCCATTTTTGGCTTTCAGCTGTTAGCAATCAGCT
>CAMBOW010000065.1 GCA_945869365.1 Flavobacterium psychrophilum | reverse complement strand
GTGAAAAACGCTAAAAAATTATAATGAAAAACGGCTGCCTAGTGTAGCCGTTTTTTTAGTAAAAATAATATCTTCGCAAAGGCGTTTGTGGTTTTGCATTTCGCTAATTCTACTCTATGATCAAAAACATTTATTTGTGCTGTTTTTTGGCTTTACAAACCTTGGCGTCTGCACAGGTAGGAGGACAATCAGTATACCAGTTTTTAAATCTAGTTCCTTCGCCCCGACAAGCTGCTTTGGGCGGTAAGATTATCACTATTTACGATCAGGACGTAAACCAAGCCCTTTTTAATCCGGCTTCTATTAATCAAGAAATGGACAATCGCTTGTCTACCAATTATGCCAGTTATTTTGGCGATGTGCGCTACGGAACCGCTGCCTATGCGCATACCTATGACCGACATGTACAAACTTTTCAAGCCGGCGTGCAATACATCAATTACGGCACTTTTGAAGGCTATGACGAAGTTGGCAATCCGACCACCTCATTTACAGGCAGTGAAATTGCATTGTCTATGGGTTATGCTTTGACTATCCCTAAAACCAATTGGCATGTGGGAATGAATGCCAAATTTATATCCTCAACGCTAGAAAGTTATTATTCATTTGGCGGAGCCATTGATCTTGGTGCCTTGTATATAGACGATGTTAGACAGTTAAATTTTGCTGTTGTGCTGCGCAATTTGGGCACTCAATTTACAAGCTATTCGGGCAACAAAGAATCTTTGCCTACTGAATTGATGATTGGGGTTTCCCAACAACTCGAAAATGTACCTATTCGTTGGCACATTACGCTAGAAAATATGCAGCAATGGAATGTGGCATTTTCTAATCCGGCGCGAGCGCAAAACTCAATTGACGGCAACAGTACACCCGAAAAAGTATCTATATTTAACAACGCCTTACGCCACTTAATTTTGGGAGCCGAGTTATTTCCAAAAAAAGGATTCAACCTTCGCGTGAGTTACAACTTTAGAAGAGGCGAGGAGTTGCGTTTGCTGGAGCAACGAAATTTCTCTGGAATATCCCTGGGTTTCGGTCTCAAAATGCGCAAGTATAAATTTGATTATTCGTACAGCCGCTATACCTTGGCTTCCAATACCAGCATGTTGGGTCTAACCATCAATTTTAATGACCACTAATGAAACAACTCACTATTGCAATTGATGGGTTTTCGTCAACCGGTAAAAGTACGCTAGCCAAGCAATTGGCCAAAGAATACGGCTACGTCTATGTAGATACGGGTGCCATGTACCGGGCTGTAACGCTATTTGCAATGCAAAATGGGTTTGTTTCTCCTACGCATTTAGCTGTCGATTCATTAGTTGGTGCAATAGATCAAATAGAATTGCATTTTCAGTACAATCCCAATTTGGGTTTTGCCGAAATGTTTTTGAACGGGGTTTCTGTAGAACAAGAGATTCGTTCGATGGCAGTTTCTAATTTGGTGAGTAAAATTGCGGAAATTTCGGCGGTACGCAGTTTATTAGTGAAACAACAACAAGCTATGGGTCTAAACAAAGGCATTGTAATGGATGGTCGCGATATTGGTACAGTTGTGTTTCCGGATGCCGATCTAAAATTATTCATGACTGCCAGTGCCGAAACACGCGCCCAACGTCGCTATGACGAATTGTTGGCCAAAGGTGATGTGGTTTCCTTTGAAGAGATCTTGCAAAATGTACAAGAACGCGATTACATTGACACGCACCGCGACGATTCGCCTTTGGTGATTGCCGAAGATGCCATAGAAATTGACAATTCGTATTTAACGCGCGAAGAACAATTGGCCGTAGTGATCGAATTGATTGCCGAGAAATTAGCCGAATAGTAGTTTCTCCTCCAAATTTTATACTAAGTTTACTTCACTAACCACCAAAAAATAGAATAATGAATTTAAAATTTAGATTGACCGTCATGAGTTTCCTGCAGTTTTTTGTTTGGGGCGCATGGTTAATAACGGTAGGGAATTATTGGTTTGGGACCAAACAATGGAGCGGTGCCGAGTTTGGAGCCATCTTTTCTACTTTAGGAATTTCTTCGATCATTATGCCGGCCATTACCGGAATTATAGCCGATAAATGGGTGAATGCCGAAAAACTCTACGGGGCATTACATATATTGGGTGCTTTGGCCCTTTGTTATATCCCACAAGTGGACAATCCAACTACTTTTTATTATGTAATTTTTGCAGCTATGTTGTGCTATATGCCTACCATCTCGTTGAGTAATTCGGTGGCCTATTCTATTCTGAAAAACAACAATTTTGACGTGGTGAAGGTGTTTCCGCCCATTCGCGTATGGGGAACCGTAGGCTTTATTGCCGCGATGTGGATCACCAATTTAACTGGAAATAAAGCCTCGGCCAATATGTTCTATTTGGCTGCTTTAGCTGCGTTTATTTTGGGGGTATATTCGTTTACCTTACCCAAATGCGCTCCCCAAAACTTAATTGCCAGCGATGCGCATTGGACCGAAAAACTGGGCTTAAATGCCTTTAAATTATTTGGCACCTACAAAATGGCCCTATTTTTTATTTTCTCGATGTTTTTGGGTGGAGCGCTTCAGCTTACCAATATGTATGGCGATGTGTATTTGTCTGAGTTTTCAAAAGTGCCCGAATATGCCGATTCTTTTGTGGTGAAATATTCTACGATTATCATGTCAATTTCACAAATTTCAGAAACCTTATTCATCTTGGCGATTCCGTTTTTCTTGAAGCGTTTTGGCATCAAGCAAGTCATGTTGATCTCGATGTTGGCTTGGGTGTTGCGTTTTGGTTTATTCTCGTACGGAAACCCTATGGACGGTTTGTGGATGATTATCGCTTCGTGTATTGTGTACGGTATGGCTTTCGATTTCTTTAATATCTCGGGTTCTCTATTTGTAGAAACGAGTACCGATGCGTCTATTCGCTCGTCGGCACAAGGTTTGTTTATGATGATGTCCAACGGATTTGGCGCCTTTTTTGGCGGTTTACTCAGTGGTATGGTTATCGACGCTTACTACACTAATGCCCAAGGACTTCGCGACTGGCAAGGCATTTGGTTTGCCTTTGCGGTATATGCGTTGGTGATTGCGGTGTTGTTTGCGGTGTTTTTCAAGCATAAACATGAAACGATTAACGATTAACGATTTTTGTCCCGAAACCTCGGGATGATTTGAAAGTATACTAAGAACAGCTGATAGCTGTCAGCGATTAGCTTTCAGCTCTTAGCGACGAATACACGAATAATAAATTCTAATTTTTGATTCCGAAGCTTCGGGACTAAATTACAAATACATATAACGAAGATTAGGAATCGATTTTAAAATTCTATATCGGATAACCGACAATCGAGAACCGACAACCGACTACCGATCTTTAGTTTTTAATCTCTTATCTATAAAACACACCCCCAGCCCCTCTCAAGAGGGGAGTTTCTAAGTATACTAACACAGGCTGAAAGCTAAAAGCTGTTAGCTGAAGGCTTTTACCTTAAACGTTCTATTTCTTCCCACATTTTCCCAAAATAAATTTGCATTTCCAGAAAAACGCCTTACTTTTGCGCACCTTTTGGCAGTAGGTGTTTCCATTAGGTATTAACTAGTTACGTAAAACAACTTCTGTTTTTGTTCTGCATGAAGAAACACCGTAAAAACAGAATACAAATTTTTTATCAGCATGTCTGAATTACAAAAATCACAAGAAGAGTTTTTAAGCAGTTTTAACTGGCACAATTTCCAAGAAGGAATTGATGCAGTAGATGAAAAAAACTTACAAGAATTTGAAGAATTAGTATCAAAAACATTTATTGATACTGATCAAGAAGAAGTAGTAGAAGGTGTTGTCGTTCGTATCACAGACCGTGATGCTATCGTAGACATCAACGCGAAATCTGAAGGCGTTATTTCGTTGAATGAATTCCGTTACAACCCAAACTTAAAAGTGGGTGACAAAGTAGAAGTATTGATTGACATCCGTGAGGACAAAACAGGTCAATTGGTATTGTCTCACAGAAAAGCAAGAACTATCAAATCATGGGATCGCGTTATTTCGGCTAACGAAACAGGCGAAATCGTAAATGGTTTCGTGAAATGCAGAACTAAAGGTGGTATGATCGTAGACGTATTTGGTATCGAAGCGTTCTTACCAGGTTCACAAATTGATGTGAAACCAATCCGTGATTACGATGTATACGTAAACAAAATGATGGAATTCAAAGTGGTGAAAATCAACCACGAATTCAAAAATGTAGTGGTATCGCACAAAGCGCTTATCGAAGCAGACATCGAAGTACAGAAAAAAGAAATCATCGGTCAATTACAAAAAGGTCAAGTACTCGAAGGTGTGGTGAAAAACATCACTTCTTACGGTGTATTTATTGACTTAGGAGGTGTTGATGGATTGATTCACATTACCGATTTATCTTGGAGCAGAATTAATCACCCAAGTGAAGTATTAGAATTAGACCAAAAATTGAATGTAGTAATTCTTGACTTTGATGACGAGAAAACACGTATCCAATTAGGATTGAAACAATTGAATGCTCACCCATGGGATGCCTTGAATGCCGACTTGAAAATTGGTGACAAAGTAAAAGGTAAAGTAGTGGTAATCGCTGATTACGGTGCATTTATCGAAGTAGCTGAAGGTGTTGAAGGATTGATCCACGTTTCTGAAATGTCTTGGTCTACTCACTTGCGTAGTGCTCAAGATTTCGTAAAAGTAGGTGATGTAGTAGAAGCAGTAATCTTAACTTTAGATAGAGAAGATCGTAAAATGTCTTTGGGTATCAAACAAATGTCACAAGATCCTTGGACTGATATTACTTCTAAATACCCTGTTGGTTCTAGACATTCTGGTATCGTGAGAAACTTTACCAACTTTGGAATTTTCGTAGAATTAGAAGAAGGTATCGACGGATTGATTTACATTTCTGACTTGTCTTGGACTAAGAAAATCAAACACCCATCTGAATTCATCAATGTAGGTGAAAAATTAGATGTAGTAGTTTTAGAATTAGACGTAGACGGACGTAAATTGTCTTTAGGTCACAAACAAACTACTGAAAATCCTTGGGATAAATACGAAGCTTCATTTGCTGTAGGAACTGTGCACAACGGAACTATCGCTGAAATCGTTGACAAAGGAGCTACAGTAGAATTTGGTGATGATATCGTTGCCTTTATTCCAACTCGTCACTTAGAAAAAGAAGACGGGAAGAAATTGAAAAAAGGCGAAGTTGCCGATTTCAAAGTAATTGAGTTCAACAAAGAATTCAAACGAGTAGTAGCTTCACACACGGCTATTTTCCGTGAAGAAGAGGAGAAAAATGTGAAAGCAGTTGTTGAGTCGACCTCAAACAACAACACCAACGCTCCAGCTGCCACTTTGGGTGATAACAATGATATTTTGGCCGATTTGAAAGCTAAAATGGAAAAGAAAGAAAAGAAATAATTTTTCATTCTCATAAGTAGAAAAGCCCCGCTGCAAAGTGGGGCTTTTTTTATGACTTATTTTGATGCAAAAAAATACCTGCCGTGTATAGCAGGTATTTAATTTTATAGGAATGAAAGTCTATTTTAAACTCCCCACCATTTCTTCGGGTTTTACCCAGGCATCAAAGTCTTCGGGGGTTACATAACCCAAACGCACGGCTTCTTCTTTTAAGGTGGTGCCATTTTTGTGTGCGGTTTGTGCAATCTCAGCCGATTTGTAATAGCCAATTTTGGTATTCAAAGCCGTAACCAGCATCAAAGAGTTATCTACCAATTCTTGGATGCGTTTGTAGTTGGGCTCGATGCCGCTTGCGCAATGCTCTTCAAACGATACACAGGCATCACCCAGTAATCGTGCCGATTGCAAGAAATTGGCCGCCATGACCGGTTTAAATACATTCAATTCATAGTGTCCTTGCATGCCACCCACGCTGATCGCCACGTCATTCCCGATTACTTGGGCGCAGACCATGGTTAAAGCTTCGCACTGGGTAGGATTTACTTTTCCGGGCATGATCGATGATCCCGGTTCGTTTTCTGGAATTATAATTTCACCAATCCCAGAACGAGGACCAGAGGCCAACATCCGAATGTCATTGGCAATCTTATTGAGCGAAACCGCCAATTGTTTCAAAGCGCCATGCGCTTCCACAATGGCGTCGTGAGAGGCCAAGGCTTCAAATTTGTTGGGGGCTGTTACAAATGGTAACCCTGTAAATTGAGCGATGTATTGGGCAACAGTTACATCATAGCCTGCAGGAGTGTTCAATCCGGTGCCTACAGCTGTTCCGCCAAGGGCAACTTCAGCTAAATGCGCCAAGGTATTTTTTACTGCTTTTAAGCCATAATCCAATTGGGCTACATACCCGGAAAGTTCTTGTCCCAAGGTGAGGGGAGTGGCATCCATGAGGTGGGTTCTCCCAATTTTCACTACCTGGGCATAGGCTTTTGCTTTTTGGTCTAATGTATTGCGCAACTTCTCCACACCGGGAATGGTGGTACTTACTACCGCTTTATAAGCAGCTATGTGCATGCCGGTTGGAAAAGTATCGTTAGACGATTGGGATTTATTTACGTCGTCGTTGGCTTTGATGAGTTGTTCGCCTTCGCCAATGCCAAATCCGGCCAAAACCTGAGCACGATTGGCGATTACCTCATTCACATTCATATTGCTTTGGGTTCCCGATCCCGTTTGCCAGATTACAAGTGGAAATTGATCGGCTAGTTCTCCGGCTAAAATTTCATCACACACCGCTGCAATAGCGTCTCTTTTTTCGGCGGGTAAAACCCCCAATTCGTGATTGGCAAATGCTGCTGCTTTTTTCAAGTAAGCAAAACCTTCAATGATTTCTTTGGGCATAGAAGCCGATGGTCCAATTTTAAAATTATTGCGCGAGCGTTCGGTTTGTGCACCCCAGTATTTATCGGCAGGAACCTGCACTTCACCCATGGTGTCTTTTTCGATTCTAAATTTCATTTTTACGTATTTTTAAGGACTAAATGTAAGGACATATTCACTCAAATTGGCTGTGTAAATTTCAGTCAAATTTAGGCATAAATGTTATTTTAAAAAATTTGATTTGCTTTTAATTGGTAAGAAAAAATAATACACTTACATTTGTTTCTAATTCAAAAAATTCCGGAAAACATGTTTGAATTTCAACAGTATTTAGGCTTTTTACTTTTCTTAACCATCTTAACCATCGGTTTTTGGTTGATGTTTTTCTTAGTAGCTTTTGTCCAGTATTGGATAGGAGGTGCTTTATGGGAAATGTACAAGGAAAGAAAAGCAAAAAAAGAACAATCAGCTTAAGCTTATTGCAAAAAAAAAGGAACTAGTATTTATAGTTCCTTTTTTTTTGATTAGAATTCGTCTCCACCACCTTCGCTGTCTCGTTTTGGTGATTTTTCCTTATCGGTTTTTAATTTGTTAAAACGGTACGTAAATGACAAGGTTATTTGACGCTGGCTCCATTGCATTTCACTATAGGAGTTCACATTGGGCAACACCAAATCATTGATTCGTTTGCGGGAATTAAATATATCATTCACATTCAAGGCCAACGTTCCTTTTTCTTTAAGCACATCTTTACTGAAACCAATATTCGCACTAGCAATCCCCAACGACCGTCCTTGCGCCGTTTTTTGTTCGCCGTAGTATGTAAAATTGGTTTGCCAATCAATTTTGTAGGGCAAGTTAATTTTTGAAGAGAGTCGAGTAAACCAACTACTAGCCGAATTGTTGAAATCAATATTAACTACCTCACCGGTTGTTCGGGTGTAGGAATAGCGTCCATTGGTTTTGTTTTGGAAAAAGTTGAAATTAGAATTCAATTTCCACCATTTGTACGGGGAGTAATTCAAGGTAAATTCAAAACCAATTTTGTTGTCGGTAGTTAAATTAAAGGGAGTGTTGATTATTACAGGAATTCCATTAATGAAATCGCCGCGTTCTTTTCGAACAATTTGAAATGAATTGCTTGTATTATTTAGATATACAGAACTGTTGAACGTCACTTTTTTCCATTTTTTAAGAATTGCAATCTCATACACATCACTCAACGCAGGGTCTAAATCCGGATTTCCAAAAAACAAGTTGATGTTACTCGAATAGGATGAAAATGGATTGATAAATCGATCTCTGGGACGATTGATACGTTTGCTATAACTCAAGGTAACATTTGTTCCTTCTTTGATTGTATAATTTAAAAACACACTCGGAAAGTAATTCACATATCGTTTTGTATTGCTTATTCCAGTTGAGATTTGATCAATTACAATGTAGGAGTCTTCCATACGGAGGCCAATTAGGTAGGAAATTTTATTGTATTTTGATCCATATTGGCTGTAGGCGGCCGTTACGTTTTCTTGGTAATCTAATATGCCTGTCACAAATGGGTTTGTAGTAAATGTTCCGTTGCCCAGTAGATCTTCTTTCACATTAAAATCATAAAATAAAGAGGAATAATTACCTCTAAATCCTGCTTCAAATTGACTTTTTCCAAACGGATAGACATAATCGGTTTGTATTAAGTTACGACTCTGAATCTGAGTGTTGCTTGTAATTTCATTCGAGATCACGGCAAATACGGGCAAGATGTCGGTGCCTAAAATACTAGAATTTTCATACTCATTACTCACCGAAAATGAGCCGTCAATGGTGAACTTATGCCCAGCAGATTTAAAATTCTTTATAAAGTTTGTATTGAATTCAGCATTTTTAGTAGACCGTTTGAGGTCGTTAAATCGTCCGGACTTGTAATAATCTCCAGCGGGCAAGTACTCGTTGTAGAGTACATTTTCAGGGTTACTGCCCTTGTTTTTGCGAATGGAAATCGAGTTTGTCCAAGAACTGGTTTTGTCTAAGAATAATTCGATTCCTACTATACTATTAAACCCCTCTGACAAACGTTGGTTGTTGCGTCTTTCTTCAATATAAGAAACTAAATTATTGCTGTTGTCAAAATTCTGTTGGTTAATAAGGGTGTTTCCCGGACCATTGCGTTTGTTGTAACCAATGGTCGTGAAAAAGTTTGCCAATTCGCTTTTTGCATTAAAATTTCCCGATAGGCTTGAGCTTTCAGGTGATCCAACCGAAGCCAAAACTGTTCCGTTGATTCCCTGGTTTTTGCCTTTTTTTAAAATAATATTCAAAATTCCACCACCACCTTCAGCATCGTAACGCGCCGACGGATTCGTGATTACTTCTACTTTGTCTATTGCATCAGCCGGAATCAGCCGCAACGCTTCCGAAATATTAATGGCATTGGTGGGTTTGCCATCTATAAGGATTCGAACATTTTCATTGCCTCGCAGCGCAACATTTCCTTCAACATCAACAGTTACCGAGGGAATATTGTCTAATACGTCACTTACTGTTCCGCCTTTAACCAATAAATCTTGGCCTACGTTGTACACTTTTTTATCGAGCTTTATTTCTACAGTGCTTTTTTCGGCACGCACTTCAACTTGATTCAATTGGGTAAAATCTTCTTCAAGAACCAACTGCCCCAAATTTTTACTTTCGGAATAGTTCTGATTTTTATATAGGCTAGTTTTAAAGGAAATGAACTCTATTTTTAAGTCGTATAGTCCAGCAGGAATTACCACTTCAAACTCTCCTTTGTTGTTGGTTATTCCGCCGCCTTCAATTTTTGCTGAAATAGGATTTACTAATGAAATGGTTGCGTATTCTAATGTTTGCTTGCTTACTTTCTCAACAACAGTGCCTTTTAATTTTATTTTTTTTGCTGATTTATCTTGAGCAGAGACAGAAATAGAGAGAAAAAAAACAAGTACAAACCAACAACGGTATAGGTATTTCATGAAAGGGGTTTTAACAATTTTATACAAGCGCAAATATAGTTTTTGGTTTAAAAGGGTACCCGAAATTATATGTTAATTTTAAGAAAGTTTTTGCGCAGTATCTTGTTTTGTAGTTCAACTAAAATCAGTACATTCGAACCTACCATACTAAAAGATTTTCCTATGTTTATTGAACAAGCAATCAAAAAAGAAAACAAATTTTGGAAGTACCTCATTGGTTCTATATTTGTTATATTGGCCTCCTCTTTGGCACAAATTCCTTTAATTTTGGCTGTATTTTTATCTCCAAATACTACCAATTTGGCTCAACTCTCTACCACAGATATTTTAAATGTGTTAGACTCCAACCTTTCCTTGTTTCTCATGAGTTTAACTTTTGTTGGCGGAATCATTGGTTTGTATTTTGTAGTAAAATGGATCCACAAGCAATCTTTTGTATCGTTGATTAATCCGTTTGGAACTATTCGATGGAGCCGTTTCTTTTTTGCTTTTGGCTTATGGGCATCAGTGGTTGTGTTCACTACATCATTAGATTATTTGCTGCGCCCAACCGATTATGTGTTCAACTTGAATTGGCCGTCGTTTATACTTTTAGTGTTGGTTGCTGGTGTCATGTTACCCATACAAACCAGTTGCGAAGAATTAATTTTCAGGGGCTATTTGATGCAAGGATTTGGCAATTTGGCGGGCAACAAATGGTTTCCGTTACTCCTCACTTCGCTTATTTTTGGAGGCATGCATATCCTAAACCCCGAAGTAGAAAAAATGGGCTACAGTATTTTAATTTATTATATCGGAACAGGCCTGTTACTGGGCTTATTTACCTTACTCGATGACGGGATAGAATTGGCGATGGGCTTTCATGCAGCCAATAATTTAATAGGCGCCTTGTTGGTTACCTCTTCATGGTCTGTTTTTCAAACCCATTCTCTACTCAAAGATGTATCAGAGCCCGAAATTACGTTTGATGTGTTGTTGCCGGTATTTATTATATATCCCCTTGTGCTTTTTGTGTTGAGTAAAAAATACAACTGGACCAATTGGAAAGAAAAATTAACTGGAAACATAACCAGTTCAAACTAACCAGTTCATCTACTAATGGCAGACTACCAATTTGTTCATCCGCAGTTTACCCTCAACGGATTTTCGTTTACCCAAGCCGACTTATCTCGCGTGGCGTATGCCTACATCAAAGAAGGTGACGAATCCGAACAACAGATTGGTTTGTTTTTGCTCAATTGGTTTGACGAATCCGATACCTTGGTACTCACAACTTCGGGTACAACAGGACCACCCAAAAAGATTACTCTCCCCAAACAGGCCCTAGTTGAATCGGCCAAAGCAACCGCACAATTTTTTCAGTTAGGCGCCGGAATTTCGGCCCTATTGTGTATGTCAGTCCAGTTTATCGCTGGGAAAATGATGTTGGTGCGCGCGCTGCAATTGGGCTGGCAGTTGGATGTTATATTCCCACAAACTAAACCATTACAAAAAGTAGAAAAACCCTATGATTTTGCGGCTATGATTCCGTTACAAGTGGCCAATTCGATTGCTAAAATTCACCAAATTAAACTACTATTAATTGGAGGGGCTCCTTTGTCTTCAGCTTTGTGTACAAAACTGATCGACAAAGGCATCAACGCCTACGAATCATATGGCATGACTGAAACAGTTACACATATAGCGGTAAAGTCAGTGCGAGAAACTTATTTTACAGCCTTGCCTGGCGTGCAATTTAGTGTCAATATAAACCAATGTTTGTGTATTAAAGCGCCACGAATTACCCACGAACTATTGGTTACCAATGATATTGTCGAATTAATCAATTCAACCCAGTTTGCGTTTATAGGCCGGTTGGATAATATGATCAATACGGGAGGTGTAAAAGTTTTCCCCGAATTGATTGAGATTAAATTGGCTCACGAAATTCCACACCGATTTTTTATTGTGGGACAACCCGATGTAACCTGGGGCGAAAAAGTTGTTTTGGTGATTGAA
>CAMBOW010000064.1 GCA_945869365.1 Flavobacterium psychrophilum | reverse complement strand
ATGGAAATTTATGTAGCCTACAAAGACTACAACTGGATGATGAACATGACCGAAAATTTATTGGAATATTGTGCGTTGCAAGTAAATGGATCCACTGAAGCAACATTTGGCGAACACCAAATTAATTTCAAAGCGCCTTATGCCCGCGTAACCATGACCGCTGCCATCCAACAATTTACCGGCTTTGACATCACAGGTAAATCAGAAGAAGAATTGTTTGCTGCCGCCAAATCGATGGGAATCGACGTAAACGAAACCATGGGCAAAGGCAAATTGATTGATGAAATTTTTGGCGAAAAATGCGAAGGGCAATTTATACAGCCCACCTTTATTACCGATTACCCCAAAGAAATGTCGCCGTTGTGCAAAGCCCACCGCGATAATCCCGAATTGACTGAACGCTTTGAGTTGATGGTGTGCGGCAAAGAAATTGCCAATGCCTATTCGGAATTGAACGACCCCATTGACCAACGCGAGCGCTTTGAAGCCCAAATGACTTTGGCCGCCAAAGGCGATGACGAAGCCAACGGCATTATTGACGAAGATTTCTTGCGCGCGCTCGAATATGGCATGCCGCCTACCTCTGGATTGGGAATTGGCATGGACCGATTGATTATGTTCTTGACCAACAATCCTTCGATTCAAGAAGTGTTGTTTTTCCCGCAAATGCGTCCGGAGAAAAAACAACTCGAAATTTCAGAAGACGAAAAACTAATCATCAGCTTATTAAAATCCGAAAACAACCAAGCACTCGGAAGCCTGAAAGAAAAATCGCAATTGAGCGGCAAAAAATGGGATGCCGCCATGAAAGGATTGGCCAAGCATGGACTAACCAAAGTAGTGGTAGACGGCGAAAACAAAACCGTCGTGCTCAATTAAATTCAACTGGCAATTAAACCAATATGCTTTTACTGGTTCCTAGTTTCAAATTAAAAAAAAATACTATGAAAAAGATTCTATTAGCCGCAATTTTAATGTTGTCGTTGGGCTCATTTGCGCAAGAAAAAAGTAAAAAAGGTCCGGAAATGTCACCTGAAAAAAAGGTAGAATTACAAGTTGCCCGCCTAAAAATTGAATTGGATTTAAACGAAAAGCAAACCGCAGAATTGCGAAATCTGATACAAGAACACCAACAAAAACGGGCCAAACAACGCGCCGAAATGGGCTCTAAAAAAGACAGTTTGCAGAAACCAAGTCCTGACCAACGCGAGCAAATGAAGAAAAACAAAGCCGAAGACAAAAAAATGTTTGAAGAACAACTGAAAAAAATTCTTTCTCCCGCTCAAGTTGAAACCTGGCAAAAAAACAAAGAAGCGCGCGAAAACAAACGAAAAGCCCTTAAAGAAAAAAGAGAATTGCGTGAAAATTAATCGAATTCGAAAAATTTAATTTGCCACTTCAAAAATTTCTATTAGATTTGGGCAATAAACCAAAAATATATTTGTTATGAAAAAAGTTATTTCTGTAGTTGTGTTGTTTTTTGCGTTTACGCTTGGCGCCGCTGCACAAGATCTAAAAGTGAATACAGATGAAGCTGCAAAAAAAGATGTTGCTGCCCTTCTTTCTAAAATAACGGTTAGTGAAAATCTTAAAAAAGATTTATACACGCTAATGGTAATGAAACACGAAGCGTTAGCCAATCCAAAATTAACCGCTGCAGAAAAAGAAAACATTTCGAAGATCTTTGAAAATAAATTGATGGCTGGATTAACAGAAGAGCAACGCAAAGAACTTGCAAAATATCCTTCTGTAATGAAACAACTAGCTAACTAATTTTTAGCCCATACTAATAAAAAAAGCACCTACTTGGTGCTTTTTTTATGCCTATAACGTTGCTGCAACTTTTTGTATTGCTGCAATTGTATGGTCTAAATCGTGGTAGGAGAGTGCATCAGTAATAAACCAGGTTTCATAGGCCGAGGGTGCAATATAAATTCCTTCTTGCAACAGCCCGTGGAAAAATTGTTTGAATCGAGGGTTATCCCCTTTTGCAGCACTCGAAAAATCTACCACAGGAGATGCATCAAAGTGCACCGAAATCATTGACCCTACTTTATTTATTGTAAAATCAAGGTTGTAAGCCGTTAATGCTTTGGCAATCCCATCGGCGAGATAAGTTGTTTTTTGTTCCAATCTTGCAAATAAAGCACTATCTGAATTTATGGCCTGTAACATCGCTAATCCGGCAGCCATGGCTAAGGGATTTCCTGACAAAGTGCCCGCCTGATATACCGGACCTAAGGGAGCCAACAGGTTCATTATTTCGGCGCGAGCAGCAAAAGCACCAACGGGCAAACCACCGCCAATTACTTTTCCGAAGGTGACAATATCAGCTTGTACCCCATACAATTCTTGCACACCGCCTTTGGCCAATCGGAAGCCGGTCATTACCTCATCAAAAATAAGCAGGGTATTATGTTGATCACAAATCGCTCTCAATCCTTCTAAAAATCCTGCTGCTGGCGGAACACAACCCATGTTTCCAGCCACAGGTTCTACAATTATCGCGGCAATTTCATTGGGATTGGCGGCAAACAATTGTTCTACTTGTGCTAAATTATTATACTGCGCCAACAAGGTATCTTGTGCGGTACCCGGAGTCACACCCGGGCTGTTGGGTGATCCAAATGTAACTGCGCCACTTCCTGCTTGAATCAAAAACGAATCGGAATGGCCGTGGTAACAGCCGGCAAACTTGATGATTTTATGGCGTGCCGTATAACCTCTGGCCAATCGAATGGCACTCATACACGCTTCGGTTCCAGAATTGACAAAACGAATTTTATCAACATTGGGCACCATAGAAACGGCCAGTTTAGCAATTTCGGTTTCTAGAGCGGTAGGGGCACCAAATGAGGTTCCCAAAACTGCACGACTTGTGACTGCTTCAACTACAGGCGGATAGGCATGGCCCAAAATCATCGGGCCCCATGAATTGATGTAATCGATATAGCGATTTCCATCTTCGTCATACAAATATGCCCCTTTTGCTTTAGCAATAAAAATAGGTGTTCCCCCCACTGATTTAAACGCACGAACGGGAGAATTTACTCCACCGGGAATAACTTGTTCGGCTTCGGCGAATAATTGACTGCTGCGTTGGTATAACATGGTATTAGTTTATTTGTAGTGTCTGTCCAATAGAAAGTGTGTTGTCAGCCAAGCCATTTTTGGCGCGTAACTCATCGACACTCAAGTTGAATTTTTTTGAAATAGAATACAAAGTGTCACCCGGCATTACGGTATAGGTGTTTGCATTTCCTGATTGGACTACCGCAGATGAAGGGGTTGTCACATTGGTTGGCACATAGTCTATACCCAACACCTCGGCATCGTATTTTTGCAATTGGTAACGCTCAATTATACCAGTAAGTTTTTCTGGGTATTTGGGATCGGTAGCATAGCCTGCCGCTTTTAGTCCACTTGCCCATAGCTTGTAATCGGCTTTATCTAACTCAAACAAGCCTTTGTATCGGGGGCGTGAGGTTAAAAATAACGCGTGATCTTGATAGGATTCTGTGGATTGTTCGTACTTTCTAAAACACTCTTGGGCGGCATCGTCGTCATATTTTACGCTAGGTCCAGTCCATTCTTTGTGGCATTTGATACCAAAATGATTGTTGGCTAATACGCTTAATGGGCCTGTGCCTGCTCCTGATTCTAATATCCCTTGACCCAAAATAATACTGGCGGGAATGCCATATTGTTTCATATTATTTTTGGCAATTTCACTATATTGATCAATGTAGGCCAACACCATTTCTGTAGTCACTTTTACTTGCGTAGTGGCTGCTAAAATTTCTGATTTAGACACCACAGTAGAATTATCTGTTGATTTGTTTTGTTCAATGGCTGCTTCGTACTGTTTTTCTATTACGGCGGCATCTGAGGAATTTTCAACAACTGTCTTGGCAGGTTTTGCTGGCTGTTTTTTGGCTGGAACGGGTTTCTTTTTTACTTGCACGGCCACGCGTTTAGACACCGGTAAAGTAACTTGAACGATAGATCGGCTTGACCCACAACTAAACAGCAAGAAACCTAGTATCAGCAAAAGAATTTTGTTATTCATAGTACGTAATTTTCGGTTGATTTTTTTGACTTAAAACTTTGTTTATTCCTCGAATTCCTTGCAATCCACCCGTGTGAATCAGTAAAATTTTACTTCCTTTTTTAAAATAATTTTTTTGTATCAAGTCCATAACGCCAAATACCATCTTTCCGGTATAAATAGGATCTAAAGGAATGTGGTACTGGGCATGAAAATCGTTTAAAAATTGAATCAATTCGGGCGTTACTTTTCCGTATCCTCCAAAATGATAATCGGTAATGAATTCCCCCATTTTATTTGCGGTAAATTTACAAATATCTTCTGGTAAAAAATCACCCTTTAAGGCCGGAAAACCAATTATTTTTTGATGCGGTTGAGCGCTATTGATCAGCCCCGCAATTGTACCTCCCGTTCCTACTGCACAACAAATATAATCAAAGACATCATCGGCAACCGTGAGAATTTCTTCGCAGCCTTTTACTGCCAAATCATTGGTTCCGCCCTCGGGTAAAAAATAAAATTTACCGTATTTTTTTTGCCAAAATTCTAGGGTTTTTTTTTCATTTTTATTTCGGTATTGTTCTCGGCTAATAAACTCTAATTTCATACCACAATCGCTCGCCAATTTTAAACTTGGATTGTCTTCTATTTGCGTAGCCAATTCTTCCCCTCTAATCACGCCAATCGTCTGAAAACCATATTCTTTACCAGCTGCTGCAACCGCTACAATATGGTTGGAAAAAGCACCGCCAAAAGTGAGTAATTGGGTTTGATTTTGCTCTTGTGCTGTGGTAATGTTGTATTTTAATTTGCGGAATTTATTTCCCGAAATGTACGGATGCAACAAATCCTCTCGTTTAATAAAAAGAGAGACCGATTGATTTAATATTTTAATCTTTTGATTCAACGAAAAAAATTAATTCAAACAATTGTTAGATTTCATTTGATATAAATTAACAAAAAGAGGTTTTAAACGATTTTTTTTGTCAATCATCGATAAAAAAACGCCTTATAAAAGTTTGTATTTATATTTATTCCAAATGGAAACGAATTACATTCTAAGAAATACAAAATTTTATACGTGATAAACCCCAACCTAAAACAACTTATATTCGGTTTGCTTTGTTTTTGCATGACAAATCTAATGCTTTATGGGCAAACCACCCTTATTTCTCCAACCGGAGCCGGTGGATTTGAATTGGGAACCACCTTTGCCGCCAATGGCTGGACTGCCACTACCGGAACAGCTACCCAAAATCAATGGACTTGTGATTCAGGTGCTACTTCAGGTTTTTCTGGTACCTATGCTGCTTATATCACAAATAATACTGCAGGAGTTCCCCCTACTCATGCTTTCACCATTAATGCCACACGTGTTTCACATATTTACCGCAACTTTACCGTGCCTGCTGGTGAAACAATCATTAATTTATCCTTCAGTTGGATCTCAAATGGAGATGCTGGACGCGACAAAATGCGTGTGTACCTCATTCCTTCTGCTACAACCCCCGTGTATGGAACTGCGCTTGCCGCTGCAGGTGCTGCACCCACAGGTATAGTTCAATTGGGCGCCAATTTTAGTGGTCAAAACACTTGGGCAAATGCAAATTTTACTGTTCCCGCCGCCTACGCAGGAACTACGTGTCGCTTAGTCTTTGAATGGAGTAATAATGCATCCAACGGTACTCAACCGCCAGCTGCAGTCGATAACATTTCACTCACCTCCGTAGCGCCTGCACCAATTTTGGGTGACGAGTGTGCAACTGCCATTCCGCTTACTGTGAATTCAAGCTGTAGTTACGCAACCTATACCAATGCAGCCAATACAGCAAGTGCAGGGGCTCCTGCTCCTGGTTGTGCCAGTTACAGCGGAGGCGATATTTGGTTTAGTGCCGTTGTTCCCTTCACCGGAATCTTGACAGTGGATGCCCAAACAGGAGTAATTACCGACGGAGGAATGGCCTTCTATACCGGTACTTGTGGCGCGCTGACTTTGTTGCAATGTGACGACGACAGCAGTGCCAATGGACTAATGCCTACCCTTACAGCAACGGGTTTAACGCCAGGATCCACAGTGTATATTCGCTTTTGGGAGTACAGCAACGACAATAATGGAACATTTGGCATTTGTGCTACCTCACCTACTTGCGTTGTGCCTACTATAAATCCCACTACAGCTATCACTACAAGCTCGGCTACCATCAATTGGACCGCTTTAATTCCTGCCCCAACTGTAGGATATGAATATTTTTTCAGCACCAGCAGTACTGCTCCAACTGTTGCGGGAACAGCTACAACCGCCAATTCAATTCCACTTACAGGCTTAACCGCAAATACGGTGTATTATGTTTTTGTGCGCAGCAATTGTGGCGGAGGAAATTATAGCGGCTGGTCAGTTTATGATGTTTTCTCTACAGGCTATTGTCCATCTACTTCTACTGCTGCAGGGTTTTATATTTCCAATTTTTCTACCACGGGAGGGGCTGCCAATATTACCAACAATGGCACCACTTTGTCTGCTAACGGGTATGGAAATTATACTGCGATGACAGTAAGTCAGCAAAATTTTGGGACTATCAATTTTTCTAGTGCTTTTGTAGGAGGAACATTTGGATTTAACATATGGGTAGATTGGAACGACGATATGGATTTTAATGATATTGGTGAATTGGTCTACGCAAGTAATGGATGGGTGGCAACTGCTACTGGATCATTTACAATTCCAGGCACAACGGCTGTAGGTAATCACCGCATGCGCATTCGTGCCGATTATTTGAATACCAACCCAACTGCCTGCGGAACTATTACTTATGGAGAAACCGAAGATTACACACTTACCGTATTGCCTCCACCACCCTGTTCGGGCAATCCCACTTTTATTACGGTAAACATTATTTCACAAACCGCATCAACCATTACTTGGACGGCTCCTTCTCCTGCGCCGGCTAGTGGTTATCAATATTACCTCAGCATCTCATCGGTTTCACCAGGACCAGCAGCTACACCAACCGGAAGTTTAGCAGCTGGCGTAACCAGTTTGAGCTTAACCGGATTAACCCCATTAACCACCTACTACATTTGGATTCGCTCCAACTGTGGCGGCGCTTTAGGCGTAGGAGTATGGGTAGGGGCTACCTATTGGACGCAACCCAATTGTGCAGTAGGAAACAGTACAGGATCAACTACCTTGGCTTGTCCCTCTGTTATTTCAGGTGGATTGAGCTTAAACGGTGCTGATCCAACACCTATTAGCTGTACAGCCTCTTCTTGCGTAGACTTGGAAGCCACATTCTTGGATATTAAACAAACAACCACATATACTGTTGCATCTATACCTTATACGCCCCCCTACCAATTTAGTTGTTTAAAAAACCCTGTGAGTGTGAATGTTGACGACAGGTGGTCGCCTGCAATCAATTTACCATTTAATTTCTGTTACTACGGAAACAATTATAACCAATGTACTATCGGATCAAATGGCGTACTTTCTTTTGATTTAGTTAATAATGCACCGGGCGGTTACAGCACTTGGTCATTTGCAAACAATTTACCAAACAACACCTTGTTTTTAAATTCTATTTTTGGCGTTTACCATGACATTGACCCAAGTTTAGGTGGTGAAATTGGCTGGGAATTAATTACACTCAACACCGGATGTAGAGCTCTGGTAGCTTCTTGGAATAACATCCCCATGTTTTTCACCGCTTGTAACAGTTCCTTATACACCGGTATGATTGTGTTGTATGAAAACACCAATGTGATTGACGTGTATGTAAAAACAAAAACCACATGTGCTACTTGGAATGATGGAAATGCCATAATTGGAATTCAAAACAGCACCGGAACTCAAGCTTTAGTGGCGCCTGGTCGAAATGGACTAGATGCCAATTGGAATGTAACAAATGAAGCATGGCGTTTTACTCCGGCAGGGGCTTCATTGACAACCTTGGCCTGGTATGAAGGAACAACTGCCACTGGCCCAGTATTGGGTACGTCAAGTGTGTTAAATGTTTGTCCAACATCAACCACAAATTATACGGCCAAAGTCGTTTATTCGTTTTGCGACGGAACTACTATGACCAAGACCGATTACACGACCGTTACGGTAAACAACGTAAAAAACTGGAACGGTACGGCAAGCACCGATTGGAACACTGCAACCAACTGGACTCCAGTAGGTGTTCCCAACAGTACCGATTGTGTAGTAATTCCGGTTACGGCCAACAACCCAATTATCTCAGGAAATGGCTACAATGGCTTAGCAGGTAATATCACCGTAAAAAATGGCGCAACCTTAACCATTCAACCTGCTAATTCAGTTACAGTTACCGATTGGGTAAAAGTTGAATCTACAGGAAACTTTATTATCGAAAACAATTCGAGTTTATTGCAAGTAAACAATGCAACCAATACCGGAAACATAACCTATAAACGTACTGCTCAAAACATTCGAAAACTCGATTACGTGTATTGGTCTTCGCCTGTGAGTGGATTTAATATCAATTCATTAGTTGCTCCACTAGTTTCCGGACCAATCTATACTTGGAATCCTACCGTAGCCAACACAAATGGTGGACAAGGCAACTGGCAAGGAGCCGCTGGCAGTATTATGTCGGCAGGAAAAGGCTATATTGCGCGTGGGCCAGGCACGTTTACCACGGTGGGCGCCAATTTAAATACTACCTTCTTGGGTGTACCCAACAACGGAATTATCACTACACCTATTGCACGAGGATCAGATACCAATACCGCATTCCATACGGGATTAAATGGAATAGAAATTACCAATTACAGCGACAATGCCAATCTAATTGGAAACCCCTACCCTTCAGCCTTGCGCGCAAGTCAGTTTTTGTTTGACAACAATGCCAAAATTGAAGGAAATGTTCGCCTATGGACACACGGGACTTTACCGGCTCAAATCGCCAATCCGTTTTACGATTCATTTGTGTACAACTATACCGCAGGGGATTATTTCACCTATAACTTTACAGGAGCCAGCTGTTGTCCAGCAGCTGGAGCCGATTTGTTTATTGGGGCCGGACAAGGATTCTTTGTGGAGATGAAAGACGGACCAGCCGCATCAAACACGGTTACCTTTACCAATTCCATGCGAAATTTCACCTATTCAAACAGTTTATTCTATCGTCCTGGACAAAGCCCAGTTGATGTAGAATCCATCGAACGCAACCGCATTTGGGTAGATTTGATTGATGCCAATGGCAATTCAGACAGAACCTTGGTGGGGTACATTGAAGGTGCCAGCATGGACAAAGACAGCTTCTTTGATTGCAAAACCAGTACCACAGCGGCCATGTCTGTGTATACACAGATTGGCAATGAGTCCTTTATCATTCAAGGTCGTGCCTTGCCATTTGTGGTATCCGATGAAATTCCAATGGGCATGCACTTGCCTACTGCTGGAAGTTATTCGCTTGCCATAGCTGGTGTTGACGGTTTATTTAATAAGCAAAACATCTACATCAAAGACAATTCGTTGCAACTTATTCACGACCTAAAAAGTACCCCATACCAATTTGCTGCCGAGGCTGGAAATTGTACTAATCGTTTTCAGTTGGTATTTGCCAACGGCGCATTGGGTGCTTCCCAATTTGAATTAAACAACACGATTAGCGTTGTAGCCAATCAAGAAATTCAAATCAAATCGAGTAATGAATCCATGCAAAGCATCGTTGTCTATGATGTGTTGGGACGAAAATTATACGACAACAAACAGGTCAATGCCCAACAACTACTTATCAGTAATTTGCAAAAAAACAATACCGCTTTATTGGTTGAAGTAATCACACAATCAGGGGCTCGAATTATCAAGAAAATAATCTATTAATCATCCTTTATTTTTTTAAAAAGACCTCAAGAAACTGGGGTCTTTTTTTTGACCATTCGCTATTTTTCTTGCAGAGTAAATTTGTACTTTTGAGCATGGCAAAACAAAACGAAGCAACCCCACCCGTAGAAGGCGAAGATTTTTATTTCACGCCCGAAGGCTTTAAATGCTTTACCGAAAAGCACCACCTAAAACGCGGCTATTGTTGCAAAAGTGGCTGCCGTCATTGCCCTTATGGTTATGATAAAAAAACCGACAGTTTTAATCCGATAAAAAAATAAGCAGCAACTCGCATGACGTTTCAAGAACAAATACAACAAGGTATTCCTACACAATTACCCGAGATCAAACTCTATGATCCGGCCATCAATCACGCGCCCAAACGCAAAGAAATTCTAAGCGCCAGCGAAACCAAATTGGCCTTTCAGAATGCCTTGCGTTATTTTGAACCGCAGCATCACGCCACACTTTTACCCGAATTCAAAGCCGAATTAGCCGAATACGGCCGCATCTACATGTACCGTTTTCGTCCCGATTACAAAATGTACGCCCGGCCAATTTCAGATTATCCCGGCCAATCGGAGCAAGCCAAAGCCATCATGCTCATGATCCAAAACAACTTGGATTATGCTGTGGCTCAGCATCCACATGAATTAATTACCTATGGCGGAAACGGTGGAGTTTTTCAGAACTGGGCCCAGTATTTGCTCACCATGCAATACCTGAGCCAAATGACCAATGAGCAAACTTTGGTCATGTATTCGGGCCATCCGATGGGCTTATTTCCGTCGCATGCCGATGCCCCTCGTGTGGTGGTGACCAATGGCATGGTCATTCCCAACTATTCCAAACCCGACGATTGGGAACGCATGAACGCCTTGGGTGTTTCCCAATATGGGCAAATGACAGCCGGCAGTTATATGTATATTGGCCCACAAGGCATTGTGCACGGTACAACAATCACCGTTTTAAACGGTTTTAGAAAAATAAAAAAATCCCCAAAAGGTGGATTATTCGTTACTTCTGGACTAGGCGGCATGAGTGGCGCACAACCCAAAGCTGGGAATATTGCGGGTTGCGTAACGGTATGTGCCGAAGTCAATCCAAAAATTACGCACATCAGACATTCTCAAGGTTGGATCAACGAAATATGCGAAGACTTGGATGCATTAGTTTCGCGTGTTCAATTGGCTTTGCAAAATCAAGAAGTAGTTTCGATAGCCTATTTGGGCAATATCGTAGACGTTTGGGAGCGTTTTGATCAAGAAAATGTGCACATCGATTTGGGTTCCGATCAAACTTCCTTGCACAATCCTTGGGCGGGCGGCTACTATCCGATGGGATATTCCTTTGAAGAATCAAATGCTTTGATGGCCAACGATCCCGCCAAATTTAAAACCGAAGTACAAAACACCTTGCGCCGCCATGCTGCAGCCATAAATAAACATACCGCCAAAGGCACCTATTTCTTTGATTATGGCAATGCCTTTTTGCTCGAAGCTTCTCGTGCAGGTGCCGATGTTTTTGCAGAAAACCACATTGACTTCAAATACAACAGCTACGTTCAGGATATTATGGGACCCATGTGTTTCGACTACGGATTTGGACCCTTCCGTTGGGTATGTGCCTCGGGCGATCCCGCCGATTTAGAAAAAACCGACCAGCTAGCCTGTGCCGTTTTAGAAGAATTAATGCAAACGGCTCCTGCCGAAATTCAACAACAAATGGCCGATAACATCCAATGGATCAAAGGCGCGCAAGCCAATAAATTGGTGGTAGGATCGCAAGCACGCATCTTGTATGCCGATGCCGAAGGCCGCATGAAAATTGCATCGGCCTTTAACAAAGCGATTGCAGAAGGAAGCATTGGCACTATTATTTTAGGCCGCGACCACCACGACGTTTCGGGCACTGATTCACCCTACCGGGAGACTTCTAATATTTATGACGGTTCAAAATTTACAGCCGACATGGCCATACACAATGTAATTGGCGACAGCTTTCGAGGTGCCACTTGGGTTTCTATCCACAACGGAGGAGGCGTAGGTTGGGGCGAAGTAATTAATGGTGGTTTTGGATTGCTACTCGACGGATCGGCTGATGCCCAACGCCGCTTGGAATCGATGTTATTTTGGGACGTCAACAACGGAATTTCCCGCAGAAGTTGGGCTAGAAATGAAGGCGCTATTTTTGCCATCAAACGCGCCATGGAAAGTCAACCTTTATTGCAGGTTACTCTTCCAAACTTGGTA
>CAMBOW010000063.1 GCA_945869365.1 Flavobacterium psychrophilum | reverse complement strand
GTGGTGAATTTTGCATGAAAAAATTGTATACTGATTCCTTAAACTAGTTTTCTAATAAATCGAAATCTATTTGGAAACTTCCCAAAAATTCTACAGAATTCACGATGTCAGTGTACAAGATTCTATCCTCGGTAACCAATGGACAAATCGCTCGATACGACTGCAAAAATTGCTCAATTAGCACACTAGATTTCAGCGGTGAACGATAGGAAATGGCTTGAGAAGCATTCATCAATTCAATAGCCAAAATGCGCTCCAGATTGTCTACTATACGCAAACATTTGGTGGCGGCATTAGCACCCATACTCACGTGATCTTCTTGTCCGTTGGAGGATACAATGCTGTCAATACTAGCTGGTGTTGCCAATTGTTTATTCTGACTAGCAATGCTGGCAGCGGTATATTGTGGAATCATAAAACCCGAATTGAGTCCCGGATTATTCACCAAAAAAGCAGTCAAATTGCGACTTCCCGAAATGAGTTGGTAGGTTCTGCGCTCAGAAATACTGCCTAATTCAGACAAGGCAATTCCCATAAAATCAAGCGCCAAGGCCAAGGGTTGTCCGTGAAAATTTCCGCCCGAAATGATTTGATCGCTTTCGATAAACACATTCGGATTGTCGGTTACCGAATTGATTTCGGTTTTCATTACTTTTTTGACGTAATCAATCGCGTCTTTTGAAGCCCCGTGTACTTGCGGTATACAGCGAAACGAATACGGATCTTGCACCTGCGTTTTGTGTTGGGCGATGATTTCACTGCCTTCCAAAAATTCGTTGATGCGCGAAGCGGTATTGATTTGACCTTTGTGCGGACGAATAAAATGAATCAACTCCGAAAACGGTTCTTTGCGACCGTCAAATCCCTCTAAGGAAATAGTGGCAATCAAATCGGCCAACCACGACAATTTCATGGCTTTTAGGGTTACAAAAGTTCCATAGGCACTCATAAATTGGGTTCCGTTGAGCAAAGCCAATCCCTCTTTGGACTGCAAAGCTATGGGCGACCAATTGAATTTGGCTAACACTTGCGCACTAGACATTTTGTTTCCTTCAAAATAGACCTCGCCTTCGCCCAACAAGGGCAAGGACAAATGCGCCAACGGAGCCAAATCACCACTGGCACCCAGGGAACCTTGGGTATAGATTACCGGCAATATATCGTGGTTATAAAAATCAACTAATCGTTGCACGGTTTGCAATTGCACCCCCGAATACCCATAGCTCAAGGATTGGATTTTGAGCAACAACATGAGCTTCACAATTTCTTGAGGTACTTCATCCCCTATGCCACAGGCATGTGATTTAACTAAGTTTTCTTGCAGTTGTGTTAAATTTTCCAAAGATATTTTCACAGTACACAACGAACCAAAACCCGTGTTGATCCCGTATATGGGTTCGTCATGCGCCTTCATTTTTTCGTCCAAATAGGTACGGCAATTTTGGATGTTGTTTTGGGCTTCTTCCGAAAGGGCTAGCGTTTTATGTTGACTTAAAATTTCTTGCAGCAACTCCAAACTCAAGGTTTCGCTGCTGATGTAATGTGTATGATCCATGGTAAATTATAAAGTGGTTCAAAATTCCACAATCAAAGAGGAATACGCAAGCAAAAGAGGAATTAATTAATTAATAATGAAAAATGAATAATTAGTAATTAACAGAGAACCGACAACCGATAACCGAGAACTGATAACCGAAAACAGACAACCGACCACATTTTTAAGTATTTTTGCGACACTAAATTAAACCTAACACACTCATGAAAAATACTGCATTGCATCACATACACGAAAGTTTAGGCGCCAAAATGTTGCCGTTTGCGGGCTACAACATGCCCATTACCTATGAAGGCGTGAACGCCGAACACGAATCTGTACGCACTGCGGTGGGTGTTTTTGATGTGTCGCACATGGGTGAATTTTTGTTAACGGGCGAACACGCTTTAGCCTTGATTCAAAAAGTAACCTCAAACGATGCGTCAACGCTCACGATTGGTCGTGCGCAATATTCTTGTTTTCCTAATAATGACGGGGGTATTGTAGACGATTTGATTGTCTATAAAATGAAAGAAGACCAATATTTATTGGTGGTGAATGCATCAAATATTGAAAAAGATTGGAACTGGATCAGCAGTCACAATGATATGGGCGTAGACATGCGCAATTTGTCTGACGACTATTCGTTGTTGGCCATTCAAGGACCAAAAGCGGTTGAAGCCATGCAATCCTTGACTTCGGTTGATTTAAGCAGCATTGCCTATTACCATTTTGTGGTGGGTGATTTTGCAGGTTTTGAACACGTAATCATTTCGGCTACTGGCTATACGGGCTCAGGAGGATTTGAAATTTATTGCAAAAACAGTGAAGTGGAAACCATATGGAACAAGGCCTTTGAAGCCGGAGCAGCCTTTGGCATCAAACCCATTGGTTTGGCAGCGCGCGACACCTTGCGTTTGGAAATGGGCTTTTGTTTGTACGGAAACGACATCAACGACAGCACCTCACCTATTGAAGCTGGTTTAGGTTGGATTACTAAATTTTCTAAATCATTTACCAACGACCAAGCTTTATTGGCTCAAAAAGAAAATGGGGTTGCTCGAAAATTGGTGGCGTTTGAAATGCTTGAGCGCGCCGTTCCTCGTCACGATTATGAAATTGGGGATGCCGATGGAACTGTAATTGGCATCGTAACTTCTGGTACCATGGCGCCGAGTTTAGGAAAAGGAATTGGAATGGGGTATGTACATACTGCTCATGCGGCTGTTGATAGCAACATCTTTATTCGCATCCGTAAAAACGACGTGGCTGCCAAAGTAGTGAAGTTGCCGTTTTATAAAAAATAAGTTGGGAGTTGGAAGTGGGAAGTTGGAAGCGTGAAGATGGAAGTTGGGAGTTGGAAGTGGGAGTTAAAAATTGTATAAACAAAGATAAGTTCTATTTTTGCAAAAAAATTAGCACATAATAATCGATAGAAATGGGAAGAGCGTTTGAATTCCGTAAAGGCAGAAAAATGAAACGTTGGTCGGCAATGGCCAAAGCGTTTACACGTATTGGAAAAGACATAGTGATGGCCGTAAAAGAAGGCGGTCCAAATCCGGAAGCCAATTCGCGTTTGCGTGCCGTAATGCAAAATGCCAAATCGGCCAATATGCCCAAAGAAAATGTGGAACGCGCCATCAAAAAAGCAACTGATAAAGATACCGCCAACTACAAAGAAGTATTGTTTGAAGGCTATGCTCCTCATGGCATTGCGATATTAATTGAAACCGCAACTGATAACAACAACAGAACTGTTGCTAATATTCGCAGCTACTTTAACAAATGCAACGGCACCATGGGCACCCAAGGCTCAGTTGAGTTTATGTTTGATCATACTTGTAATTTTAGAATACCCAAAGGCAATTTAGATCCTGAAGAATTGGAATTGGAATTTATCGATTTTGGAGCCGAAGAAGTGTTTGAAGACGAAGACGGCATTTTGATTTATGCCCCGTTTGAAAGTTTTGGCGCTATTCAAAAAGAGTTGGAAAACCGTAAAATAGAAATTTTATCTTCTGGTTTTGAGCGCATTCCGCAAGTAACCAAAGCGTTGAGTACAGATCAAATGGCAGAGGTAGAAAAGTTACTCGAAAAAATTGAAGAGGACGATGATGTGCAAAACATCTACCACACCATGGAAGAAAATTAAATTCAATTCCCCGCATAAAAAAGTCCCTTGAAAAAAGGGACTTTTTGTTTGATATACGTCTATTAAATATACTCTATACTTTGATCGGATGGATTGGCGGTAAAACCCTGCTCGGTCATCCATTGGTCGCTGAATACTTTACTCATATAGCGCGAGCCGTGATCAGAGAAAATGGCCACCACTCGACTGTTTTCGTCAAACTCACCAGCTTCGGCTAATTGCTTGATGGCTTGCATAACGGCTCCTGAAGTATAACCCACAAACAATCCTTCTTGCGTGGCAATTTCCCTTGCCGTATAGGCACTGTCTTCGTCAGTAACTTTGGTGAAGGAATCAATCACATCAAAATTGGTAGCAGAAGGAATTATATTTTTTCCTAAGCCTTCTATGCGGTAGGGATAAATTTCGTTGGTGTCAAATTCTTTGGTTTCGTGGTATTTTTTCAACACCGAACCATAGGCGTCAACCCCTAATATTTTTATGGTTGTACCGTTTTGAGCGGCTTGTTCTTTTAAATATTTGGCGGTACCCGAAATGGTACCACCCGTTCCGCTACACGCCACCAAATGGGTAATGGTTCCTTGTGTTTGCTCCCAAATTTCAGGTCCTGTAGAATGGTAATGTGCAGCGCTATTCAACTCGTTAAAATACTGGTTAATGTAAACCGAACCAGGTGTTTCTTGGTGTAAGCGCTTGGCTACATTATAATAAGACTTCTCGTCATCGGCAGGCACATCACACGGACATACATAAATCTTGGCACCCATACTGCGCAACATATCAATTTTATCGGGTGATGATTTTGAAGTTACTGCTACTATACATTTATAGCCTTTGATAATGCTCACCATTGCCAAACTAAAACCGGTATTTCCCGAGGTAGTTTCTACAATTGTAGCGCCAGGCTGTAAAATTCCTTCGCGTTCGGCTTGTTCAATAATATACAAAGCAATGCGATCTTTGGCTGAATGTCCGGGATTGAATGCTTCAACTTTAGCATAAAACGCACCAGGTATTGACTTGGTTATGTTTTGTAACTTAATTAAAGGCGTGTTCCCGATTAATTCTAAAACCGATTGGTATGCTTGGATTTCTTTCATTAAACTAAATTTTGTAAAAAGGCAGGTAGAAAATTGAACGGCTCAAAATTAAAACTAATAATCTACTTATTGGGCTATTTTTTCTAAATCTAATAAAAAACTAAACTCTTTGGCCAATTCCTGCAAGGCCTCAAATCTTCCGGATACGCCTCCGTGACCCGCCTCCATATTCGTATCCAAGTACAATTGCGTATCGTTGGTTTTGAGTGTACGCAAACGCGCCACCCATTTGGCCGGTTCCCAATACTGCACTTGCGAATCATGCAAGCCTGTGGACACATACAGATGCGGATAAGCTTGCGCTTGTACATTGTCGTAAGGCGAATAGGATTTGATGTAGTTGTAATATTTTTTCACGTTTGGATTTCCCCATTCGTCGTATTCGCCAGTGGTAAGTGGTATGCTGTCATCGAGCATGGTGGTTACCACATCTACAAAAGGCACTTGCGCAATCACGCCACGATACAAATGCGGCGCCATATTGCAAATAGCACCCATGAGCAAACCGCCTGCTGATCCGCCTTCGGCATACAGATGCTGGGCACTGCTGTATTGTTCCTGAATCAAAAACTCGCTACAGGCAATAAAATCGGTGAAGGTGTTTTTCTTTTTCAATAATTTTCCATCCTCATACCAATTGCGCCCCAAATCTTCTCCACCGCGCACATGGACTATGGCGTAGATAAATCCGCGGTCTAACAAAGATAAACGTGTACTCGAAAAATAGGCATCCATTGACATGCCATACGATCCATAGGCGTAAAGCAACAGCGGATTTTTTCCGTTTTTCTTCAGTCCTTTTCGGTACACCATCGAAATGGGAACTTGTGTGCCGTCATTGGCTGTGGCCCAAAGGCGCTCTTCTATATAATTGGTTTTATCAAATTTTCCGCCCAAGACCGCTTGTTCTTTGAGTACTACTTTGGTTTTGGTTTTCATGTCAAACTCAATCACCGAAGCGGGCGTATTCATCGATTGGTAACTGTAACGCAATAAAGTGGTGTCAAAATCTACATTGGTTGTAGTATAAGCCGTATAGGTTTCGCTATCAAAGGGCAAATAATAGGCTTCACTCCCATCCCAAGGTCTAATCAAAATGGTATTCAAGCCATTTTCTCTTTCCGAAACCACCAAATAATCACGGAATATTTCAATATCCTCTAGCAACACCTCATCTCGGTGCAGAATCAAATCGGTCCAGTTTTCCTTTTGGGTAGCCGTTTCGGGTGTGACCATCAATTTAAAATTGGTGGCTTTGTCTTTGTTGGTCAAGATATAAAACTGATCGCCGTAATGCGAAATACTGTATTCTAAGCCGCGAGTTCTTTTTTGGAACACCTTAAACTTACCGTTTGGCGTATTGGCATTTAAAATTTGGTATTCAGAAGTGAGTGTACTGCTCGAAGCAATGACCAAGTATTTTTTTGATTTTTCTTTGTAAACCGATACATCAAACGTGTCGTCCTTTTCAAAATAAACCAAGGAATCAGCGTTGTCGTCAGTGCCCAATTGGTGCTTGTACACACTATCGGCGCGCAAGGTCACGGCGTCTTTTCGGGTGTAAAACAGCGTTTGATTGTCGTTGGCCCAGGTAGCTGTTCCAGTGACATTTTCTATTTTTTCGGGTGATAATTCCCCAGTCACTAAATTCTTAATTTGCAAAGTATAAATGCGTCTTCCTACCGTATCTACTGAAAAAGCCACCCATTGATTATTTGGAGAAATCGTTAATCCTTTGAGATTAAAATAGGTAAATCCTTTGGCGAGTTGGTTGCAATCAAATAGGATTTCTTCGGGTGCATCCATATTGCCTTTTTTTCTCGCGTAAATCGGATAATCACCCCCCAGTTCAAAACGCGTGAGGTAGAAATAGCCATTATAAAAATACGGAACCGAAGCATCGTCTTCTTTGATGCGGGACTTCATTTCTAAAAACAAAGCTTCTTGCAAGGCTTTGGTATGTTGCGTTTGCACTTGGTAATAGGCATTTTCTTCATTCAAATACGCAATTACTTCCGGGTTTTCTCGGTCATTCAACCAAAAATAAGGATCAATGCGGGTATCACCGTGTTTTTCTAAAGTAACTGGAATTTGAGCTGCGCTAGGTGCTTTCATGTAATAAGGTAAAATTAAAAACTAATTTTTGACAAGGTTTCGAGTACATAGGTGTGCATCACTTCCTTGTAATCCAAATGAGTAACCAATCGCAGTTTTCCGTGTCCCATACTGCTTATTGCAATTCCTTTTTGCTTTAAGTAATCTAGTACAAAATTATCATTTATAGCTTGTTGAACAGAAAATATAACAATATTAGTTTCTACCGGTTCTACAACCGAAACCCAAGACAAAGCAGCCAATTGTTGGCCTAAATCTTTGGCTCTTCGGTGATCATCGGCCAAACGATCAATGTGATGATCCAAAGCATATAATCCTGCTGCGGCCAAATATCCCACTTGTCTCATGCCGCCACCCAATTGCTTGCGGATGCGCAAAGCCCGGTGTATGGTTTTTTCATCGGCTAAGAGTAAGGAACCAATAGGTGCTCCCAAGCCTTTGGACAAACAAACCGAAATGGTGTCAAATAGCTCCCCGTATTGTTTTGGGTTTTCATTATTAGCTACCAAGGCGTTCCAGATTCTGGCGCCGTCCATATGAAATTTAAGCTGGTGTGCGTCACACACTGCTTTGATGTTCCGCAATTCGAGTAAATCATAACAAGCACCTCCGCCTTTGTTGGTAGTATTTTCTACACAAACTAAACTCGTGAGTGGACTGTGGTAAAATTCGGGATCGGTGATGGCGGCAGCCACTTGTTTGGCAGTGATCATGCCGCGGTGTCCATCAAGCAAACTACAAGAAACGCCACTATTAAATGCTACTCCGCCGCCTTCGTAATTGAACACATGTGCCCATTTGTCGGCAATGAGTTGTTCACCGGGTTGGGTATGCAATTTAATGGCCGTTTGATTGGCCATGGTCCCCGACGGAAAAAACAAGGCCGCTTCCTTTCCAAAAAGTGCAGCTACCCGTTTTTCTAAGGCTATTACTGTGGGGTCTTGTTTGTATACATCATCCCCTACTTGTGCAGCAAACATGTATTGCAACATCTCGGGCGTAGGTTTGGTAACCGTATCACTGACTAAATTTATTTCCATAGGTAGTAGGCAAAACCTTTTAATTAATTAATTAGGGAAAACTAGGTGAAAAATTAGTTATTTTTGCCGCACAAACTTAAGTAATTTATGACAAATACCGAACAAATAAAAGGTGTTGTGGAGCGCCTTGGTGCGTTGAGGAGGTATCTTTGACATTGATGCCAAACTGATTGAAATCACCAACGAAGAAGAAAAAACATTTGCTCCTGACTTTTGGAATAATGCCAAAGAAGCTGAGCTTATTGTAAAAAACCTACGATCCAAAAAAAAGTGGGTAGACGACTATAACCTGGGCATTGCCCACTACGATGAATTGCAATTGGCCTACGAATTTTACAAAGAAGGCGAATTGACCGAAGCCGAATTGGATGCCCAATATACCCTTACCAATTCCCATCTCGAAGATTTAGAATTCAAGAATATGCTTTCAGACGAAGGCGATACCTTGGGTGCCGTATTGCAAATTACGGCTGGCGCCGGCGGTACCGAAAGCTGTGACTGGGCTCAAATGCTCATGCGCATGTACATGATGTGGGCCGAGAGTTACGGATTTAAAATTAAAGAACTCAATTTTCAGGCCGGTGAAGTAGCTGGGATTAAAACCGTAACCCTTGAGATTGAAGGCGATTACTCGTTTGGATACCTGAAAGGAGAAAACGGCGTACACCGCTTGGTGCGTATTTCTCCTTTTGACAGTAACGGCAAACGACATACTTCCTTTGCGTCGGTTTATGTGTATCCCTTGGCCGATGACACCATCGAAATTGAAATTAATCCGGCCGATATTTCCTGGGAAACCATGCGATCTAGCGGGGCGGGCGGACAAAATGTAAATAAGGTAGAAACGGCCGTACGTTTGCGTCACCACCCTACAGGGATTATCATTGAAAATTCGGAAACCCGATCGCAATTAGACAACAAAACCAAAGCCATGCAATTGCTGAAATCGCAGTTGTATGAGATTGAGTTAAAAAAGAAACAAGCCCTACGCGACGAAATTGAAGCCAAAAAGATGAAAATCGAATGGGGATCACAAATTCGAAATTATGTGATGCATCCGTATAAATTGGTCAAAGACGTGCGCACCGGTCACGAAACCAGCGATGTAGAAGGAGTGATGAACGGAGAAATTGATTCGTTTTTGAAGGCGTTCCTCATGATTATGGGGCAAAAAGAGGACGAATAACTTACGAAAACACCCGAATAAGCGTTGGTGAAATTACCTCTACTTGGTACTGGGTTAAATTTCTGGTTGCAGGACCTCGTGTTACAACACCTGTGCTGTTAAATTCTGCACCGTGGTTAGGGCAAATGAATTCATTTCCTTGAGCACTATAGTTTACAGATGTTCCAGCGTGAGTACAGGCCGAAGAAACGGCCAAAAAAGTTCCAGTTAACGTGCGGGCAATAATAATTCCGCTTCGCACAATTGTACTCCCATTAGTTGTCAATTCCGTTGTGGTATCAATTGTAAAATCTACATTTGATGGCACAGCTGATGCATTATCACTAGAACAACTTGAAGTCAACCCGCCGATGCATGCAGGAACCAATAAAAGAGCGGCACCAAAACCTACTTTTGAAAAAAATTCTTTACGATCCATGTTCTTGAGTTTTAAGATGAACTCAAATGTAGGAAGCACTTTTTGTGAAAAAAAATAACATATGTTAAATTTAGGGCAACAGCCTACTTATTAAATTAGTAACCAAATTATACTTGATGTTGCAAAATTTAAAGTAATATTGGAATCAATAAAAAAATACACCATGAAAACATATTCTATTCATACCATACATTCCTTAATTGGCGGTGAACTTATAGGTGACACAAGCACTCAAATTACCGCGCCCGAAGAATTAGATAAAGCAACTGAAACCGACATTAGCATTATTGGCACCAAAAAATACGAACGCCTTTGGGCTAATTCAAAAGCGTGTTGTGCCATTGTAGGCGAAGACATCGGCATAGCACCCGGTGAGCATAAAGCCTTTATTAAAGTTAATAATTCCGATTTGGCGATGTCCAAAGTACTCGAACTCTTTGCTCCAGCTCCTCCAGTTTTTCATACTGAAATTCATCCGACTGCTACAATTGATCCGAGCGCAAAAATTGGGGAGCATACCAAAATTGGTGCACATGTTTATATTGGACCAGATGTAACGATAGGCGCTCATGTTGTTATCTATCCTAATGTAACGATATTAGATAAATGCTCCTTAGGGAATCACACGGTAATTTGGCCGGGAGTAATCGTTCGGGAACGCTGTCATATTGGAAATCATTGTATTATACACCCCAATGCCTCGATTGGTGCCGACGGATTCGGATTTAGACCTTGCCCAGAACGTGGCTTGGCCAAAATTCCGCAAATTGGCAATGTGGTTATTGGAAACTATGTAGAAATTGGAGCGAATTCGTGTGTTGACCGTGGTAAATTTAGTTCGACCATTATAGGTGATGGTTGTAAAATTGACAACTTGGTTCAAATAGGACACAACTGCAAATTGGGTAAATTTTGCATTATGGCTGGAGCAAGTGGATTGGCCGGTTCAGTTATCTTGGGTGATGGTGTAATGGTGGGCGGAAGCGCATCCATAAAAGACCATTCAACAATAGGCGCAGGAGCGATAATTGGTGCAGGATCTGGAGTAACTGGCGATGTAGAAGCTGGTAAAACCATGTTGGGCTATCCGGCAGTCGAAGCGCGAGATGCTTTAAAACAATGGGCTCTGCTCAAGCGAATGGTCAACGAAAAAAGATAATAAATAGAAATAAAAAAGGCAAACTAATCAGTTTGCCTTTTTTATGTTTTATAAAATCGCAGAGAACAAATAATAAAATAGACCTGCAATAAACGCAGATACTGGAATAGTAAGAATCCAAGCCCATAAAAGCTTTACGGTTACTCCCCAACGCACGGCAGAAACGCGTTTGGTCACTCCTACTCCAATAATCGATCCGGTAATGGTGTGGGTGGTAGAGACAGGGATTTTAAAATGCTCGGTTAAAAATAAGGTTAACGCACCAGCCGATTCGGCTACAACACCTTCAAATGCATTTACTTTGGTGATTTTAGAACCCATGGTTTTCACGATTTTCCAACCTCCACTTAAGGTTCCCAAACCAATTACGGTATAACATGTTAGGGGAATCCAACTGGGCATAATCCCGTCTATTTTTATTCCGTCTTTTTCTGAAGGCAAAACTACATTTAGATCTAACCAACCTACAGATAAATCAATGTGTGGATTGGTTTTGATATATACCGCCACAGCAGCGGCAATTATACCCATTACTTTTTGCGAATCGTTTCCGCCGTGACCTAAACTAAAGGCTGCAGACGAAATTAACTGCATGCGTTTAAGTACTTTTTCTGCTCTTGAGGTTGATAAACTGCTGAACACCAAGTTAAAAAAGGCCAAGGTGTAAAAAATTAATGCCACCAAAAACCACTTGATGTTGGCCGGATGACTGATCACATACCAAAATGTATTGTGAAACATAGATTTGGTTGGGTGAATATCAAATTCAATCACACTAGACATAAACCAGGCAACCAATCCCATCAAGACCAAGGTGAGTAGTTTTGGGTAAATATTCTTGCGCGAAGCATACATGAGCCACAACGATATAAAATAGGAGATGATCATTCCTAGCAAGGGAGCAAATACAATAAATACTATCACGATCACAACTCCCGAAGGCAATAATTCACCTGCTTTGGCCGCATGATACCAATTCACAATTTTGAATCCTGCATGTTCAACATCGGTCACACCACTAAATCCGTGGGCTATTGCTGCGCCGGCAAATCCACCAATGAGGGTATGCGATGAGGAGGATGGAATTCCCTTCCACCAGGTAATTAAATTCCAAATGATCGCCGAAACAATTCCGGCCAATATTACAATGAGGTTGATGCTGCTCGTGTGCGCTGTTTTGGCAACCGTATCGGCCACCCCAAAACCAAAAACCCAATAGGCCAAAAAATTAAAAAAAGCAGCCCAAAGTACTGCTTGAAAAGGGGTCAACACCTTAGTGGCGACAATGGTAGCTATTGAATTAGCCGCGTCATGAAATCCGTTGATGTAATCAAACAACAACGCTAAAACTATAATGACTAAAAGTAGAACCATCCGATTACGTGCTTTATAGAATTAAGAGTGTTTGACTGAAATTTGCTCCATGATGTTGGAAACACTTTTGCATTTGTCAGA
>CAMBOW010000062.1 GCA_945869365.1 Flavobacterium psychrophilum | reverse complement strand
TCACGCCATTGCGAATTAACTTTTGGGTGTTTTTTGAGCGCCATGGCACAAGCTTTAATCACCATGTCGTTAAAAGATACTTTGGTGTCTGGAACCGTATTTATAACAGCTCTAGATTTCATCGCTTCGTCCATGCGTACTTCAATGTTTAAATAGAAGTGCGGCGCAGTAAAGATCGATTCAGAAAGGCGTTTGGCAATTATCTTGCGCATTTGAGAATTCTTGATTTCTTCGGTATAATTTTCTCCAGCCGGTACAAAAGGTTTTACTGCGGGACTTGTTGTTTCAGCCATGTGGTCTGAAGTTGTGCTAGCTGATGCAGCCGACGGACTGTAATTTTCGATATCGGTTTTGGTAATACGACCGTTTTCGCCAGAACCTTTTACTTGGCTCAATTGGATGCCTTTTTCGGCTGCGATTTTCTTGGCCAATGGAGAGGCAAAAATTCTACTCGCATCTGAGGATACACTTGCAACTGCAGCAGGTGTAGCAGTGGTTTGAGCTTCTGCTATTGGAGTTGCTGCAGGAGTAGCTCCGCCTTTTGCGTAGTTTTCTGTTATGCCACTAATGTCAGTTCCAGCAGGCCCAATAATCGCTAAAACGCTATCAATTAGTGCCGATTCACCGGCTTGAATGCCAATGTATAAAAGGGTTCCTGATTGAAACGATTCAAATTCCATGGTGGCTTTGTCGGTTTCGATTTCGGCAAGAATATCGCCTTCGGCAACGGTATCGCCAATTTTTTTCAACCAAGTAGCTACAGTCCCTTCGGTCATGGTATCGCTCAATCGAGGCATTGTTACTACTACAACGCCTTTAGGCAAAGCGGCTGTTGTCGGTTGTCGGTTATCGGTTGTCGGTTTTGTTTCAGCTAATGGAGCTATTGTGTTTTCATCTTTAGCTTCTGTTCCAGCACCTGAAATCATTCCTGATATATCTTCGCCTGCTGCACCAATAATGGCGAGTAAGGAATCAATAGGAGCGGTTTCTCCTTCTTGAATGCCTATGTGCAATAAAGTACCCGAATTGAACGATTCAAATTCCATGGTGGCTTTGTCGGTTTCGATTTCGGCCAAGATATCGCCTTCTTTTATAGAGTCACCCACTTTCTTAAGCCATTTTGCTACAACGCCTTCGGTCATTGTATCACTTAAGCGTGGCATCGTGATAATTTTTGCCATATTCGTTATAGTTTATGAGGTATAAATGGATAATTTTCTTGTTCGTATACCGCGTCATACAATTGTTGCACGGGTGGGAAATCAGATTCTTCGGCAAAGGTGACACATTCTTCTACCAAGTCTTTTACGCGTTCTTCAATCGCTTCGATTTCTGCTTCAGTAGCATATTTTTCTGCTTTGATGATGTCTAAAACTTGGGTAATTGGGTCAATTTTGCGGTATTCTTCTACTTCATCTTTCGAGCGGTACAATTGCGCATCTGACATTGAGTGTCCGCGGTACCGGTACGTTTTCATTTCCAAGAAAGTAGGTCCATCTCCATGGCGCGCGCGTTCAATCGCTTCTTGCATGGCTTCGGCTACTTTCACTGGATTCATTCCGTCTACAGGTCCGCAAGGCATTTCGTAGCCCAAACCTAATTTCCAAATATCGGTGTGATTGGCGGTGCGTTCTACAGAAGTTCCCATTGCATAGCCATTGTTTTCTACAATAAACACCACAGGTAATTTCCACAACATAGCCATGTTAAAGGCTTCGTGTAACGATCCTTGACGCGCGGCACCATCACCAAAATAGGTAAGTGTAACGCCATCACGACCAAAATATTGATCGGCAAAGGCAATTCCGGCTCCTACTGGGATTTGCGCCCCAACAATTCCGTGTCCGCCATAAAATCCTTTTTCTTTAGAGAAGATGTGCATCGAACCTCCCATTCCTTTGGATGTTCCGGTCACCTTTCCTAATAATTCGGCCATAACTGCTTTAGGATCTACTCCCATACCGATTGGTTGCACGTGATTTCTGTAGGCTGTAATCATTTTGTCTTTGGATAAATCCATGGCATGCAAGGCGCCTGCCAAAACCGCTTCTTGACCGTTATATAAGTGAAGGAAACCACGGACCTTTTGTTGAATGTACAAGGCTGCAAGTTTGTCCTCAAATTTTCTCCAAAGCAGCATGTCTTCGTACCACTTTAAATAAACGTCTTTTGTAACTTCTTTCATTGGAATGTTCTTTTCTAATTGTTAAGTGTTATAAATACTCACTATAACGCAAAATAGTTTACTCACAGCTTAATTTGCGGTCCTGAATGGTGGACGCAAAAATAAGATATTACTTTAAACAACTAAAATTTATACCCTAGTTTTTAGTTTTTTTATAGGAAGTTTTTGTCGAAGCTAAACGGCAATAAATTATCTAATGATTCTGACCGGTATACCGCACCCGATTCACCCATAAAATAGATTTCAATAGGCAGTTTTTGCTTAATTTCATACTCGGCAATGGATTGTCTGCAAGAACCACAGGGCGGAATAGGTGACAGGGTAGGATTGGTGTCAGATGCCGCTGTGATAGCCATTTTGATGATATTGGCTTCAGGATAAACCGAGCCCGCATGAAAAATGGCCACGCGTTCGGCACACAAACCAGAGGGATAGGCCGCGTTTTCTTGGTTAGACCCCAACACTACTTGGCCGTTGTCTAGTAACAGCGCTGCCCCAACGCGAAATTTAGAATAAGGCGCATAAGCCTTTTTTCTAACCGCTATAGCTTGCTGCATCAAATCATTAATGTCGGCTGGCACCCCATCTAAGGAATCAAATACATGAAGTTCGGTGGTAACAGTAATTTTTTTCATGGTCAAAAAAATAAGTATGAAACATTATGGGGGAAAAAAAATCCAAACTTCTGTTGAAATTTGGATTTGTTAGTTGTAGTTGTGATTTCTAAAAATCATCATATTTATCACCAAAATTAAAGGTCAGTGAAAATCGCAAGGTGTTTTCGAGCGGATTATTCACCTTCGAGGCCGAGAATAAATAGGACAAATCAATCTTTACTACATTGTAGGTAAATCCGGCACCCAAGGTGTAAAATTTACGCGCTCCTTTGGATGGGCTTTCGTGAAAATATCCCATACGAAAGGCAAACGAATCTTGGTAGGTGTATTCAGTACCTACCGAATAGGTAAACTCTTTCAGTTCTTCGCTCATGCCCCCTGGTGCATCGCCAAATGATTTAAATATTCCTTCAGACCAACCAATTTTGTTGTATTCTGCCGCATTAGCTTCTTTTTCAGCAAGAGAAATAGTACTGTCACCATTTAAGTCTTTTGGGTCTTGCGGAGTTGGAACCAATAATTTGGCAAATTCTACATTCAACGAGACTTTATTAAAATCATCTAATATAAAATCAAAGCCTGAACCAAATTTTAAATTGGATGGCAAGAAGTTTGAATTCTCTGCGCTTTGTGTTTGGTCGTAATTGATTTTAGGACCTAAATTTTGCATGTTCATTCCAAAACGCAAACGGCCATTAAAATCTTTAAAAGCCATTTCTTCTGATTGATAAAAACCAGCTACATCCACCGCATAGGATCTTGCCGCACGGTTGTCATTGGTTCCGTCTTGGATTTTAAGATTTGAACTGATGAAACGACCGGCAACGGCCATCGAAAAGCGATCGCTCAATTTTAAGGCATAAGAAACATCAAGTGCTAATTCGTTGGGTTTTACGATATATAAAAATTCACCATTGATGTCGGTGAGTTGAATTTCACCTAAACTGAAGTAACGCAAACTGGCTCCTACCGCGCTTCGTTCGTTGTAGCGGTTAAAGTAGGTAACTTGGCCCAAGGAGATGTCATTTACCAGTTGGGTTAAGTAGGGCGTATAACTGGCAGAAAATCCTTGTTTATCCAAAGAAAAGGCATATTTGGCGGGATTGTATTGTTGGGAAAAAGCGTCAGCAGTAGTTGCTACTCCATTGTCTCCCATACCGGCTGAGCGGGCATCACCAGCAACCAAAAGAAAAGGAACAGCAGTGGTTATTACATGTTCTTGCGCAAATGTTATCTGATAACCAAGTACACAAAATAGTAAAATTGAAAGTTTTCTCATCGTAAAATTTTAAGAGGAACAAATATAGTATTTAATTAAAGGATAACAAGTTTCTCGTATTTTTCTGTTTTACTGCCTGTAAGGGTTGATTTTACAGTCAATTTATAGATGTAAACACCCTTGCCAATTTTGGCGCCAAAATCATCCCGGCCGTCCCAACTGATCTCGCGCGAAAGAAATCCTTCAGTGGTAATCGTTTGGTTTTTGGTCCACACAATTTTCCCGGTTATCGTGAGTACTTGCACCTGCACTTCGAGCGGTTCAAACGGTCGGTTGTGGGTGAACCAAAACTCGGTGTAATTCACAAACGGGTTGGGGTAATTCAACACATTGGTCAGGGTAATCGACTCGCTACCTGTTACCACAAACTGTAACTCCGAAGTCACTAAATTATTGTATACGTCCCAAGCTTTAAATGTAATCGTATGTAAACCAACGGCTAAATCTCGAAACGGAAACTTAATTTTACCCTTCTTGTAGTTGTCCAATTCGGTTTCGTAGTAGTCGTTGAGTTTGTAGGGATTGCTTTCGTTTCCGTCTAGAAAGGCAATAATGTCATGCCCAATTCCACTCGCGGTATTGATGCCATTTTCGTCTTCCAAATAGGCCAAAAATAAAGGAGAATTGTTGGTTATTCCGCCATTCACAAAACTCTGGTCGTTCATGTATAATTTCACTTGCGGCGCTATATTATCGGCCGCGGCATTGGCGTTGATTCCCCCAATTTTGATTTCGGTGTTGTAGCCCGTATGGTCTAGCGTAGCCGCTTCTTTTTTGCTGTAAAAACTAATGCGGCCATTGCCCACCGGAATTGCTATATCACGCGGCACGACAAAGCCAAATTCAAACTGACCATTGGTAATTGTAGCATTTCCGCGAAAAATAGTTTCACCTAAGGTTTTGAATGCCAAGACCGGACTATTTCCGTCATTGTTGTAGGTGCTGCGAATAATTTCTTTGTCAAATATTTGCACGCCTAATCCACCGGTATACGTGGTTTGCAAAGCGTTGTTTTCGTCTACAATTTCTCCGTTCAATTTCACATACGCCAGAGATTTAAATTCGTCAATCGTACCTGTAATGGGCTGATCATTTACTTTGGTCAACACAATTTTAGGTTTGGGAATAGCCAAGAATAAGGCCGGATCTCCCAAATAAAAGACCACGCGAGTCGACTGCGCTTGCGGGTCGTTTTTGGCCAATCGAAGCGCTTCGGCAATCGAGGTGTATTGGTTGGTTCCGTAGGCAAACAAATACTCCGATAATATATCGTTAAAGGTTTCGCCCGTAATTTGACCAATTTCCCGAATGGTCGTGATCATCGAGATTGCTCCGCCGCTGGGATTCCAATAGGCGTATTCGCCAGCTGTAGGGCGATAGGGGTTGTCAAAGCGTGAAAATTGACAGGTAATGGTAATGAATAATGGATATTTGTATTTGTTGGCTAGGTTTTGGCTGTCGGTTTTTTCCCAAACGCGTTCTTGGGTAAGTCCGTCTTCGCCGCCGTGCCCCAAGTAATTGAATACCAAGGCGCCTTTCTCGAATGCATTAAAAAAATCTTCTCGGGCTTTGGGATAGCGACTGCCGCCTGATGCCGTTTCTTGCACATAGGCATCCAAGAGGATTTTCTTGGGGTTCATAAATGGTTTTTCGTTCACGATGGTATCGGCCAAATTGTTCATGCGCGTTTGCAAAGAAGCGTCTTGAACTACATCAGAATCGTCGGCGATTACCACAAAATTATTGCGCCAATTTCCGTAGGATTTCGGGTCGTGGTAGTCAATCACTTTGTTTGCCAATTCGTCGGCCTGTGCGCTAGAGTTGGCAATCATGCGCCCCACGGCGATGTCCAATCCTTTGCTGTTGTTGTCTACGTCACCTTCGGTTGGGTCCATCATCCCAAAGTAATCGTCAGAGGCAAATGACGATTCGCCCAACGTATAGCTGTTTAGCGCATGATAAATAGGAACGTAGTTGGAGAATTTGCTAACTCTATTTTTGAAGTCATAGGAGGCATCACCAAACAAGTTCACATATTTTACTCGTTTATCGGGACTTGATGCGTTGAAATATACATACTTCACCAAGTTTCGGATGGCGCCAATATCTTGTTTCCCCGAGCAAAATTCAGGATAAATGCTCTCTAGCGTAATTACTTTTACATTCAGTTGCGAATAGGAACGATGAAACTGCGCCAACTTCTCGGCTTGCGCCTGAAACAATTTTGGGGTAAATATCAGGTAATCGATGTCTTTAAATTGGCCTAGATTGTCCAAAAAAATAGTCCCTTTTAGATTTTGATTGGCCACTTTAGTCTCCGCATCTTTTAAGGGAGTGAATGCGTCAGTCAAGACTACGCTGATGTATTTTCGAGCTTCACCAAGGGCTTGGCTAAAACTAAAAGCTGTCGCGCCAGCGGTATTTTTTTGCGCTACATTATAAATATCGGTTATATCCCATATTTGATCTATGCCGGATGCATCAGTAAACTGGTAGGATCCTATGCCTGAGCCGGTATTTGCTGCATCATATTGAAACCTAAATTGTTTGCCTGTGCTTTTTAGGACTCGTTTAGATTTTAGGCTAATGTAATCCAAATAGCCGTCGGCACTGGGCGCCCCATTGTTGTTGTAGGTGAGTGTAATCGCAGTGCTTTCGGATGCAGGAAAACTGGTGTTCAATACTCCTTCTACCGCTTCGGTATAACTGCCGATGGGACCAATGTTGATGGTACCCACTTGCGTGCCATTGGCTTCTACTTTAAAATTAGTGAAGTTTCCTGCTGCCGCGGCTGTATACACTTTCAAGCTACTTGTTGATCCAGCAACTACATTTGGAATCGTGAAATTAAAGGTCTGTTCGTTGTTAATTTGAAATTCTTCACCAAACCAGCGGCGTCCCAAACGCGCAATGTTTACGCGATCTATTTCGTGGTATTGGTAATCATCAAAGGCGGTAATGGTTTCTGTGGTTGGTCCAACTGGTTCGAGCATGGAAGTCATTCGTTTGCCGTTGTCGCTTCCTGTCGTGACATAATAATACGATTTATCGGCATATAAGTTGTTGGTGGTTTGGCTTTCGTTGTTCCAATTGTCAACCCCTTCGCCATAAAACAAGATGTAATCGGCTGCATCAAAAACGCCGTCTTCTTCGCCTGAAATTTGAATGGCGTTTTCGGTTAAATCGGCCGGGTAGGGTACGTTGTTTTTTAACGGAATCATGCGTCCGCCGTTGCCGTAAAGCTTAATTTTTCGCGGATCCAACCCGGTTGTATTGATGCCCAATTGTTGTAAAAAACTCTTGGTTATTTTATAAACCCCCGATTTGGTGAGGTAAAAACGATAAAAATCACCGGAAGCCAAAACCGAGCTTGATAGCGTGGTAAAATCGCTTGGGGTATTGACAAATCGATTGCTAGAATAGGCAAATTCATAGGTTAAGGAAGTAACTTTCAAGTAGGATTCTCCTTGTTTTATAATAGGGGAAAACGAAAATTGAGCATACAGCTTTTCACGCGCCATCGAGTTTGTGAGGGTTGCATTGGGCGATGTTGGGATGTTGTTTTTGTCTAATTGGCCTAGTTCAGCAACAGCAATAGGCACGGTAATGAGGTTGGTAATGACTACGCTTTTTTCGTCTACAGCAGTTGTGGTTGAGAAACTGCTCGAATAGAGCAAGGTGTTTGTGCCACTATCAAAATCTAGATATTGCGCATCAAATTGCGGAATTTTTATTTGGTATGGGCCAATGTTAAAATCGTTTTTAGATAACCAATTTACGCGAAGGTCAGTTTTGTTTTGCCCCCAACTAACGCCGAAAATAAATAAGAAGAAGAAAAGTATTTTTTTCATGTGGTGAAAACGAAGTTTGGCTAAATTTATTTTGCAGGTAAAAATAAAATATTATCCAACATGCCCACATATAATATATAGTTAAATTGGCCGTTAGGGTTTAAAGATTTGTTTTACATCAGGATTATTAAACATTTTTTAATCAAAAGTTGTTGCAATGTAAAGGTTAATTATTATATTGCGCCTCGAATTTTACCTACTAAACGTATGAAAGTAAATACAATTATGACTTTAAAACTAATACTATCCGCAGTATTGGTGCTTGGATTGACTGCAAGTTGCAGCAAACAATCAAGTGCAAAAAACGGTTCGTCAGCAACCGGATGGAAAGTGAACGACAAAAAAGGTGGATTTCAGTATGCATCAAATTTCAAGCGTCAAGAGACTGGCCCTGGTCTTATTATGGTTGAAGGTGGTACATTTACCATGGGTAAAGTACAAGATGATGTGATGCATGATTGGAATAACTCACCAAACCAACAACACGTTCAGTCTTTCTACATGGACGAAACAGAGGTAACCAATTTGATGTACATGGAGTACTTGGATTGGGTGAAACGTGTTTTTCCGCCAGATCAAGAAAATTATAAAACGATATACGAAGGCGCTTTGCCCGATACTTTGGTATGGAGAAACCGTTTAGGATATAATGAAACCATGACCAACAACTACTTGAGACATCCAGCCTATGCTGGCTATCCGGTTGTGGGTGTAAACTGGATCCAAGCTGTTGAATTTAGCAAATGGAGAACCGAACGTGTAAACGAAAATGTGTTAGAGCGCGAAGGTTACTTGAAAAAGGATGCCAAATTATTAGATGTTAGTGCAGATGCAAACTTTAGTACCGAAGCCTACTTAATCGCTCCATCTAAAGCATTTGGTGGTGATGATAAAATTGTATTAAAAGGAAGAAAAAACAGTTTGTCTAAACCGATTAAAACAAAAGGCACTAAAGACAAACCTGCCACCGAAACTGCAGCACGTAATGTATACGCACAAAGAACTTCAGGTATTGTTTTGCCTGAGTACCGATTGCCAACTGAAGCCGAGTGGGAATATGCAGCTGCTGCCGATGTAGGTCAACGTGAATACAACATATACAAAGGACAAAAGAAATACCCTTGGTCTGGAAGTTATACCCGTACAGGTAAACGTAAAGTAAAAGGCGATCAATTGGCCAACTTCAAACAAGGAAAAGGAGATTACGGCGGAATTGCTGGATGGTCTGATGATAATGCAGACATTACCAACGTAGTAAAATCATACCCGCCAAATGATTTTGGATTGTATGATATGGCAGGTAATGTAGCCGAATGGGTGGCCGATGTTTACCGTCCTATTGTTGATGACGAAGCGAGTGATTTTAACTACTTTAGAGGTAATGTGTACACCAAAAATAAAATTGGGGACGACGGAAAAGTAGAATTGGTAACCAAAGAAACACAAAAATTTGATACGCTTTCTAATGGTAAATTAGTAGCGGTAAGTTTTCCAGGTCAAATTACTCAAGTACCTGTGAACGAAAACGAAACCTACTTGAGAATAAATTTTGACAAAAGCAATCACAAAAACTACCGTGATGGTGATAAACAATCTACACGTTATTTTGATTTTGGTTCTGCTGATGAAGAGAATGCCGCTTCCAAAATTAAACACAGAATGTACGATTCGCCAATTCATAATGTGTCTACCGATACATTAGGAAACATGACAAGAAAATATGATAAATCATCAAAAAGAACTTCTATGATAGACGACAAAGTACGTGTATACAAAGGAGGATCTTGGAGAGATAGAGCCTATTGGTTGGATCCGGGACAACGTAGATATTTCCCTCAAGATATGGCTTCAGATCACATCGGATTCCGTTGTGCCATGTCAAGAGTTGGTCCAAAAGCAGATCACAAGAAACGACCAAGAAATTAAGCATACAAAAGCCCTTTAGTTAGGGCTTTTTTTATACCTACATCTATGACTATAGCTGCTATTCATGCCTTGTTTTTACAATCAACAGCCGTTGTAATTGACACGAAAAAAATTATCCCCCATGCATTCTTTGTTGCCTTAAAAGGCGAACGTTTTGACGCCAATACATTTGCTGCCGAGGCCTTGCAATTGGGCGCTGCCTATGTGCTAATTGACAACCCTAACTATTATATTGACGAACGAACCATTTTGGTTGTCGATGGGTTACAAACCTTACAAGATTTGGCTAAATTTCATCGTCAATTTCTAGGCATTCCAATTATTGCCTTGACTGGAAGCAACGGCAAAACAACCACCAAAGAATTGATACACGCGGTGCTGTCTCAGCAATACACCTGTGCGGCAACAGTAGGTAATTTGAACAACCATATTGGGGTGCCGCTCACCTTGTTATCATTTAATCAAACTACAGAAATAGGCATCGTAGAAATGGGCGCCAATCACCAAAAAGAAATTGAATTTTTATGCGAATTAGCCACACCTGATTACGGGTATATTACCAATTTTGGCAAAGCGCACTTAGAAGGTTTTGGTGGGGTAGCCGGCGTTATAAAAGGAAAAAGTGAAATGTATTCCTATTTGTTGGAAAATCATAAAACAGCATTTGTGAACGCCGATGATCCTATACAATTTGAGAAAACAACTTCTATAACTCGATTTACCTTTAGTTCAATAAAGGCTACATCTGATGTGGTGGTTCATTCAGTTTCTGCAAATCCTTTTGTTTCATTAACTTTTCATGATACAACGATTAGTTCTCAACTAATAGGATTGTATAATTCATCCAACATTTGCGCAGCAATTGCGATAGGGAATTACTTTAAAGTGAAGGAACAGGACATTAAACAAGCAATTGAATTATATGTCCCCGACAACAATAGATCACAAATTATTACCAAAGGCAGTACTGAAATTATCTTAGACGCCTACAATGCCAATCCAAGCAGTATGGCAGTGGCCGTTGCTAATTTTGCTCAGTTAAACAGGGATTCCAAAATAATGATACTGGGAGATATGTTTGAGTTGGGGGAGGAGTCGGCAAGTGAACATGCGGCCTTGGTTCAATTGGTTGCTCAAACGACTATTCCAATGACTTATTTTGTTGGGCCTGCCTTGTTTGCTCAACAATTATCTTTACCTACCATGCGCTTTTTTGCAACGTATATTGAATTTGAACAATTTTATAAATCACAGCATATTGAGTCTTCACTCATCCTAATAAAAGGATCACGCGGAATGGCTTTAGAAAGATTAGTTGAATTGATGTAAATAAGTGTGTTTTTATTTTATTTGGAACTAATTAGTTGCACATCCTAAGTTAATTTAAGTTAAAACATATATATTTGACATATTGTACATCCAAAACTGTGCATTTTGTTTTTTATCTTAATTATGTTTTCCATGAAAAAAAATAGCTGCTTAGTATTTTTTCTGCTCACTTTAGCCTGCCAGGCACAACAAAAAAAATCAATTAGTACTCCACATTCCAAAACGCTTCAAGTTCAGTCAACTGTTGTTCATGATGCTCCGTCAACAATAACAGATCCTGCTATTCGACAAAAAAATGAATTACCTATTTCAGCAAAGACAAACCCAGAAGTGTTTTTCGTAGATAAGGAAAAACCCAGAGCGGAGAATGTAGACACTAAAAAAAATTCATTAAAAGTAAAATAACAGGCTATGAATTTAAAAAGGTATGTATTCGTTTTATTCGTTTTTATACATGTGCTTGGGTTAGAAAAAGCCTATGCCCAACCCAGTAATGACGCCTGTGTAAATGCGATTTTGCTTCCAGTTGGAATTGGTAGTTGTACTTCGCCTCTGTATACTAATGTTAGCGCTACAAGCTTGGGAGATCCAGCAACTCCTTCTTGTTGGTTGCCTAATTCTAGTAACAACACCGTTTGGTTTTCTTTTCAAGCAAGTTCTACGGATGTTGAAATATCCACCAATTTTTCAGGCACATTGCCCGACACCCAAATTGCAGCGTACAGTGGAACATGTGGCGCTTTAACACAATTAGCCTGCCAAGAAAATGTAAATACTGCAGGCGGTTTATTGCATACCGCTATTATTTTACGAGGCTTAACCGTAGGTAATATATACTACCTTATGGTTGATGGAAATGGCACACAAACTGGAGATTTTGGAATTTGTGTACAACAAACCAATCCTATCTCACCACCCTTGCCAGCGCAAGATTGTGAAACTGCTCAATTTCTATGTAATACATCCAATATTGCAGTTCCAAATGGAATAGGTGGAGTAGGGTTTGATCAAACAAATCCTAGTTGTTTTGGAGCACCAGGAGAACGCTCGTC
>CAMBOW010000061.1 GCA_945869365.1 Flavobacterium psychrophilum | reverse complement strand
AATTATGTCAGAAACACAAGTTAAAACAGGACATCCAAAAGGACTTTGGGTGCTTTTCGGAACCGAAATGTGGGAGCGATTCAACTTTTATGGTATGCGCGCCATTTTAACCTTATTCCTGGTGAATTCCTTGATGATGAAAGAAGAGGCTGCTTCTTTGATTTACGGAGGATTTTTAGGGTTATGTTACCTCACTCCGATGTTGGGCGGTTTTATCGCCGACCGATTTTTTGGAAACCGCAACTGTATTTTATTGGGTGGTTTGATGATGGCCATCGGACAATTATTCTTGTTTTTTAGCGCCAGTGTATTTGGCACCAATTTGCCTTTGGCTAATACCTTGATGTGGTCGGCCTTGGGGATTATTATTTTTGGTAATGGGTTCTTTAAACCCAATATTTCTTCGATGGTAGGGAGTTTGTACCCGAAACAAGAAAAAAGCAAATTGGATACTGCGTTTACCATTTTCTATATGGGAATCAACTTGGGCGCCTTTTTGGGTCAGTTGATTTGCCCCTTGATTGGGGATGTAAAAGACAATGCGGGTATTCGTGACATCCACGCGTTCAAATGGGGATTCTTGGCTGCTTCTATTGCCATGCTCATCGGGACTGCCGTGTTCTATGTCTTGAAAAACAAATATGTAGTTACACCAGAAGGCAAACCTTTGGGCGGATTACCTTCCCAAAATGAAGCGGCCGACTTTGAAGAAGGCGAATCACAAAAAGCGGTATTTTCACAAAAATCCTTAATCCTAGCCGGATTAGCCTTTTTTACTTTAGGTGCTTTGATTCATTTTGTGTTTGGACAAAACTTAATTTATACCTTGATTTATTCGAGTGGTCTAACTCTTGCGGGCTTAATTGTTTCTGATTCATCCCTAACCAAAGTAGAGCGCGACCGTATTTTTGTAATCTACATTGTGGCCTTCTTTATTATTTTCTTTTGGGCTGCCTTTGAGCAAGCCGGTTCATCCTTAACCTTTATTGCCGACAACCAAACCGATCGTAACTTCTTTGGTTGGAACATGCCGCCTTCGATGGTTCAAATTTTTAATGGTCTATTTGTAGTGGCATTTGCCGTTCCGTTTTCTATGTTGTGGGATTACTTGCGCAGCAAAGACCGCGAGCCTATTTCTCCGATGAAACAATCGTTTGGATTGGCCTTGATTGCCTTGAGTTATTTTATCATTGCCTACAACGTAAAAGATCTAGGAAACAGCGGCTTATTGGCCATCAAATGGTTAATCTTATTGTATTTAATTCAAACCTGTGCCGAATTGTGTTTGTCGCCAATTGGTTTGTCGTTGGTAGGAAAACTTTCACCAAAGCGTTTTTCTTCGTTGTTGTACGGGGTGTTCTTCTTGTCAAATGCTTCTGGATATGCCTTGGCAGGAACCTTAGGCTCAATCATGCCAGCTACAGGTGATAAATTCTTAAAAGCAAAAGATCTAGGCATCGATTTACAAGCGGTGTTGGACAAAAAAGTAACCTTAACGCTAGAGCAAACTGCCTTGTTGTCTAAAAATCAAATCACCGATCACAACCCTATTTTTGCTGGGTTTGAAATTCACAACTTGTTTGAGTTTTTCATGGTGTTTGTTGTACTCACCGGGCTAGCTGCCTTAATCTTGTTCTTGCTTACACCGGTTTTGAAAAAGATGATGCACGGGATTCGTTAAGCAACTTTTCAATTTTTTTTATATCTTTCAAACCCACGGGAATTGTTCCGTGGGTTTTCTTTTTAATCTGAAATACTATGTGGAAAAATCACCCGAAGGCCTTGCCGTATTTGTTTTTGTCCGAAATGTGGGAACGTTTTGGATACTACCTCATGATTGGAATATTTACCTTGTATCTCAAAGATGTGGAAGCGGGTTTTGCCATGACTGAAAAAGAATCAGCCGATTTGTACGGAACCTTTATCGCCCTGGTTTTTTTAACGCCATTTATTGGTGGTTTGTTGGCCGATCGGTATTTGGGCTACAAAAAATCAATCATTATTGGCGGCCTCATGATGGGAGTGGGCTACATGCTGATGGGCGTGCACAGTTTGCCCATGCTCTATTTGGCCATGACGTTGGTCATTCTGGGCAATGGTTTTTTTAAACCCAACATCTCTACGTTATTAGGTAATTTTTACAACGACTCCACATTCAAAGACAAGAAAGACGAAGGCTACAATATTTTCTATATGGGGATCAACGTGGGGGCTTTCATCTGCAATTTCTTTGGCGCCGCGTTGCAAATTTTGTTGGGTTGGCAGTATGCGTTTATGGCAGCTGGAGTAGGGATGTTTATCGGCGTTTTAGTCTTTATTCTCGGATCCAAACACTACCAAGGCTACGATCAGAAAAAAGGAACCCAAGAAGGCGATATGCCGTTTTATAAAATTGTGTTGTTTATTTTATTGCCATCCGTAGTTTTTGGGATCATCGGTTGGCTGCTCAAAGGGGTAACCTCTGAAGCCAATCCCAACAGTTTTGTTTTTGGATCAGACAGTACCGATGCCTTTATTTTTGCTTGTATTCCGGTTATCTTTTTTTATGCCAGTTTGTATTTTAAAGCCAAACCGGCTGATAAGCGTCCAATTGGCGCATTGCTCTCCATTTTTGCTGTTGTAATATTATTTTGGGCGGTTTTCAAGCTCAATGGATCAGCGCTCACCACTTGGGCTGATCGCTATACTGATCGCTCCATTACCGGAACTACAGAAACGGTTTTTAATGGGCTTAAACTAGCCAAAGAAGTCGAGTACAAAAAAGATACTACCGAGCTGTATGACGCCGCTTTCCGACTCCAAAAAGTGGATGGGGAAGTGCAAAAGGTGGTTGATTATCCGGTATATTTTAGGAATGTTGCCCAAGACAAACTACCCCCAGAAAATACGAAAGTTAGTTTATGGGCTACCAATTTAAGCCAATCCATCAATCCCGGTTGGGTAATTCTACTTACGCCATTGGTTGTGGCATTTTTCACGTATTTACGCAGTCGGAAAAAAGAACCCTCTACACCCACCAAAATCGCATTCGGATTATTGATATCCGCCTTGTCGGTTTTGGTCATGGTGGCTGCCGTAAAAATGGGAGGCAATGGATCAGAAAAAGTAAGCGTGTGGTGGTTGGTTGCCAATTACGGCATCATCACCATCGGAGAGCTGTTCTTGAGTCCCATGGGCTTGTCGGTCGTCTCGAAGTTGAGTCCCACGAATATCACTTCGCTCATGATGGGCGGTTGGTTTTTATCAACTTCCATCGGAAATAAATTAAGCGGCGTGCTTGCGAGCATGTGGGATACCTATGAAGACAAAACGGATTTCTTTTGGATCAACTTTTCCTTATTGATGTTTGCCACCGTATTGATGTTTGTTTTGTTAAAGCAACTTAACAAAGTCATGCATGAAAAAGGAATTAATTAAAAAACAGCTATGGAACAAAATCTAACCTTAGAGCAAATTCAAAACTTCGAAGGCAAATATCCGAAACAACTTTGGTATTTGTTTTTAGTAGAAATGTGGGAACGTTTTTGTTTCTACGGCATGCGTGGTGTATTGACTATTTTTATGGCCGACCAAGTATTGGGTTTGTCCTTGTCTGATAAAGAAGCGAATTTAAAATATGGCGCCATTCAAGCTTTTGTTTATGCGTTTACGTTTATCGGTGGAATTTTCGCCGACAAAATATTAGGATTCAAAAAATCGCTGGTTTTTGGTGGAATCGTCATGATTTTAGGGAATTTACTCATCGCATTTTCGCCTCAAGAAATGTTCTATTTAGGAATCACTTTGTCTATCATAGGAACGGGTTTTTTCAAACCCAATATTTCTTCCATGGTGGGCGAATTGTATAAAGAAGGTGACAGCAGACGCGATGCCGGTTTCGGACTGTTTTATTCTGGAATCAACATCGGAGCATTATTAGGTGGTGCCGTTTGCGTGTATTTGGGAACTAGCGAAGATTTCGGTTGGAGCTATTCTTTCTTATCAGCAGCTATAGTCATGGTTATAGGCTTGGTTACTTTTATGCTGACCAAAAAATCATTAGGTCCGATTGGTGATTCTCCATTAATTGCATTGCCAAAATCTAAAAGAACCACCAAAGAAATTACGGTATATATTGGCTCATTAATTAGTATTCCGTTAATTTTTATGATGATTAAAAATACGGATTACACCGATTATTTTATGTATACTATCGGGCCATTGGCAATCATCTATTTCTTATATGAGACTTATAGAGAGCAAGAAATCAAAGCACAGAAAAAACTTTTAGCGGCTTTTATTTTTATCATTTTTTCGATAATATTCTGGGCTTTCTTCGAGCAAAGTGGCGGTTCATTAGCCCTTTTTGCCAAAGATAATTTACATTCAAATTTGTTGTTTTTTGAAATCAATCCGAATATCGTAAACAACACGGCCAATTCCTTGTTTGTGATTGTTTTTAGCCCGATTCTAGGATTGCTTTGGTTGGCGATGGCGAAAAAGAAACTCGAACCCAATACAGTTGTAAAGTTTGGTCTTGGATTTTTGTTTTTAGCAGCGGCGTTTTATGTTTTTTATTACACCCGATTTTTTGCAGATGTTAACGGAATCACTTCTTTAAACATCTTCACATTGGCATACTTGGTAATTACTTTTGGAGAACTCTGTTTGTCACCAATCGGTTTGTCAATCATGACAAAATTATCCCCAAAACGACTTTCTGGAATGATGATGGGAATGTGGTTTTTAGCTAGTGCTTACGGTCAATATGCCGCAGGATTATTAGGAGCAGGTATGTCGTCGCCAGATGAAAATGCTTCTTTGCTCACCAAATTGCAAGGTTATACCGATGGGTATTATCAATTGGCAGTGTATGCTTTAATTTCTGGCGTGGTCTTAATTGTCTTCACACCTTTAATTAAAAAACTAATGCAGGAAGTAAAATAAATTAGTACTTTCGAATTCTAATATTGAAATCAACGATTATGAAAAAAATAGTCTTACTCTTCGTTCTTGTTTTAAGCGGTTTTGCTGCTCAAGCGCAAGATATTTATTGGGAGACCAATGTAGAAAAAGCGTCACAATTGGCAATGAAAACCAATAAACCCTTGTTGTTGTTTTTCACCGGAAGCGACTGGTGTGGCTGGTGTATCCGTTTGCAAAAAGAGGTGCTCAAAACGGCAGAATTTGCCAATTGGGCCCAAGAAAATGCCATTTTAGTCGAATTGGATTTCCCTAAAAGAACCCCACAACAACCCGAGATTCAGCAACAAAATTCAGCGCTTCAGCAGATGTTCCAAGTGCAAGGCTACCCCACCATTTGGTTTGCCAAACCGGGCATGAAAGACGGAAAAATTTCTCTTGACCGAATTGGAAGCACAGGGTATGTAGCAGGTGGTCCCGCCAAATGGTTGGAAGCCGCCAACCAGATTGTAGCTAAAAAATAACAATTAATTGACCACATAGAATCCCTTTTCACCGGTTGCGTGAAAAGGGATTTTTGCTTGTATACAACTGGCTTCCCACCGTTTAATATAGGATTTGTAATTGCTCCCATCGGCTATAATTATTTGGGGATTGCAGGTTTGAATCAGCTGATCCAAATTGATTTTGGGGGAATTGCGCAACAGAATAATCGAATTTTTAGCGCTGGTACATGCAGTTGTAGCCGTATCAATAATACAAACGGTTTGCCCATTTATAACTCCTTTTTGCGGCAGCTTCCGAAACAATATTGGGTTTCCAAAATGTGCCGTGGCATAATTGAGCAATGGCAGTCTTTTGGATTCAGGTAAATTGGTGTAGGCGGTAATTTTAGTTCCTTCGCGCGTTACAAGTGCACTGTAGCGTGAGCAATGAAACACGATGCTTTCTTGTTCTTGCTTCAAATTCCATACCGCTGCCACCACCGTGAGTTGAAATCCAATGACAGCGAAGCCCAAAAGAAATACTCCGCTAATCTTCCTTTTAGTAAGAACATAGCTCAAGGCAAAAAGCAATACATAGAGTGCCACGGCCATCTCTAGGGTGCAAGGAATGTGTTCAAACACCAAGCCTTTCACCGATGCAAGGACATGAATAATTTGGTTCATTAGCTGAATACTCCAAGCTAAACCCGTAATCAAGAGCGGTGGAGGAACGGCTATAATTAGCCAAACCAAACACACTAATCCCAAGCCCATAATCCCGGCCAAGATGGGCAACAGGAGTAGATTGGCTGCCAAAAACAAACCTGGAAACTGATGAAAGTAAAACAAGCTGAGGGGGAGCGTTCCCAATTGGGCGGCTAGCGACAGGCTGCAATTTTCCCACAAATACCGGCCCAATTTTGTTCGGGCTTTATACTGGTTTTGCAATTGGGGTTGCAAAATAAAAATAAACAACAGCGCGGCATAACTCAACTGAAATCCAATATCAAAAACGGCTTGAGGCATTACCATCAACAGTAAAAAGGCCGAGACAAACAAGGCGTTTAGGTTGCTGCTGCTGCGGTGTAGAAACAACCCCAAACTCACAAAACTAAATACTGTTACGGCTCGAAGTACCGATGGCGATAAACCTGCCACAAATGCAAACGCCCATAAAAATAAAATACTTACTAGCAGTTCTAGGTATTGAAATTTTCTGTTTTTAGGAAACAAACTAAAGCACATCCGCAGCAAGACAATAATAAAACCCACGTGCAGTCCCGAAACCGATAGAATGTGCACGACACCCGCATATTGGTAATCTTTAGAAATATCGGTGGGAATGTCTTGTTGTTGCCCCAAAAGCAAGGCGTTGAATATGGCTGCAACTATGGGCTCACAACCCGCTTGTTCCAAATGCGTGGAGATTCGATTCCTAAGTTTATCTGCATAATAATAGGCATCAATTTGATAGGCGGATTGCCGTTTTATTCGGTTTATTTGAACCCAAGTTTGTGCATAAATATTTTTCTTGCGCAGGTAATTGCCGTAATCAAAGGCGGCTGGATTGAGTGGTTTGTTCGCTTGTTGAATTAGGGTTTCACATTGTAGCCGCAAACCCACAGGCAGATCAACAGCTGTATTTTTTTTTGGGCAGTTGAGGAGCAGTTTTCCAAAGCAGGCTTGTTGGTCTATTTTTTGAACTTGCAGCACATACCGTTTGGCGTAGGCAGTCGATTTGAGTTGCTCCCGCACTACAGCTTCTACCAATTGTTTTTTACCGTTTTTGCAAAAATGCGTGTAATGATTGGGGTAGTTGGATTCGCGGTGCAGTCCTTCGCTCAGCATGCCCAAGCCAATGGCCAACAACAAGATTGTAATTCCCCTTAGCCATTTGGCTGACCGGATGAGCTGTAAGACGAGTACTAAAACGAGGGAAATTAAAAAGAAACCTACGGCTTCAATAAGGCGATTGGTATACGATCCGAGTACACAACCGGCAAGCAGGCCAACGGTAATCCGGGGCAGGGGATAATGGAATAGATTCATGATAAAGGCGTATAAAAGATGCCTCTAAAATAGTAATTATTCCAATACGCGATTCACTTGAGCAAAGGTTCGGGCATAATAGTTCTCAGCGGTAGATGAAATGACTACGCCAAGCTGGGTGGACGAATGGATAAACTTAATTTCGTCGGGAGTCACCTCGACCACCATCCCCACATGATTGATGCGCTTTCGTCCGCTGGTTTTAAAGAAAATTAAATCGCCTTTCTTAATTTGGTCCCGATCTAATTTCTTACCCAAGTTGGCCATTTCGTGAGATGACCGGGGTAATTCAATGTCAAATTTCATAAACGTGCTGTACATCAATCCCGAGCAATCGAAACCACTAGAAGAAGTTCCTCCACCACGATAGGGCGTGCCCAATTCATCTGCAGCAGCATGTATCAGTTGTTGCACCAAATAGCTGGCATCGTCATCCGACACAAAATAATCGGGATTATTTGCCTCATTGAGCATGTATTTAGGTGCTTTTTTTTCGGGGACTACTGTGGGCACTACAGATTTAATGGGAGGTGAAATTTTGGATTTGGCAATTAAATCTTCAATTTGCGTGTGATTGATCACCAAGGTTTTATTTATGGGTACGCGATAAATGCCTCGTTTTTGCGCTTCGGCTTTTGAGGTAATAATGGTGGCTTTGGGCTTGCAACCCAAAACAAAAAGAAAAATTAAAAAAATAGAGACAATTCGAGTCAAGACAAATAATTTTAGAAATGAATAGGTACTAACGCAGTTGCTGCAAACTTCGTACAATGAGTTGGGCTGTTTTTTTGCTGGCCCCAGCGCCACCCAATTTGGATTCTAATTCGGCGTATTTTTCAAGCAGTTGCTTGCGGTGCTCCGGATCTAAAATTCGCTGTAATTCCAATTTAATTTGTGCCGAATTGCATTTTTCTTGAATTAATTCGGTCACCACTTCTTGGTCCATGATGAGGTTCACCAACGAAATGTACTTGAGCGTAATGATGCGCTTGGCTATCTGATAGGATGCCCAGCTGCCTTTGTAGCAAACTACTTCGGGCACTTTAAATAAGGCCGTTTCTAGGGTTGCAGTCCCCGAAGTTACCAAGGCTGCGGTGGCATGTTGCAATAATTCATAGGTTTTGTTCGAAATGAATTTTACCCGATCGCCGTTGATGAAGGGTTTGTATACGCCAAAATCTTGACTGGGTGCGCCGGCAATTACAAATTGGTAATCCGGAAAATCGGGTACCACACTCAAGAGTACCGCCAGCATTTTGCTGAGTTCTTGTTTGCGACTGCCCGGCAAAAGCGCAATAATGGGCAAATTGGACAAGTTGTTTTGTTCTTGAAACTCAGCCAAGCTGCAAGGTTCTTGTTGCTTGATGGCGTCTATAAGGGGGTGTCCCACAAACTGTACCGGGAACTGGTGTTTGTTTTCGTAAAAATCTTTTTCAAACGGCAAGATCACATACATCGCATCGACGTCGCGCTTGATGGCTTTGATGCGGCTTTCTTTCCAAGCCCAAATTTGTGGAGAAATGTAATAATGCGTGGAAATTCCTTTTGATTTAGCCCATTGCGCAATGCGCATATTAAACCCAGGATAATCAATAAAAATAAGAGCATCTGGAGCAAAATCAGCAATATCTTCTTTGCAAAAAGAGATGTTGCGCACAATGGTTTTCAGGTTAAACAACACTTCTATAAATCCCATAAAGGCCAAGGTTTTGTAGTGTTTTATCAAGTTTCCTCCGGCTGCCTCCATCAAATCGCCACCCCAACACCGAATGTGCGCCTGCGGATCTTCTGTTTTTAAGGCCTTGATTAAATTGGCTCCGTGTAAATCACCCGATGCTTCTCCAGCTACAATATAGTATTTCATGGCTTAGACTAGTAAGGTTAGGATGGTGAGAAGAATACTGCCCAAAACTACCCCACGTGCCATCAGTTCTTTATTCCATTTGAGTAGGGCAAAGAATAAGAGCAGGTTGAGTAAGGCGCCCAAGGTGAGTAATTTTCCCATTTTGCCCGAGGCGAATATAAATTGCAATCCCTCAAGAATACCATAGGAAGTGAACAGCATAATAAAAAGCACACTACCCAGTAGGCTAGTAACTATGCCCAATAGGGCGCCGAGTACAAGATCTACTTTTTTCATGTTATAAATTCCAGTCGTTTAATTCTTGTATGGCATGGTGAGCAGTCAGGTCAAATTGTACCGGAACTACTGAAACATACCCATTGGCCAAGGCCCATTCGTCGGTGTCGGTCCCTTTGTCGTGATTGACAAATTCGCCCGTGAGCCAATAATAGTCTTTGCCTTGCGGTGTTTGACGTTTGTCAAATTTTTCAATCCAGAGCGCATTGGCTTGGCGCGCAATTTTTATTCCTCTTATTTCGCTTGCGGCCAATTTGGGAATATTCACATTCAAGACTACGCCTTTGGGTAATCCGTTTGCCAATACTTCTAAGGCTATTTTTTTTGCATAGTGCTTTGCCGGTTCAAAATCGGCATTCCAATCGTAGTCCAAAAGCGAAAACCCAATAGCAGGTATGCCTTCAATTCCAGCCTCAACTGCGGCACTCATGGTACCCGAATAAATTACATTAATCGAGGAATTTGAGCCGTGATTGATGCCCGACACACACAAATCGGGTTTGGTTTGCAACAATTCATTAATACCCAATTTCACACAATCTACCGGAGTGCCCGAACAATGGTACTCGGTTACTGAAGCGCCTTCGGCAGAAACTTTATGCAAATACAAGGTGTTGTTAATGGTAATGGCATGCCCCATGGCACTTTGTGGTTTGTCTGGCGCCACCACTACGACCGTTCCGATTTCGCTCATTGCGGCAATTAGTGCTCGAATTCCTGGCGCGGTGATGCCATCGTCATTGGTAACTAGGATGAGAGGTTTTGCTTGCATGCTATTATTTTACTAAAATTTTATCGCTGTAACTAAACGACGAGTTGTATACTTTAATAAAATACATCCCAGCGCTCAAGCCGCTCACATTGAAATCAAAGGCATTTAACTCTTCGGTGGTTTTAAAGTGGTAATTCTTGATGGCTTCGCCCGATACCGTATGCAGGGTAACTACAATTGTGTTCCAAGGCTTGTCTAATTTAACGTTAAAAATATCCGAGGTAGAATTAGGATACACCTGTACGCTATAGTTTTCTTTAGTCGGGTTGTTGGTAGCCAAGGTAGGAATGGGCTGATCACCTTTGTAAATCATATAGCCGCCAACGCGGTAATAGGGGTTATAGCCGTCGTTGCAATCGGCGCAGTTCACACCCGATACACAATTGGGGTTACTGGCGTTGCATAAATCGCGATACGTTTCTTTGAAGATATAAGAAAACTGAAAGTTCCCCAACGGAATATAGCTGCTCAAATCATACTGATAGGGTGTCGAAATCGCACCTGGACACCAACCGGCACGGTTGTATTGCCAATTCCCTAATTGTCCGTTGCAATTGTCTGGATTGGGGTTGCAAAAACGCCACAGGGTTTGGTTGAGCGAGGCATTGGTAATGTCATTTATTTTGAGTTTGTGTATCGCGTAATAAAATTCGGCGGCATTCCCGGTATTGTTACTTCCCCAGCCGTGGCCGGTAGTAATTAGTCTAAAATTCATGGCCGCTGTATTAGCTGGTATTGTTACTGTTTTTACGGGTACGGGCTGCAAATTACTCAGGTCGCCAAAGTTGTAATAGCCTTCCCAAATTTCATTCACGCTGCTGTATTTGTAGGCCGGTGATCCCATCACATATTCTAAATTCAAATTGATGTTCCAACCGCCGGTTCCCCAGGTATCAATATATACGCGAAAGGGAACATTTCCTTGCAAGAGCGATTCAAAATCGGTAACGTCTATAGTGTGGTTACAGCCAATTCCATAAGGCGTGATGTAACGAATTAGCTCCACCCATTCACCTGCAGAATTCTGAATTTGCACCCAACACAAGCGATCCCAATCGTCACAACCGCCCGAAACATTTGGGCAGGATACAGAAAAATTGGCTATTATGGTTTCGTAAATCCCAACCGATTGCGGCAAATTAAAGTTGCCATAGGCCCACTGCGACCCCAAGGAACCCCAATCAATCAAGGCGTTTTCAAAGGTTTGAATGGTACGATCGACCGATGGGTTGGCCACATCTACGGTGCAGCTGTAATTACTCGAATTTCCATCTGAATCTACCGCGGTAATGCTGATGCTGTGCGTGCCAAAACTACTGGGTGTCCACCAATAATCATATTGGGAAACTACGGGATTGGTCGCGGCATATTCTACACCGTCAATGGTGAAGCTCACCCCCGTGATGTTGGCGTTGGCTGCAGTTGTACTCACATTAGCGGTCAATAAATACGGATCTAAGCTATTCATTTCAATCGGAAAAGCAGCCGTGATGCGGGTGCTAATCACAACAGGATCTACAAGAACTACGGTGTTGGCCAAGCCGTTTAGGGTGGCTAGCATAAGAAGGGCAAGAAGTCTTATTTTCATGGGAATTGAATTTGAATGGGCTAAATTACTACTTTTTAGCGAATTGCTTCTAGCTGCATCTGCCTAGTAAAATAATGGCGCTATTGTTTCGTTAATATTAAAATAAAATCGCGGGTTTATTCCCATTAATTAACATGAACTTTCTAAATTAGCTCCCGCATCTTTAGGTTCATATTTGCTCATATTTCTCTCGCAATTGGAAGAAAACTAATGTAATTACATGAAAGTAATATTTCTATTTATGAAAAGAAACTATAAAGTACTGCTGCTGGTTGTTTTGATGGCAGTAGCCTTGTGGAGCTTTATTCCACGCGCACCGAAATCTGATCCCGAAAAAGACAAACTCTTACTAGAGTTGCTCACGTTTGTAATTGAGCGTGGGCATTATAATCCGGCAGCCATAGACGACGAATTTTCTAAAGGCGTATACAACGACTACATCACGGCCTTAGATCCCTCCAAACGGTTTTTCTTACAAGCCGATATCGATGAATTTGCGGTATATGAAACCCAACTCGACGATCAGATTCGCGACAAAGACTTGAGTTTTTTCAACCTGACCTATGATCGATTGCTGAAGCGCATCGAAGAGAGTAAAACCTTTTA
>CAMBOW010000060.1 GCA_945869365.1 Flavobacterium psychrophilum | reverse complement strand
GACTATTTTACAAATCAGGATACGCAATACGATATGGATAGGTTTTCCTTTTTAAATGCTGCACACACGCAATTTTTTGCCGATTTATACGAACAATATACCCAGAGTCCCGATGCTGTAGAACCCAGTTGGCGAAGCTTTTTTCAAGGCTTTGACTTTGGAATGGCCACCTACAACGAGGAACAACTTGGGGACCAATTGGCTCATTACGCAGGCAGCTCCGCTAGTTCTGAGAAAATCCAAAAAGAATTTAACGTACTAAAACTCATTGACGGGTACCGTACTCGTGGACATTTGTTTACCAAAACCAATCCGGTGCGCGACCGCCGCGTGTATACGCCTACCTTGGCACTCGAAAATTTTGGCTTGTCATCCGCCGATTTATCAACCGTATTTGATGCCGCCAAAGTATTAAAATTAAATTCCTGTTCGCTCCAAGAAATCTTAGATCACCTGAACCGCATTTACTGCGAATCGATTGGGGTGGAGTACATGTACATCCGGAATCCAGAAGTGATTCAATGGATGCAAGACCGATTAAACATCAACGACAATTTGCCGCATTTTGATACCGAGGCCAAAAAACACATTTTGGGCAAACTCAACGAAGCGGTTTCGTTTGAAAACTTTTTACACACCAAATACGTAGGCCAAAAACGGTTCTCGCTTGAAGGAGGAGAATCGATTATTCCGGCCTTGGACGCGGTAATTGAAGCTGCAACCAACAAAGGCGTAGAACATTTTGTGATGGGAATGGCCCACCGTGGCCGTCTGAATGTATTGGCCAATATTTTTGGCAAATCAACCCAAGACATTTTCTCCGAATTTGACGGAAAAGACTACGACAAAGAATATTTTGACGGCGACGTAAAATACCACTTGGGATTAACCTCAGAGCGCCAAACTCAATCGGGCAAAAAAATCAACATCAATTTAGCGCCCAATCCATCGCATTTGGAAACTGTGGGGGCTGTAATTGAGGGAATTGCTCGTGCCAAACAAGACCACCATTGCCCAGACGATTTCTCCAAAGTATTGCCCATCGCGGTGCACGGAGATGCCGCAGTGGCCGGACAAGGAATTGTGTACGAAATTGTGCAAATGGCACAACTTGACGGCTACAAAACCGGCGGAACCATTCACATTGTGATTAACAACCAAGTTGGATTTACCACCAATTACCAAGATGCGCGCTCCTCAACCTATTGTACTGATGTAGCCAAAGTAACATTATCGCCTGTATTGCATGTGAATGCCGATGATGCCGAAGCGGTGGTACACGCCATGTTGTTTGCCTTAGATTTCCGCATGACTTTTGGCCGCGATGTATTCATTGATCTATTGGGCTACCGCAAATACGGACACAACGAAGGCGATGAACCGCGTTTTACTCAACCGGTTTTATACAAACTCATTGCCAAGCACCAAAACCCTAGAGATTTGTATGCCGAAAAATTAATAGCAGAAGGCATTGTAGACAAAGCCTATTTGTCTGCTATTGAAACGGAATACAAAAACCGCTTGGACGAAAACTTGCAAGCGTCACGCCAGCTAGATCTTACCATCATTAAGCCGTTTATGCAAGACGAATGGCAAGGTTATGTACAAGTGAGTGACGATGTGATGCTCCAAAAAGTAGATACTCGATTTGATCAAAACCAATTGAATAGCATTTTGGACCAAGTGTCCAGTTTGCCTGCCGATAAAAAATTTATTTCCAAAATCTCCAAAATTGTTGCCGATAGAAAAACCATGTATGAGGCCAACGCCATTGATTGGGGTACCGCTGAGACGTTGGCATATGGCACCTTATTAGCCGAAGGCTATGACGTGCGTATTTCTGGACAAGACGTGGAGCGCGGAACGTTTTCACACCGACACGCGGTGGTAAAAGTTGAGGACAGCGAAGAAGAAGTGATTTTGTTGCAACAACTCAAAGAAGGTAAAGGCCGATTCAATATCTATAATTCGTTCTTGTCAGAATATGGCGTATTGGGCTTTGACTATGGCTATGCCTTGGCTTCGCCCAATACCTTGACCATTTGGGAAGCCCAATTTGGTGATTTCTCCAACGGTGCCCAAATTATGATTGACCAATATATTTCGTGCGGAGAAGACAAATGGAACAACCAAAACGGAATTGTATTGTTGTTGCCACACGGCTACGAAGGTCAAGGTGCTGAGCACTCTTCGGCGCGAATGGAACGCTATTTACAGCTGTGCGCCCGACACAATATGTTTGTCGCCGATTGCACCACACCGGCCAACTTGTTTCACTTGTTGCGTCGCCAAATGAAAACCAATTACCGCAAACCTTTAGTGGTTTTTACACCCAAAAGTTTGTTGCGTCACCCGCTATGCGTTTCGACCCAAGAAGAATTATACAACGGCAGTTTTCAAGAAGTAATTGACGATACTTTTACAGATAAAAAACAAGTAAAAACGGTTGCCTTTTGTACGGGTAAATTTTACTATGATCTCTTTGCCGAACGCGAAAAATTAGGCCGAACCGACGTCGCTTTTGTGCGCATCGAGCAATTGTTCCCTTTGCCGGTTGATCAATTGAAAGCCGTGATCGCTTCGTATCCCAACGCCGATGATTTTGCTTGGGCACAAGAAGAACCCAAAAACATGGGTGCCTACAGCTTTATGCTCATGAACTTTGATTTGGTGCCTTGGCGATTGGCATCGCTTAAAGCCTATGCCGCACCAGCAGCAGGAAGTCATACCCGAGACCGACGTAGACATACCGATGCCATCAGAATGGTATTTGATAAAAATTTATTTAGATAAAAATATAGTAATACAACCTAAAATATACAACTATGATTTTAGAAATATTTGAGAGTAAGAGGAGGACAGCCAGTGGCTGTCAGGTATGAGCTCAATATTCTAAAAACAGCAGATAATAAATTAATAAAAACTAAAATATACAACTATGATTTTAGAAATGAAAGTCCCTTCTCCTGGCGAATCAATTAAAGAAGTTGAAATTGCAACTTGGTTAGTAAAAGATGGAGATTATGTAGAGAAAGACCAAGCCATCGCCGAAGTAGATTCAGACAAAGCCACCTTGGAATTGCCTGCCGAAGCCAGCGGAATTATTACCCTTAAAGCCGAAGAAGGCGATGCGGTAGCCGTGGGTGCAGTAGTTTGTTTAATTGACACAGCTGCTGCAAAACCAAGTGGTGCCGCCGCTCCAGCTGAAAAAGCCGCCGAACCGGTAGCTGCTCCAAAAGCGGTTGAAGTTGCCGCTCCTGCTGCCACTACCTATGCTACTCAAGCGCCTTCTCCGGCCGCCAAAAAAATATTAAACGAAAAAAACATGCAACCCACTGATGTTCTTGGCACCGGAAAAGACGGCCGCATTACCAAAGAAGACGCTATCAATGCAGTACCTTCTATGGGAACGCCTACCGCAGGAGCACGCGGATCTAGCCGTACCAAATTATCGATGCTGCGCCGCAAAGTAGCCGAACGATTGGTGGCGGCCAAAAACGAAACCGCCATGTTGACTACGTTTAACGAAGTGAACATGACACCTATCAACGAGATTCGTAACCAATACAAAGACGCGTTCAAAGCCAAACACGGTGGTTTAGGATTGGGCTATATGTCTTTCTTTACCAAAGCGGTAACGCGTGCGCTGCAATTGTATCCGGATGTAAATTCGATGATCGACGGTTCAGACAAAATTGCCTACGATTTTTGTGATATTTCAGTAGCCGTTTCGGGTCCAAAAGGACTCATGGTTCCTGTAGTTCGCGCTGCCGAAAAGTTAACCTTTAGAGGCGTTGAAGCCGAAATAAAACGATTGGCCATTCGTGCACGCGACGGACAAATCACGGTAGATGACATGACCGGAGGAACCTTTACCATCTCAAATGGGGGTGTGTTTGGTAGCATGTTGTCCACACCCATTATCAACCCGCCACAATCAGGAATTTTAGGCATGCACAACATCATTGAACGTCCCATTGCCGTAAACGGAAAAGTAGAAATTCACCCGATGATGTATGTAGCACTTTCCTATGATCACCGCATCATTGACGGAAGAGAATCCGTTGGGTTCTTGGTTGCTGTAAAAGAGGCCTTAGAAAATCCATTGGAATTACTGATGAATGGCGATGCCAAAAAAGCCTTGGAACTTTAATTTATTGAAATTGATATATATAAATCCCGCATGAAATTCACGCGGGATTTTTTGTGTACTTGTTCAGCATTACCTTTATGAAACAAAGTAAAAAACAAGCGGCCATTGGATTCATATTCATCACGCTCATCATTGACATCACGGGTTGGGGCATCATCATTCCGGTGATTCCCAAACTCATCAAAGAACTCATAAACGGAGACATTAGCGAGGCAGCCAAGATAGGCGGATGGCTCACGTTTGCCTATGCCATTACCCAGTTTATTTGTGCGCCCTTGGTGGGGAATTTAAGCGATCGCTTTGGCAGACGCCCCATCTTACTCATTTCTTTGTTCACATTTTCCTTAGATTATTTGCTGTTGGCCTTTGCGCCCACAATAACCTGGTTATTTGTAGGTCGAATTATCGCAGGCCTAACTGGCGCAAGCATCACTACAGCTTCCGCCTATATTGCCGATGTGAGCACCCCCGAAAATCGAGCGAAAAATTTTGGAATGATCGGTGCGGCCTTTGGAATTGGATTCATCATTGGGCCGGTAATAGGTGGATTGCTCGGTCAATTTGGTTCGCGCGTGCCCTTTTATGCCGCTGCGGTTTTGTGCCTCATCAATTTTATTTACGGGTACTTTATTTTGCCCGAATCCCTATCTCCCGATAAACGCCGTGCCTTTGATTGGAAGCGCGCCAATCCAATAGGATCGTTTATGCACCTTAAAAAATATCCCCAACTCATTGGTTTGATGCTGTCGATTTTTATGTTGTATGTGGCTTCGCACGCCGTGCACAGCAATTGGAGTTATTTTACGATGTACCGCTTTCATTGGGACGAAAAAATGGTGGGCTATTCGTTGGGCATTATTGGATTACTTGTTGGCCTGGTACAAGGTGGACTCATTCGATTTACCAGTCCCAGATTAGGAAATGAAAAAAGTGTGTATATCGGCATGTTCCTCTATAGTGTAGGCATGGGCTTGTTTGCCTTGGCTACACAAAGTTGGATGATGTTTACCTTTTTGATTCCCTATTGCTTGGGCGGAATTGCAGGACCAGCTATGCAAGCCATTATTTCGGGGCAAGTTCCCGCCAATGAACAAGGCGAAATACAAGGCACGATGTCAAGTTTAATGAGCGCTTCAGCCATTGTAGGTCCACCGCTAATGTCGTCAACCTTTTACTTTTTCACACACAAAGAAGCCCCTTTTTTATTGCCCGGAGCGCCTTTTATTTTGGCGAGTTGCATCATGTTATTGAGTGCTAGTATTGCCTATTTTACTTTGCGCAAACACCGACAAAATTTACAAGCAACTGCAAAAGACCTGAACGAATAATTTAGTACATCCTCAAAAATTTATGGTATTGACCGACACCCATACCCATTTATACAGCGAAGAATTTCAGACCGATCAGGCTGAGATGATGCAGCGCGCCTTGGCTGCTGGCGTGAGTCGATTTTTTGTGCCGGCCATAGATTCGAGCTGCACCCAAGCCATGTATGAGTTGGAGGCGCTGTATCCCGAACACGTTTTTTTGATGACGGGCTTGCATCCCACTTATGTAAAAGACAATTACGAAGACGAATTGGCACATGTGGAACGTCAATTGAATGATCGAAAATTCTATGCCATTGGCGAAATTGGCATAGATTTATATTGGGACAAAACCCATATCGAAGAACAAAAAATAGCTTTTCGCACCCAGATTCAGTGGGCCAAAAAGCACAAACTTCCCATCGTGATCCATTGCCGCGATGCCTTTGATGAAATTTTTGATGTATTGGAATTGGAGAAAGGGCCCGATTTGTTTGGCATTTTTCATTGTTTTACCGGCACCAAAGCACAGGCCTTGCAAGCCATCTCCTACAACATGAAATTGGGAATTGGGGGAGTGGCCACCTTCAAAAACGGCAAGATTGACCAATTTTTACACGAAATCCCATTGAACCATTTGGTTCTCGAAACCGACGCGCCCTACTTGGCTCCTGCGCCTCATCGAGGCAAACGAAACGAAAGCGCTTATGTCATTTTGGTGGCCCAAAAGTTGGCTGAAATTTATGGGCTTACCGTTGATGAAATTGCCCAAATTACCACAGCCAATTCTATGGCCGTCTTTGGCATTTAAGCAGTAAAAAGAGCACAAATTCATAAAATTTTTGTTCATTTGTAACCGACAAAAGGGAATGCCAATGCAAAAATTCGATTTGATTCGACCGTTTTATGATGCCGAAATAAATGAAGGAATCCGTTCGTCGGTCAATCATCCGATGATGAAAGCCTTGATGAATTTTACCTTCCCCACAATGGCCGATGAGGTCTGGAAAGAACAGTTGCTCAAAACCCATTCCATTCGCGATTTTCAATGCAATTTCATCTACCAATCGATCCAAAAAGTGCTCGAAAAAAGCTCCGACGGCTTGAGTACTTCGGGTTTTGAGAAACTCCAAAAAAACACGTCCTATTTATTTATTTCCAATCACCGCGATATTATTTTAGATACGTCCTTGCTCAATGCGGCTTTGTTTGAGCACGGCTTGGTGATGACCGCCTCGGCCATTGGAGACAATTTGGTAAAAAAGGCTTTCTTATTGACCTTAGCCAAACTCAATCGGAATTTTTTGGTGCAGCGCGGTTTGTCTCCCCGCGAATTGTTACAAAGCTCAAAATTAATGTCCGCGTACATTGGGCAATTGTTGCTGCGCGAAAACCGTTCGGTATGGATTGCTCAACGCGAAGGCCGAACCAAAGACGGCAACGACACTACACATCCGGGAGTTTTGAAGATGTTGGGCATGGCTTCAGACGAACCGCAACTGATGGACTACTTCAAGAAAATAAAGGTAGTTCCGGTTTCGATTTCCTACGAATATGATCCGACAGATGCCCTGAAGATGCCGCAACTTAAAGCCGAAGCCAATAACGAAATTTACATCAAAGAAAAAAACGAAGATTTCATGACGCTTTTAAGTGGCATCATGGGACAAAAAAAACACATCCACATTCATGTTGGCGACGTATTAGATTCCGAATTGGATGCCATACAAACCGAATTTGACAACTCCAACAAACAAATTCAAGCCGTGGCCCAAGCCATTGATGATTCGATTCTTACTACCTATAAATTGTGGCCTACCAATTTTATTGCTTATGATTTGTTGCACGGAACTACAACTTACGCCATGCAGTACACCGACATTGAAAAAGCTGTTTTTGAACGTCGTTTAGAAAAACGCATCGATGCCCAAAGCGAGTTCGAAGTACAAGGAATATTGGCTATGTATGCCAATCCGGTTGTGAATAAACGCAAATATGAGCATGGGAACTAAGCCCAACATCTTGTTAATTTATACCGGTGGAACCATCGGCATGATGAAGGATTTTGCTACCGGCGCCTTAAAAGCTTTTGATTTTGACAAGCTGCTTTCCAATATCCCCGAGCTCACCCAATTGGCTTGTTCAATTGAAACGCTATCTTTTGCCTCGCCCATTGACTCCTCAAATATGGCCATCACCCATTGGATTCAACTGGCTGAAATTATCGAAAAAAAGTACGATCAATTTGATGGTTTTGTGATCTTGCACGGCTCTGACACCATGTCGTATTCGGCCTCGGCTTTGAGTTTTATGCTCGAAAACTTGGCCAAACCGGTGGTGTTTACCGGTTCTCAATTGCCCATCGGGGATTTGCGTACCGATGCCAAAGAAAACCTCATTACGGCCATACAAATTGCCTCGCTGCAACACAAAAGCAAACCGGTAATCCAAGAAGTGTGTTTGTATTTTGAATACAAATTATACCGCGGAAACCGCACTACCAAAATCAATGCCGAGCATTTTAATGCTTTTTTATCACCCAATTACCCAGCCATCGCCGAATCGGGTGTGCACTTAAAAGTGAGTGAAGAGGTGTTGTTGCATCCGTCCAACAAAAAGCTGTGCATCCATACCGAACTCGATACCAACGTGGTGATTGTAAAATTGTTTCCTGGGCTCAACGAAACCCTACTAAATGCCATATTAACCATTCCCAATTTAAAAGGCGTGGTTTTAGAAACCTACGGATCAGGCAATGCCCCCTCAGCAGCGTGGTTTATAGACGCCTTGCAACAAACCATTTCCAAAGGACTGCAGGTGGTTAATGTCACACAATGTTCAGGCGGAAGTGTGCGGATGGGCGATTACGAGACCAGTACCCAACTCAAAGAAATTGGGGTGATTTCGGGCAAGGACATCACTACCGAAGCCGCAATTACCAAACTCATGTACTTATTGGGCCAGCAAGTTGATCCGGCTGTTTTTAAAACCATTTTTGAAACCTCCTTGCGCGGCGAATTGACCTAAAAAATACCCGCTTTCGCTTTACATACTCAGAAAAAATGCGGTTATTTGCACCCACAATTTCCTAGAGAGGTGTCCGAGTGGTTGAAGGAGCAAGCCTGGAAAGTTTGTATGTGGGCAACTGCATCGTGGGTTCGAATCCCATCCTCTCTGCATCGTTTGCAATGCTCCCGTTAGGGAGCATTTTTTATGCCTTTTTGCGCCCCAAAACTCTGTTTTGGAAAAGCAACAAAGGCATAAAAAATGCCGCATGTAATGCGTGCATTGCAAACGATATCAGTTCCCCTCCCGGGGATCACCGGAAAAAATCTTTGATTTTTGGAGGTAATCCCATCCTCTAAAATAGAAAATAGTAAGTGCCGAAGGCGCTTACGTTAAATACACCAAAAAGCAAACTAAAGAAAATATACATCGAAGGTATAATCTTTGACATGTATATTATTTTCGAGCCTAATAATGTGTATCAAGGAAAAAGAAAAGTATGTGTCTCAATAATTGTCTTTTTTCTCATTTGAACCAAATTCTTCGTTTTCTTTAAAAACACACAAAGTGATTTCTCATTATAGATGAACTTGACGTCTTCATTGTAATCAGTTGCTAAATAGGCATCACCTGTTAAGTTATAAAATGGTAATTTCATTTTGCCTTTAACTTTAACGCCTTTATTATCAATAACGCCAGCTCGCAGTATCGCTTCTAGTTTTACTTCATCTTTTTCTTCAGATGACACTTTAGTATAGGCAATCATCATTTTCATCCATTCTGCATCGTCCACTAAAAACCAATATAATTTATTAAAATCAATCCCTTGATCATTAACCCAACCATAGCTTGTAAAACAAAATAAAACATATTTTTTACCATCTAATGTGGGGTCCATTTTGGGCGTGAACTCTTGTATTTTAAATGAAATCACAGAAGTAGATGACATGTCTTTTAATTTTTTTCCATTGAAATCAAAAGTTTCTAGATTAAAGGAATTGAATTCAGGATGATTAGCCAATATCCATTCAGTAGCTTTTAATTCTGTTCTCTCTTCCATCTCTTCAATTGAGGCAATTGCACCAATGGCAGCAACTCCAACTACTGCTGCGGCAATTGCAGCACCATTGTTTTGTGCATTAATTTGTTTTGGAGTAAGTAATGCAATACCTAATAAAACGACAAACAACTTTTTCATAATTTCAATTTTTATAATTCCCAAATATAACCAAATCCACAAACCAATCCCTCTTCCTCTTTTTTTCATACATTTATCCCACTCAATTTTCTCATGAAAAAACAACTGCTTTTTTTCTTTTGTTTCCTCTCTTTTGCCTTGTTTGCACAAGAGCAAGAATTGGAATTGCCCTATCCCATGATTCAACGCGATTCGTTATACCGTGAGGATCAGTTTTATATTGGAATGACCTATAATTTGATAAACAATTCACCTCCCGGTTTTTCGCAAGACAAATTTTCTACTGGTTTTTCGACAGGAGTGTTGCGCGATTTTCCCATCAATACTGCAAGAACGATAGCCATTGCGCCAGGCTTGGGTTTTTCGTACCAAAACTACCACCAAAATTTATTAATCAACGGTACTGCGGCAGAGCCCATTTATAGTATTATCCCCCAAGGCACCTATTACAGCAAAAATAAAATCGAACACTACCTGCTCGACCTCCCCATCGAATTTCGTTGGCGCACCTCGACGTCCGAAAGCCATAAGTTTTGGCGTATTTACAGTGGGGTCAAAATGAGTTATGTGTTGGCATCGCGGTCGCAGTATACCGACGGGCAATCTAGTGTAATTATCAATAACAATCCCGACTTCAATAAGGTGCAATTGGGAATTTACCTGGCTATGGGCTACAATACTTGGAATTTCTATGGCTATTACGGCCTTACGCCTTTGCTGTCTAAAAGCGCCACTATTCAGGATCAATCCATTGGACTCCGGGCCATTCATTTGGGCTTGCAATTTTATATTCTATAGCCAATACCACCACAAGGCCAGTTGCGGAATGGCACCTAACCCAAAACCAATCGCCAATTCGGTGAAGGTATGAGCCTGCATCGTCAAGCGGGAAGAAGCCACCAAGCCATTAAGCAAGAGCAATAGTGCAATGCTATAAGAGAGATCAACTTGGTAATGCGCGCTCAACCCCATCACAAAACAAGTTAGGGCCGCGATTCCCATTTGGTGAATGCTGGCTTTTACTTTCATAAACAAATACAAAAAAGTGAGTATGTTGCTCAGCAGTCCGCCCAGCAAAAAGAAATGCAATTCGGGCAAAGCGACTTGTGTAATGCTTTTGAACGCCAGTATATATAGCAAAATGCAGCTCAAGAACAAGGGAATTTTGCGTTGAGCAAGATTTTCCAACATCATCGAATCAGCTTTTCCCAAGTTTTTAAGCCAAAAATAAATGGCCAACGGAATAAAGAGGGTGAGCAGACTCACTTGTAAACACAAAAAAAGTACTTGTGTCTCACTGTAATGAATTGGACTAATTGCCAAATAAATCAGCGTGCCCATCAGCGGAATAAACAGCGGATGGAACACATAGGAAAACGAAACCAGTAGAGGATTGGGTTTGTTCACAGGGCGAATGTTAGATTTTTTTGCGCAAACGCGCCACAGGAATATCCAGAAGTTCGCGGTATTTGGCTATCGTTCGGCGGGCAATTGGGTAGCCTTTTTCTTTGAGAATCTCAACCAATTGATCGTCGGGTAGGGGCTTGCTTTTGTCTTCTTCGCGAATGACTGTTTGCAAAATATTCTTGATTTCTAAGGTAGATATTTCTTCGCCTTGGTCATTTTTCATGGCTTCCGAGAAAAATTCCTTGATCAATTTGGTACCGTAGGGTGTTTCGACATACTTGCTGTTGGCCACGCGTGAAACGGTCGAAATGTCGAGCCCCACACGGTCGGCAATGTCTTTGAGAATCATGGGCCTAATCTTGCTTTCGTCGCCTTCCAAGAAGTAATGGTGTTGGTACTGCATGATGGCATTCATCGTAACCAATAAGGTCTCTTGCCTTTGTTTGATGGCGTCAATAAACCACTTGGCGGAGTCCAATTTTTGCTTGATGAATTGAACGGCTTCCTTTTGTGCTGCTGATTTTTCGCGTGCTGATTTATAGGTTTGCATCATGTCTTGGTAGTCTTTCGAGACGTGCAAGCTTGGCGCATTTCGGCCATTGAGGGTGAGTTCCAAATCGCCATCGACAATCCGGATCATAAAATCAGACAAGATAGTTTCGGTAATTTTTGAACTGCCTTGGTAGGATCCGCCCGGTTTGGGGTTGAGGCGTTCAATTTCGTGAATCGCTTTTTTGAGTTGCTCGGCAGTAACACCAAATTTGGCTTGGAGTTTATCGTAGTGTTTTTTGGTAAACGCCTCAAATTGTTGATCCAAAATCCCAATGGCCAATTGTATCGATTCGGCAGGCGTTTTGTGCTTGAGTTGCAGCAACAAACATTCTTGCAAATCGCGCGCGCCTATGCCTGCGGGCTCTAATTCGTGTACCAGGTGCAAGATGCGTTCTACTGTTTTTTCGTTGGTGTAGATCGCTTGGGTAAAAGCCAAATCATCTACAATGTCAGCCAAACTGCGGCGGATGTAGCCCATTTCATCAATACTGCCTACCAAAAATTCGGCGATTTCCCGCTCTTCGTCCGATAAAATAAAGGTATTGAGTTGCGCTACCAGGTCCTGATGAAAACTCAGCGCTGCCGAAAGCGGCGATTCGCGTTGGTCTTCTTCGGCGTAGTTGTTGGCTTGGAGTTTGTAATCGGGAATTTCGTCGTTGCTTAAGTAATCATCAATGCTGATGTCGTTGGTATCTATACTAGACGCATCATCATAGTCGTCAAATTCATTGGTTTCAAATTCGTCGGCCTCGTAGGTGTCATCTTCTTCTTTCCCTGATTCGAGTGCCGGATTCTCATTCATTTCCTCCTTTAACCGCTGCTCAAATGCCTGCGTAGGCAACTGAATTAACTTCATCAGCTGAATCTGCTGAGGAGATAATTTCTGGGCGAGTTTAAGATGTAAATATTGTTTAATCACGGGTATTGAACGGTTTTATAAAAAGCAAGGATACTATTCAAAGGGTTAAATAACCAGTAATTGTGGCGTGGCGTCGTTTAGAATTCGGCGTTTTGCGGTGTTCTCGGAAACGGAATCACATCGCGGATGTTGGTCATGCCCGTTACAAACAAAACCAAACGTTCAAAGCCTAAACCAAAGCCCGAGTGCACGGCGGTTCCAAATCGGCGGGTATCCAAGTACCACCACAATTCTTTTTCATCAATGCCCAATACCTTCATTTTCTCGACC
>CAMBOW010000059.1 GCA_945869365.1 Flavobacterium psychrophilum | reverse complement strand
CACCTTATGGAAACGTCGCACGTGATTCGTGGGGAAGAATGGTTGCCTTCGATGCCTTTGCATGTACTGTTGTACCGTGCTTTTGGTTGGGAAGCACCCGAATTTGCCCATTTGCCGCTTTTATTAAAACCTATTGGGAACGGAAAATTATCCAAACGCGACGGCGATAAACTGGGCTTTCCGGTTTTTCCATTAGAATGGAAAACAAGCGAAGGCGTTTCGTCTGGCTACCGCGAACAAGGGTATTTTCCAGAAACAGTAGTCAATTTCTTGGCCTTGTTGGGTTGGAATGACGGAACCGAAAAAGAACTATTTAGCTTAGACGAATTGGTAAATGCTTTTGATTTGAATCGCATTCACAAAGCGGGAGCCAAATTTGATCCGGAGAAAAATAAGTGGTTCAACCACCAGTACTTGCAGCGGCAAGACAACCGCGTATTGGCCGAAACTTTTTCTAAAGAACTGACTGCAAAAGGACTTGATTGTCCTGTGGAGAAAGTGGAGAAAATTGTAGGCTTAATCAAAGAACGCGCACATTTTGTGGCCGAGTTTTGGAGTTTGAGTGATTACTTTTTTGAAGCCCCAACGGCCTATGAAGAAAAAGCGGCCAAAAACTGGAAAGAAGACACGGCCGATTTGTTGCAACAACTCATCACGGTATTAGATGGAATAGCAGATTTCAGCTCCCTTCAAATTGAAAACACGGTAAAAGAATGGATGACCACACATGAAATTGGAATGGGTAGAATCATGCAGCCGTTTCGATTGAGTTTGGTGGGCGCCTTAAAAGGACCTCATTTGTTTGATATTGCCGAACTAATTGGCAAAACCGAAACAATCGCTCGTTTGCAAAAAGCAATTCAAACGCTATAAATTAACCAGCAACTGGGCGCTAAGTAAACCCAAATGTCCGTCAAATTTTTTACCTAAATTTTTGGCTAACAATACCTCATTTTGATTCAGGTGATTCAAAAAGTTGTTCACGCCATATTGGTAAAAAGCAACCGCACGCACCCGTTTATTTCCAGCTGATATTCCTATATACAGGTTGCCGTTTACTTTGGTTACATCTAAAATATCTTTTGCGACCAAAGGTGTTCCGGTAAGGCTATTGTTTTCGTCGGTGGCTTTTATCTTTAGTTTGTCACTCACTTGCAGTACGGGACCAAAATCAAGCGAAACATGGTCTTTAACTAAGTTGTAACTCAACAACAAGCGGATTTGAGCACCCATCACTTTAAAGGGCGTTTCTCTGTTTTGAAGGGCAGGAGTTTTGGTGGCGATCGTGAAATGACTTTCGGTGAATTGCATCCCAAAAATCATACTAAAATTATTGTAGTAATTGCCTCGAACCGATAAGCCTCCCATCCAACCAGAACTGGGTTTTGTTGAAAAATTAGAGGTGGTTAAACCCAGTTGAGTAATTCCGGCGCTAAGACCAATTCTGTTTCCGTCGCGGTAGCCGTATTGGGCATTACTAGTAAAAGCTATTCCAATCAACAGTAAACAAGTTGCTGCAAAATTTTTCATATTAACACGTTGAATCAATAAATTGTTGCACCGCCAAGTCTTTCTCGTTGCTGCGTAGGGCTTGTATTTGTGGTAAAAATTCTTTCCACAACTGCGAATGATTGTTTAGGTTGGTCAATACCGCCAAGCGCACATAAGCCGATTCGCTAGCAAAAGACAAACTCACTAATTTTTGAATGGTTTCTTGCTCTAAATCAGTAAAACGAACCACTGCGGTATGTCTAAGAATTAAATTAACCAACAACAAAGAAGCCTTGGTGTTATTGAGGTTCTTTTTGATGGTGTTTTGCAACAAACTAAAATTGGTAATCGCTTGTAAATTTGCCGCCAATTGCTCGCTAATTTCTGCTCGTTCGTCATCGGTAGCGACTTTAAAATATTTATTCAGTTCTTTTAAGGTGTTGGTGATGGTGTTTTCTTCTTTCTTCCCTTTTTCTTCCCACGCATCTTTGAGCCCCACGGTTTTATTGAAGACTAATTGTGTGGCGGTGCTGTCTTTGTCTACCGTGAAATAACCCAACCGTTGAAACTGAAATTTATCTTCTACCGCCGCATTTTGCAAACTCGGTTCTACAAAACCGGTCACGATTTGCAACGAATTGGGGTTTACAAATTCTAAGAAATCTTTCTCTTTGTGTGAGTCGGGAGCTTCGTCTACAAACAAACGATCGTACAAACGCACTTCGGCCGGGATAGCTTGTGCTACTGAAACCCAATGTAAAGTTCCTGAAACCTTGCGTTGACTGGCTTCGGTTCCGCTTCCGCTTAAACTTTCAGGATCATAAGTGGCGTGAATTTCGGTGATGTAGCCTTGGGCGTCTTTTACTACGCTTTCGCCTTTGATGATATAAGCATTTTTGAGTCGCACTTCTTTTCCGATACTCAACCTAAAAAATTTAGCAGGTGCCTCTTCTAAAAAATCTTCGCGTTCAATGTATATTTCTTTTGAAAATGGAATTTTTCTAGAGCCAGCCGCTTCATCCTCGGGATTATTTTCAGCCTCCAACCAAACCACTTGATCAGCCGGATAATTGGTGATGATCAGCTTTACAGGATCTAACACCGCCATTACTCGAGGGGCAATTTTATTTAGATCTTCCCGTATGCAAAACTCCAAAACCGAAACGTCAATCAAATTGTCGCGCTTGGCAATTCCGATGGTTTTGGTAAAATTTCTTAGAGAGATTGGGGTATACCCTCTGCGTCGCAATCCTGAAATGGTTGACATTCTTGGATCATCCCAACCTTTCACGTGATTTTCTTTGACTAATTGCAACAGTTTGCGTTTGCTGACCACGGTATGGCTTAAATTTCTGCGGGCAAATTCCCGTTGCTTTGGCCGCACTTTAGAGTTTTCACTGATCTGATCTAAAAACCAATCATACAATTCACGGTGTGGTAAAAATTCGAGAGTACAAAACGAATGGGAAATTTGTTCCAAATAATCACTTTCGCCGTGCGCCCAATCGTACATCGGGTAAATGCACCAAGCGTCTGCAGTACGGTGGTGGTGTTTATGAAGAATACGGTACATAATGGGATCGCGCATCAACATATTGGTCGATTTCATATCGATTTTAGCACGTAAAATATGGGTTCCTTCTGGGAATTCTCCGTTTTTCATGCGGGCAAATAAATCTAAATTTTCTTCGACAGAACGGTTTCTAAACGGACCATCAACGCCAGGTGTAGAAGGGGTTCCTTTTTGAATCGCCATTTCTTCTGAGCTTTGGCTATCTACATAGGCCTTTCCGTTTTTGATAAAAGCAACCGCCCAATCATATAGTTGTTGAAAATAATCAGAAGCATAACGCTCTTCGGCCCATTGGTAACCCAACCATTGCACGTCGCGCTTGATGGCGTCTACATACTCTTGCTCTTCTTTGGCTGGATTGGTGTCGTCAAAACGCAAATTAACTGGCGCATTATAATCAAGGCCAAGGCCAAAATTTAATCCTATCGAACTCGCGTGACCAATGTGTAAATACCCATTTGGTTCTGGCGGAAAACGAAAACGGAGCTTTGTTGACGACAAGCCGTTTTTAAGATCTTCTTCGATAATTTGCTCAACAAAGTTGAGGGATTTTTCTTCGGTTGACATACTTTTGATTAATTTTAGCAAAGGTAAAAAAATAGCCGAGAGTTGGCTTACCTAATCCAATTTGATCAAACTATGGGAATCATAAAACTAACCAACATTCGCACCTATTCGTATCACGGCTGTCTCGCAGAAGAAGCCGCTATCGGTGCGGACTATCGGGTAGATCTAGAGGTTAAAACCGATTTGCGTCAATCTGCACTCACCGATGACCTAACCGACACTGTTGATTATGTGTTTTTAAATCGTGTGGTAACCGACGAAATGGCAATACGTTCCAAATTATTAGAACACGTGGCTCACCGAATTATAGTGCGCGTTTTTGGAGAATCACCTGCGGTGGCGCGTATTTTGATTCGAGTGTCTAAAATCAACCCGCCAATTGATGGTGATGTAGAAATGGTGACCATCGAAATGGAGGAATACAGAAATTAATGTGTTGGGATTGTTAGGAATTATTGATTTTTTTCCTAAGTTTGCCATCCAATTATAAGGCGTCGTGGCCGAGTGGCTAGGCTGGGCTCTGCAAAAGCTCCTACTCCGGTTCGAATCCGGACGATGCCTCCAAAAAAAACCTTCAATGTATGTTGAAGGTTTTTTTGTGTGATATAATGAACAACAATTAGTCTATTTTTTCTAATACTTTTTTAGTTAGTTTATTCTCGGTAGGAAACCAACCTTGAAGCATTAATATTAGACCAAAAACAATAATCAAAATACTGATTCCTTTTTTAATTTTTAAAATATTGACCGGCGTCATTTTGTTTTTGAGTTGTTTAGCTAAAATAATTTTACCTGAATCAAATACCAGATACGTACCAATAACCGAACCAAAAAACACCATCATTCTTGGGGTTTCTAATTGTAATTTAGGGCCTACCGTGATTAGAATTAGAAACCAAAAAAGCAAAACTCCTACGTTGATAAAATTCAATAAAAAACCTTTGATATACATACCTAGGTAATTGTTTTTTACCAATTCTTCGTCGTCGTCATTTTCAATGAGTTCTTTTTTAGCTTTATTGGTTTTTAAAAAAGAAATAACGCCATACGTGAGCATTAATATTCCCCCAAAAAGATAAATAGCCGGATCATTTTTAATGCTTTGAATGAGTCGATAACTACTAAAATAAGCAATCGTGATAAAAACTAAGTCGGCCGTAACCACCCCTAGATCAAATACAAAAGCAGCACGAAAACCTTTTACAGCCGAAGTTTCGAGTAAGACAAAAAACACAGGTCCTACCATAAAACTTAAAAAAATCCCCAAGGGAATTCCGGACAAAAAGTCTTGCAACATACTTAGTCTTTGTTTATTATAATTGATCCTCCAGCAGTAACCGATTGGGTTAATTTAGTTGGATTTCCATACACAAAAACCGAACCGCCAGCCACAACTTTTACACTCATATAATCTTTGGCGGTAACTGAGGCAATTCCGCCTGTGTTTACATTGACCAAAGCGTGCTGAACTGTCAATTCTTTTGCTTTTAAATAGGCGCCGGTATTAATAAGCGCATCCAAATCATGTGTTATTCCTGTTAAATTTAGCTCCGAACCGGTATACGCTTTGATAATCAACTTTTCTACATCTAACTCCAACTGTATTTGAGAACCTTCTTTGGTTTCAATAGTTAATCCCTCTGCTTTAATTTGAGAATTTGCCGTCACTTTTGATCCTTCAGCAGCCATAATGGAGTTCAAGGATGTGTAATAAATTTTGGCTTCAATTTGTTGGCCGGATAGAAATTTAACCAACGGTAAACGAAGTTTTACTGTACCATTTTTGTTCACCACTTCAACTTCGGCGGCATTTACACCATCTAAAACTATTTTGTTTTCATCAGATTGAATGAGCTCAACTTGCATTTTATCAAACACACTAATTTTGGTAAAATCACCTACATTTCTAGTTAGTTGTGCACGACTAAATGTGCTTACTAATACAATAATAATAAGAGCTAGTTTTTTCATAATAAGCTAGTTATACTAATTTTTAGTTTGTTATTCTTTTCGTCTAATAAAATGAAAATCCAATTGTTTCTTCACTAAATCGGCTGTTTTTACTTTTACATATACCTCGTCTCCGAGCTGCAAAAGGGCTTTCGAAATTGCGCCCACCAAGGCATATTGTTTTTCGTCAAAAGTATAATAATCATCTTTAATTTCTCTGATTCGGCACATACCTTCGCATTTATTGGAACTAATTTCTACATAAATTCCCCATTCGGTTACCCCAGAAATTACTCCCAAAAACTCTTCGTCTTTGTGGTTTTGCATGTATTTCACTTGCATGTATTTGATGCTGTCTCGCTCGGCATTGGTAGCTAAACTTTCTCGATTGGACGAATGCGCACATTTTTCTTCATAAATCTCAACCCCAGCCGATTTTCTTCCATCTAAATAAAATTGCAACAAACGGTGCACCATCACATCGGGATAACGACGAATGGGCGAAGTAAAGTGTGTATAATAATCAAAAGCCAAGCCATAATGACCAATATTATCTGTAGTGTATTTGGCTTTACTCATGGTGCGAATCGCAAGGGTATCGACCATGTTTTGCTCTTTTTTTCCCACCACTTCACTGAGTAAATTATTCAAAGATTTTGAAATAGATTCCTTGGATTGAAAATTAAGTCGGTACCCAAACTTAGCCACAAGAGTTTGTAAATTGATTAATTTATCTTCATTGGGTTCGTCATGCACACGATACACAAAGGTTTTCTTTTGTTTCCCAATAAACTCAGCCACTTTTCTGTTGGCCAACAACATGAATTCTTCGATGAGGTGATTGGCATCTTTGGCAATTTTAAAATACACACCTTCGGGTTCTCCTTCGGCATCGAGATTAAATTTTACTTCTACTTTATCAAAGGATATAGCCCCATTTTGCATGCGTTTTTTGCGCAAAATTTTAGCTAATTCATCTAAAATAATGGTGGCGTGAACCAGCTCGTCAGAAACCGTATACGTATTTCTGGTGATTGAAATTTCAGCTGGAATGGTTTTCGATTTGGTTTCAATAATGTGCTGCGCTTCTTCATAAGCAAAACGCTGATCAGAATAAATGACCGTACGACCAAACCACTGGTTTAATACTTCTGCTTTTGTATTAATCTCAAAAATTGCAGAGAAGGTGTATTTTTCTTCGTGCGGACGAAGTGAGCAGGCAAAATTAGATAATACCTCGGGCAACATCGGAACCACACGATCTACTAAATAAACAGAAGTAGCACGATTATAAGCTTCTTCGTCTAGCGCGGTGCCTTCTTCTAGGTAATAAGAAACATCAGCAATATGAATCCCGATCTCAAAATTTCCATTTTCTAAGACTTGAAACGATAAGGCATCGTCAAAATCTTTGGCATCTTTTGGGTCAATTGTATAAGTTAAAACCTTCCGCATGTCGCGGCGTTTTTTTATTTCACCTTCATGAATTGACGTATCCAATTGTTCAGCATACGCTTCTACTTCGGGTGGAAAATCATACGGTAAACCGTATTCAGCTAAGATGGCATGAATCTCAGTATTGTGTTCACCTGGTTTACCAAGGACTTGAATCACTGATCCAAAGGGACTATCCGCTTTTTTAGGCCAATCTTCTATTTTTACCACCACCACATCACCTTGTTCAGCCTCCCCAATTTTAGCTAGTGGAATAAAAATATCGGTATACATTTTGGGATTGGCGGTACTCACAAAAGCAAAGTTTTTTTGAATATCAATCACACCTACAAATTCTGATTTGGCGCGTTCAATCACTTCAATTACTTCCCCTTCTGGTTTTTTACATCTTCGGCGATTGTAGACATAGACTTTTACTTTGTCTTTATCTAATGCATGGTTTAAATTTGGTGTTGGAATAAATACATCGTCCTCAAAATCAGGGCTTATAAAATAGGCTGTTTTTCGAGTAGTCATATCAATAACTCCCTCGTAGTAATCTTGACTCACAGCTTTAACTAAGTACTTTCCAGGCTCGGTTTCTATAATTACTTTTTGAGCAGCCAGTACTTTTAAATCTAAAATAATTTCGTTTCTACTTTTGGTATCTGTAACCTCTAAAACGGCTGTAATTTGTTTGTAGTTAAACGATTTATTTGCGTTTTGAGAGAGTATTTTTAGAATTTTTTCGGAAAATGAGTTTGGTTTCTTTCCTACTTTATGGAGTTTCTTTTTCATATAGGTCTTTTCAATCAGGTTTGAAAATTACAAATAAACCAAGTAGTATTCTTTGTAAATAGTTAGAATTAGTATAAAAATAACTTTTCATAGCAGTAGAGATTAGCCACACATATTTAAATAATTTAAGAAATTTTTAAAATCTAATCTTAGCATAGTTTTCAACAACTAGTAAAAACAATAAAAATAAAAGGAATTTAAAATTTAATTTATGGTTGTTATTATAGGGTGTTTATAAGGCTGATAAATTTATTTTTATTTACTTGTATTTTACATTACTAGAAGTTAATAAAAGGTTATCAACAGTATAATAACTTAATAAACACTAGATAATATAGCTTTTTTTATACCCTATAAACAACTGTTCATAAGTAAAAATAAAGTAATTTTGTAAATAAGTTGACTGCTTAATTTGTGTTTATAAACAAGTGTTTTTTAGGTATAACTAAACAATAAATTCTATAAACTTTTATTGTTTTTTTGGTTTCTATTTTGCATTACGCATTTTTTAAACACAGACAAGAAAAAGTTATATTTTTCTATATATAGTTATAAACAAAAGGTGTTTATAATACCACCCCTATAAATCAATTAGTTAAAAATAATATCAACATACCACTTACGGTATTCAAAAACACGACAGCATGAAAATCGCCATTGGTAACGACCACGCCGGACCTGCCTACAAACAAGCCATTGTGGCTCATTTAGAAAAACAAGGTCATGAAATCATCAACCACGGAACCGACAGCTTTGAGAGTGTAGATTATCCCGATTTTGGTCATTTGGTTGCCCAAGATGTAGCCAATAAAATTGCCGATTTTGGTATCGTTATTTGTGGATCGGGTAATGGAATTGCTATGACAGCCAACAAACACCAAGCTATTCGTGCGGCCTTGTGTTGGACCAAAGAAATTGCTTTTTTAGCCCGCACACACAATGACGCAAATGTACTGAGCATTCCCGCTCGATTTACCGCTATACCTCAGGTGATAGAAATGGTTGACACCTTTTTAAAAACACCATTTGAAGGCGGCCGACACGCCCAGCGCGTAGATAAAATTTCGTGTACATAATTTCCTTATCCTGCATTTATTTACTTCACCGAAATCCATTCAAAACACCCTTTCTTATTGCAAGAAGATTGCATAATTCTGTTTATTGCCCGCTACCGAAAAGACCAAACCAGCAACCTGGATGAGGCGGGCCAACCCCATTCAGTTGACGATGATTGTAAAAAAAACACCCCAAATCTTTAGAATGTCTAGAGATTTGAGGTGAAATAAAAAAAATAAAAATTATGCTTTTGTTTCTTCGTCTTTTTTAGGCGCAGCCGGTTGATCGTCTTTTGCGGCATTTTTAAATTCTTTGATTCCGCTGCCTAATCCTTTCATTAATTCTGGAATTTTCTTTCCGCCGAACATAAGCAAAATCACAGCCAAAACAAGTATAATTTGCATGGGCCCTACTTCGCCTAAAAAAATAGCTAGTGTTGTCATAGTGCGTTAATTTTAATTAGCAAGCAAATATAAGAACAAAACCAACGAACACTCCTAAAAGAACTATAAATTTATACATTTGTAGCACAATCCCTCAAAATGGCCGAAAACCGATTAAAACGACAACTACTCAAAGAAAAATTGTTTGCCAAAAATCGTTTAGTGATTGTAAACGAAGATACTTTTGCTGAGCTTTTTTCCCTTCGACTCACCTTAATGAATGTGTTTGTGGTAGCCACCTCGGCCGCTATTTTAATTGTTACTCTTACTACTTTTCTTATCGCATTTACGCCTCTTCGGGAGTTTATTCCGGGCTATGCTTCTACAAAACTTAAAAAAGACGCCACAGAGCTGGCTTTAAAATCAGACTCACTCACGGTGGCGCTGCAAAAAAATGAAGCTTATATTGCCTCGATCAAACAAATCCTAACTGGAAATTTAGATTATGCTCTCTTGAGTAAAGATTCAATCATGGCCACTAAATCGGTAGAGAAAGAAGTGGTTCCGCTCGAAGCCTCGCCCGAAGAAGTGAAAATTCGCGAATTGGCCGACAAAGAAGACAAGTACAATTTATTTGAAAAAGCCAAAGCCAAAGTAAACGTGGTAATGTTTGCGCCCGTAAATGGAACTATTACCCAAAAATACAGCGTAAAAAACAAGCATTTATATCTAGATGTGGCGGTGGCCAAAAACACCCCCATTAAATCCATCGCCGATGGAACTGTCATTTTCTCCGATTGGACACCCACCAACGCCTTTGTAGTCGTGGTACGCCACACCAATGGGTTTATTTCGGTCTATAAAAATGCCGCATCACAAACCAAAGAGCAAGGCGATGTAGTAAAAACCGGGGAAGTTATTGCCTTGGCGGGAGCCGCTGGACGCGAATCAACTAGCAGTCCTTTTCATTTTGAATTATGGAAAGACGGACAGCCCGTTGATCCAACCCAATACATGGCTTTTAATTAATTATGGAAGAACAACTCAATCAACTTGCCAACAGCATCAATCCACAAACCTTTTTAGTGGGCTTTATTTTTATTATCACAGCTGCTGTGGTGTATGTTTTTCCTCCAAAAAAAATCAATTATTTCTACGGCTACCGTACATCGGGCTCCACAAAAAGTCAAGAAGCCTGGGATTTCTCCCAGCGGTTTTCGGCTATAAAAATGATGCAGATTGGGGTTTTATTAGTTGCTTCTTCGTTTGTAAACACAGCAATCCCAATGTCACATAAAACAACTGTTATTATGGGAACTACATTGATAATTTTGAGTTGTGTCTATTTAATTTGGGCTACAGAATCGGCCCTAAAAAAACAATTTCCCAATCCGTAATTTATGTCTATCAAATCTATTGCGGCTCAAGTATTTGCTTGGTTGGTATACCACAAAAACCAGCGTTGGATCACTCGTCCGGTTGAGACGCAGCAAGCGGTATTTTTAAAGCTCATTGCCGCCGCACAACACACGCAATTTGGAAAAGACCATGCGTTTGCAACCATTAAAACCCACCAAGATTTCTCTAAGCAAGTTCCTATTCGGGATTACGAAGCCTTAAAACCTTATGTTGATCGAGTGGTGGCTGGTGAATCTAACATCTTATGGCCGGGAAAACCGCTGTATTTTGCCAAAACCTCAGGCACCACTTCGGGCGCCAAATACATTCCACTCACCAAAGAATCGATGCCGTTTCATGTAGTTGCCGCTCGCAACGCTATTTTGAATTACATACACCAAACCGGCAACACCCATTTTGTGGATGGTAAAATGATATTTTTACAAGGAAGCCCTGTTTTGGTACAAAAAAACGGCATACAATTGGGCCGATTATCAGGAATTGTAGCGCATTTTGTTCCCGCCTATTTGCAAAAAAACCGACTCCCTTCTTGGGAAACCAATTGCATTGAAGATTGGGAAACCAAAGTCGATGCTATTGTAAACGAAACGGTTGCGCAAAACATGACGGTCATTTCAGGCATTCCCTCTTGGGTGCAAATGTATTTTGAGAAACTGCAACAACAAACCGGCAAACCAGTTGGGGAGTTGTTTAAAAATTTCAATTTATTCATTTACGGCGGTGTAAATTTTGAGCCCTATCGGGCAAAATTTGAAAATCTCATTGGCCGAAAAGTGGACACTATTGAGTTGTTTCCTGCTTCGGAAGGATTTTTTGCCTACCAAGACAAACCAAATGATCCTGGATTATTGCTCTTGCTTAATGCCGGGATTTTTTATGAATTTATTCCGGCAGACGCTTTTTATTTGCCAAACCCACCACGACTCACCATCGGTCAAGTAGAGTTGGGCGTTAATTATGTGTTGATTATTTCGACCAACGCTGGTTTATGGGCCTACAACATTGGCGATACCATACAATTTACCTCCTTAAAACCCTATAAAATTATCGTGAGCGGCCGCATTAAACACTTTATTTCGGCTTTTGGCGAACACGTAATTGGCAAAGAAGTAGAACAAGCTTTGTCAGTGGCAGTCCAACAACATGCAGTTCGCGTAAATGAATTTACCGTGGCACCACAAATTACGCCAACTAACGGTTTGCCTTACCACGAGTGGTTTATTGAGTTTGAACAAGCTCCCCAAAATAGGGACGCTTTTGCCCAAACCATCGAAACCGAACTGCGCAAACAAAACAGTTATTACGACGATTTGATTGTGGGCAAGGTTTTGCGCTCTTTGGTAATTACACCGGTTGTTTCACACGGTTTTCAGGACTACATGAAATCAATTGGCAAACTGGGTGGACAAAACAAAATTCCGCGTCTAAGCAACGACCGCGCCATAGCCGACAAACTTCGTATACACTAAAAATCGTACATTTGCAGGCAAATACACACAATAAAATGAAAGAACTAAAAAACATCGTACGATCTCGCGCACAAGAATCTTCAAGTGCTGTGGAGAAATTATACATTACGATGCGTCATTTGTTTAATCGCGGGTACTACAAACCCATGGGTGTTTCGGGTGAAGCGTTACGCGAAGCCTTGTTGTTGTTACGGCCTGAAATTTATGGTTCGATAGCCGAAGAAAAAGTAGAACTCAGCGGACTTTTGTATGTCATTGAGCGCTTGCCTATTGGAATTGAAGAATGCCGGTACATCAATCTCACCTCAGACGAAGGCTATGTGCATTCGCATTTTAAAGCAATTATTCCGCCCAAACGCCGACGAAATTGTTACCGAATCGATGAAGAACAAATGAATGTGGAGATTACGCGTGGCCGCTCTGATATCTACGATATTCTCACGCATTTGACTTTTATTTTTATCGAATCACACAAAATAAAAGACCGGGTTTTACTAGACGAAAACGGTGACTTTACTCGGGATTGGCACAAATTAGCACAAGCCGTGCTGCAGCCCAAAAAATTGAGTTTAGTAGAAAAAGAAGTAGCGGTTTCACATGTGGCCAATATTTTAGGACGAAGCTTCGCCGAAATTATTACCATATATGATGCATTTGGCACTCCCGAAAAACCGGATCGTTTTTTACATATAATTTATTGGCTAGGCAAACTAGCCATAGAAG
>CAMBOW010000058.1 GCA_945869365.1 Flavobacterium psychrophilum | reverse complement strand
TAAGATATTGGCATTTAAGCTTTTGAAGGCATTAATTACCGATTCTGCTGCTTTTTTGGTCTCGGCCAAAACCACTCCTTTTCCTTGCGTGCCTTCTAGTAATTTCACAATAAGCGGTGGTCCACCTACCATTTTAATCAAATCATCAGTATCTAGGGGAGAATTGGCAAAACCAGTAGTAGGAATATCAACGCCGTGACTCAAAAGCAACTGCAAGGAAAAAAGTTTGTCACGCGATTGCGTAATCGCCGCGGCTGAATTTAAACAAAACACTTTTAACGACTCAAATTGACGGGTCAGGGCACAGCCATAAAAAGTAATGCTAGGGCGAATTCTGGGAATCACGGCATCAAAATTATCTAGCACTCGGCCGCCACGGTAATGAATTTCGGGTCTGGTGGCATCGAGTTTCATGTAGCATTCTTTGATGTTCAAAAAATGCATTTCGTGTCCGCGAAAGGAACCCGCTTCCATAATGCGTTTGTTACTGAATAATTCGGGATTACTGGCCAATAAACCAATACGCAATCCCTTTTTTTGAATGGTAGAAGACGCATATAATTCACGAATGGTATCTTCGTTATTATCGCCCAACAAATATTTTTGCTCGGGATCAACCAAAATTCTACCGCTCATGGCTTCCCGGCCCAATAACATCCGAAAACCCATGGAATCTCGATTGGTAAGCGTCAATTCAATTTCCCAACTTTGGTTGCCAATGGTGATAACAGAAAGTACGACAAAACGCTTTTCGCTATAGCCAGAAGAACTTTTCACTAATCGATTGCCAATGATTTTGGCTTCGCAATGCAAGATGGTTTTTAAATTATTTTGAATCGGGTTGATGTCAAACTTCACCCAAGCTTCTCCGTCTTTTGTGATAGGAGCAATGTTTATAGCGTGTAAAGCCGAAGTTTTGGCTCCTGAATCTACACGGGCTTTGATTAATGGTATTCCAAGATCTGGGAAGGAAAACCATTCTTCACTTCCTAAAATTATTTTATTGGCAGGCATTTGCACTTGTTTTGATACACTATTACTCGATTGGATTTTCAACTTTTTTTAATGTGATAAACAGCTCTTGTTTAACGGCATCTAATTCCATAAAAATTTCATCGCCAATACCTATTTTAGAAGTAATAATTTCTTCGGCCAAGGCATCTTCTACATATTTTTGGATTGCACGTTTTAGTGGTCTGGCACCAAATTGTTTGTCAAAACCTTTTTCGGCTATAAAGGATTTAGCTTCTGCTGAAAGCGCCAGTTGATAGCCCAAATCAGCGACACGAGCAATGAGTTTTGCCAATTCAATTTCGATAATCAAATCGATGTCGTGTTTTTCTAAGGCATTAAACACAATCACGTCGTCAATACGATTCAAAAATTCGGGAGCAAAGGTTTTTTTTAAGGCATTTTCGATGATGCTTTTGGAGTTCTCATCGGTTTGGGCCACTTTGGCGGCGGTACCAAATCCGACGCCTTGTCCAAAATCTTTCAGCTGACGGGCACCCACATTTGAAGTCATTATGATGATTGTGTTTTTGAAATCAATTTTTCGTCCCAAACTGTCGGTCAAGTAGCCGTCGTCCAATACTTGCAACAACATATTAAACACATCGGGATGGGCCTTTTCTATTTCGTCTAACAAAACTACACAATAGGGTTTTCTGCGCACTTTTTCGGTGAGCTGACCGCCTTCTTCATAGCCCACATAGCCTGGAGGCGCACCCACCAATCGCGAGATGGCAAATTTTTCCATGTATTCGCTCATGTCGATGCGAATCAAGGCATCTTCTGAATCAAACAATTCTCTGGCAAGCACTTTGGCCAGTTGTGTTTTTCCCACCCCAGTTTGTCCCAAAAAGATAAAGGAGCCAATCGGTTTGTTGGGATCTTTTAATCCGGCACGGTTGCGTTGAATGGATCGGGCAATTTTCATGACCGCTTCTTTTTGCCCAATCACTTTTCCCTCAATGAGTTCGGGTAGGTTGGCTAATTTATTGCTTTCGGTTTGTGCAATGCGATTTACTGGTATTCCGGTCATCATAGAAACCACATCGGCAACGTTGTCTTCGGTAACCAAAATACGATTTGATTTGGCATCTTCTTCCCATTGTTCTTGGGCGACAGCTAAGTCTTTTTCGATGCGTTTTTCGTCGTCGCGCAATTTGGCCGCTTCTTCGTATTTCTGCCGTTTCACCACCGCTGATTTTTGTTCGCGCACTTCTTCCAATTGGCGTTCCAAATCCAAAATTTGTATCGGTACATCTATATTGGTAATGTGCACGCGGGAACCCGCTTCGTCTAGCGCATCAATTGCTTTGTCTGGCAAGAAACGCTCCGACATGTAACGGTTAGTCAATTTCACGCAGGCTTCAATCGCTTCTTGCGTATAGGTTACATTGTGGTGGTCTTCATATTTGTTTTTGACGTTGTTTAAGATGGTAATCGTTTCCTCGACTGACGTAGGTTCTACAATGATTTTTTGAAAACGACGTTCCAAGGCGCCATCTTTCTCAATGTATTGGCGGTATTCGTCTAGTGTAGTGGCTCCAATACATTGTATTTCGCCTCGTGACAACGCCGGTTTAAACATATTGGACGCATCCAACGAACCGGTTGCGCCGCCAGCGCCCACAATGGTGTGAATTTCGTCAATGAATAAAATGATGTCGTCGTTTTTTTCGAGCTCGTTCATCACCGCTTTCATGCGTTCCTCAAACTGCCCACGGTATTTGGTTCCGGCTACTAAGCTGGCCAAATCTAGGGTGACCACGCGTTTGTTGAATAAAATTCGGGATACTTTTTTCTGAATGATTCTCAGTGCCAAGCCTTCAGCAATAGCTGATTTTCCCACACCGGGCTCGCCAATTAGCAAGGGATTGTTTTTCTTGCGGCGACTCAAGATTTGAGAAACCCGCTCAATTTCTTTTTCACGGCCGACTACAGGATCTAATTTTCCTTCTTCGGCCATTTCCGTCAAATCGCGACCAAAGTTGTCTAAAACAGGTGTTTTGGACTTTTTATTGGTTTTGGATGTCGGATTGGTAAAATTACTTTCCTTAAACGTTTCGTCGCCAGAACCATCCTCGTTGTAGGCTTCGTTTTTGGGCAAATTTTCTAAGTAATTATCGTCGTGCGGCTCTAAACTTAAGTATTGTTCTTTGGCCGTATCGTAATCTATTTTTAGTTTGTTGAGTAATTTGGTTGTTGGATCATTTTCGTTGCGTAAAATACACAACAACAAATGCGCCGTGCTGATGGATGTGCTCTGAAAAACTTTGGCTTCCAAAAAGGTAGTTTTCAAAGCGCGTTCGGCTTGACGAGTGAGATGCAAATTTTTCTTTTCGTTGCTGCCAACTAAATTTGGGTTGGGTGGACTTAAAATTTCTACTTTTTTGCGTAGATGATCTAAATCTATGGACAGGTTATTTAAAATACTTATTGCCTTCCCGTTGCCATCGCGCAAGATGCCCAACATGAGGTGTTCGGTGCCAATAAAATCATGCCCTAACCGCAGCGCTTCTTCTTTGCTGTAGGTTATTACATCTTTAACTCGGGGGGAAAAATTATCATCCATGTGCGTGTAATTTCGTATAAGATTTGAGTGCTAAATGGCCTTGTTTCAAAAACCATTCCTTTCTTTGGGTACTGTCAGCTAATAGACAAAAAAAAAGTTAATAAAAAAAGAGATGTCTGCCCTAACTTATCAACTGAATTAGGGTGGAATTTTGTTAATAAATAGCCTCATTTAAGACCAATAGTTGGTAAAAAAATCAACCGAAAAGGCTATATTTACGAGATTTTTTTACACAAAATAAATTTTAAACTAACTAGAATATGTCTGACGGAGAAAAGTTAATTCCTATTAACATTGAGGATGAAATGAAATCAGCCTACATCGATTATTCGATGTCGGTAATTGTATCAAGAGCACTTCCTGATGTTAGAGATGGCTTGAAACCAGTACATCGAAGAGTACTTTATGGAATGTATGATTTAGGCGTTTTTTCTAATAAAGCGCACAAAAAATCCGCAAGAATTGTGGGTGAGGTTTTGGGTAAGTACCATCCTCACGGCGATACTTCGGTATATGACGCCATGGTGCGTATGGCGCAAGAATGGAGTTTGCGTTATTTGTTAATTGATGGCCAAGGTAACTTTGGTTCGGTAGATGGCGATAGCCCTGCTGCCATGCGTTATACGGAAGCCCGTATGAAAAAGATGTCAGAAGACATTATGGCAGACATTGACAAAGAAACGGTAGATTTTCAGTTAAACTTTGACGACACCTTATACGAGCCCAAAGTAATGCCCACGCGTGTTCCGAATTTGTTAATCAATGGCGCGTCTGGAATTGCAGTAGGGATGGCTACCAATATGGCACCACACAATTTGCGTGAAGTGATTGACGGAACCTTGGCCTACATTGACAACAACGACATCGAAATTGACGAATTGATCAATTATGTAAAAGCACCCGATTTTCCTACGGGCGGTGTGATTTATGGGTATGATGGCGTTCGCGAAGCATTCAAAACCGGAAGAGGCCGAATCGTGATGCGTGCCAAAGTAGGATTTGAGGAAGTAGATGGCCGCGAATCAATCATCGTGACCGAAATTCCTTACCAAGTGAACAAAGCGGATATGATCAAGAAAACCGCTGATTTGGTTAACGATAAAAAAATTGAAGGCATTGCCAATATCCGGGACGAATCAGACCGAAACGGGATGCGTATCGTGTATATCTTGAAGCGCGATGCCGTTCCAAATGTCGTATTGAATACCTTATTTAAATATACTCAACTGCAATCTTCTTTCAGTGTAAATAACATTGCCTTGGTGGCTGGACGTCCGCAAATGTTGAATCTAAAAGATTTGATTCACTATTTTGTAGAACACCGTCACGATGTGGTGGTGCGCAGAACCAAATACGATTTGCGCAAAGCCGAGGAAAGAGCCCACATTTTAGAAGGATTAATCATTGCTTCCGATAACATTGACGAAGTAATTGCTCTGATTAGAAGTTCTAAAAACACCGACGAAGCCCGCGAAAAATTGATGACTCGTTTCAGTTTGTCCGACATTCAATCGCGTGCCATTGTGGAAATGCGTTTGCGTCAATTGACTGGACTGGAACAAGACAAATTGCGTGCTGAGTATGAAGACATCATGAAATTGATTCAAGAATTGAAAGCCCTATTAGCAAGCAAAGAATTGCGCATGGAGCTCATCAAAACCGAATTGAATGAAATTCGAGATAAATATGGTGACGACCGTCGTTCAACTATTGAATATGCTGGTGGTGACGTAAGTATCGAAGATTTAATTGCCGATGAAAACGTGGTGATTACTATTTCGCATGCAGGTTACATTAAACGCACCAATTTATCCGAATACAAAACTCAAAATAGAGGAGGAGTTGGCCAAAAAAGTGCCGGAACTCGTGACCAAGATTTCTTGGAGCACATGTATGTAGCCACCAACCACCAGTACATGATGTTCTTTACGCAAAAAGGAAAATGTTTCTGGATGCGCGTGTACGAAATTCCAGAAGGAAGCAAAACCAGCAAAGGACGTGCCATTCAAAACTTGATCAACATTGAAAGTGACGATAAAGTAAAAGCCTTTATTTGCACCAAAGATTTGAAGGACACCGAATACATCAACAACCACTATGTAATCATGGTAACCAAACAAGGTATCGTAAAAAAAACATCGTTGGAGCAATATTCTAGACCGCGTGTCAATGGAGTTGCCGCAATTACCATTCGCGAAGATGACGAATTGTTTGAAGCCAAATTGACCAACGGCGAAAGCCAAATATTACTAGCCGTTAAGTCGGGTAAATTGGTGCGCTTTGAGGAAGGAAAAACTCGCCCAATGGGAAGAACCGCCTCGGGTGTGCGCGGAATTACCTTGGCCGATGAGCAGGATGAAGTTATTGGAATGGTGTCGGTAAATGACATGACTAGTGAAATTTTGGTCGTGGCCGAGAATGGCTACGGAAAACGTTCCAGCTTGGACGAATACCGCATTACCAACCGCGGTGGAAAAGGAGTAAAAACCTTGAACATCACCGAGAAAACCGGAAAATTAGTTTCGATCAACAACGTAACCGACGCCGATGATTTGATGATCATCAACAAATCAGGCCTCACAATTCGAATGGATGTGGCTGATTTGCGTGTAATGGGACGCGCTACACAAGGTGTTCGTTTGATTAACATCAAAGGTAACGACTCGATTGCAGCAGTAACCAAAGTAATGAAAGAAGAAGAAGCTCCAGAAGGCAGCGAAGATGAGGCTTCAGCTGATGCTGAAGCAATTGACGAAGCTGAACAAGCCACAGAAACAGAAGAAACAACAGAAGAATAATTAAATTTTATAAACATGAAAAGTAAGTATGTAATCCTTGCATCGGCTTTCGTATTATCGATGACTACGTATGCCCAAAAGGATCAAATTAAAGCCGCCGAAAAAGCCTTAAAAAATGGCAATGCGGCAGAAGCACTAATTAGTTTGTCGCAAGCTGAACCTTTATTGGCAGCTGCTACACCTGCCGAAAAAGCACAATATCATTTTGTGAAAGGAAATGCCGCACTCGATTTAGCCAACAAAAATGTAGATCCTACAGTCAATATGACCCTGGCAGCCAATTCTTACAAACAAGTTTTAGAAATAGAAAAGGAGTCGGGAAAAGCCAAATTTTCAGAACAATCAAATGCTGCTTTAGCCACGGTGAAAAGCAACATGATTTCTAAGGCGGTTGAAGCGGGTAACCAAAAGAACTACAAAGAAGGCGCACAATTACTATATGCGGCCTATGAATTAGACAAAACCGATGTAGAAAAATTGTACTACGCCGCCAGTTATGCGGTCAACGCACAAGAATACGACACAGCATTGACTTATTACAACGAGCTGAAACGATTAAACTATTCGGGCGAAGGCACCGCGTATTACGCTAAGAATGTCTTGAACGAGCAAGAAGAGTTTTTTGGATCAAAAGAAGATCGCGACAGCAAAGTAAAATTGAAATTGTATACCGATGCGCGTGACGAAGCGATTCCGTCCAAACGCGGTGAGATTTACAAAAATATTGCGCTAATTTTATTACAAAATAACCAAACCGAAGAAGCTAAAACCGCCTTAGCCGAAGCTCGTGTAGCCAACCCAGATGATACGTCATTAACCTTGGCTGAGGCAGATATTTATTTGAAACTTCAAGATTTTGTGACCTACAAAAAATTGATTTCAGAAGTATTGGCCAAAAACCCAAATGATGCCGATTTGGTATACAATTTGGGCGTAATCTCTTCAAAAACTGATGCTGCAGCGGCTGAGCAATACTACAAGCGCGCCATCGAAATTAAGCCTGATTACATCAATGCCTATTTAAACTTAGCCATTCTTATTTTGGATGGAGAGAAAAAATTGGTAGATGACATGAACAAATTGGGTACTTCAGAAAAAGACATGAAAAAATATGAGGTGTTGAAAAAGCAACGCGACGGTTTATTCCTGTCATCGATTCCATATTTAGAGAAAGCCTACGAATTGAATCCTAATAATGAAGATGTCGGTACAACCTTACTCAATGTGTACAGTGCCTTAGAAATGATGGACAAGAAAAAAGCATTGAAAGCTAAAATTGGTAAAAAATAAGTTACTCGGTAATACCAAATAAAAAAAGCCATCTTCATAGATGGCTTTTTTTATGCAATAAAGTAAACACTTACTTTTTATTAATCTTCACTGTTTGTGTAGCCGAGGTGGTTTGTACTTTAAACAAATAGGTACCTGGCACTAAGGCTTCGGTGTTGATTATGGCCTTGCGGTCGTTTACGTTTTGCTGCAAAACAATTTGTCCCAAGAGATTGAAGGCGCTAATGGTTTGAATAGTTTCTACGGCATCAAAATACAACACAGTTTGAACCGGATTGGGGTAGTAGATAAATTTGCTTTTGGTTAGTTGGGTGGTGGCCAAATTGGCGCAGGTTACAGTTGCGTTAAAACCTGGCGCGTTAGTAGCCCCGTCTGAATAAAACACAAAAGTCAATTTTCCTGAAGCATCGGTAGAAGTAACGGTTCCCGGTGAATTGGTTCCGGTAAAGCCGTATTGCTCTACGATAAAAGGAGAAGTAGTACTGGGTCCGTTGTAGATAGTGAGTCTATCAATGCCGTTTTCTAAATTAAACGACGTAAACGTAACCGATACTTGGTCGCCTGCATTAATTGGGTTGATTGTAGTCGTATAATATTCACTGTTGCTGTAATTGGCCGTTGGGCCTCCCGAATCAAAAAATACGCCATCTACACAGTGATTGATTAATGTGTTGAATGTATTAGTTACTAAGTTAGAAAATGTACCTGCTGCACAACTGGATCGTACATAAAAATCATAGGAAGAAAAGGAATTTAATCCGTCAATTGTATAAGAATTGCTGTTCACGGTAGTATAGGTTCCGGTAGATCCACTTCCTGCGGGTACTACTAAAACTTCAAATGAACTTGCCCCATTTGGATTGGTCCAAGTGAAACTTGCCCCGCTGATGCTCACATTAGAAACCGCAACTACTAAATTGGAACTGCAATTGGTAGTGAACGAATTTGGGGTTGAGTAATCAGAAAAACCACATTCGTTGGCTGCTTTTACTCGCCAGTAATAGGTTGTTCCGTAAAATAAATTGGTTAAATTCAATTGATTTGTTAAGGATGCATAGGTTTGAACCGCTGTCCCAAAACTTGCGTCGGTAGAAACTTCGATGCTGTAACTGGCCACATTATCACCTATGTTTTCCCAGTTTAATGTGGTTGTATTGGCAGAAATAGTGGCCGTGTTTACCGGAGAAGTAAGTGCTGGGCCAACTGTTTGTGGACTTTGAATGATTAAGGTATAAAATAGATCGGTACTAATTGCACCAGTTGTAGCTGTAACAGTGAGGTTGTAGGTGCCCGCAGTAAGGGCGTCTAAACCACTCAATACAATTGAATTCGATCCAGATCCTGTTAGAGAATCTGCGTTGAAACTAGCGCTAGCTCCGGCAGGCAAACCGTTGATACTAAATTGCGCTACACCGCTAAAGGTTGGATTGGCTTCTAGTTGAAAATTAAATGAAGTAGTTGCAGAACCCAAACAAACGCGGTTGGTCATCACTTCATTCGAAGAAAGCAAAATTGGTTTGCCTTTGATGTTGCTTAGCAAAAGCGAATATTTTTGCAAGGCATTCATGAGGTTCCCCTTGTGATTAATAGTTACCGTATAGGTTCCATCGCCGGCAGCTACCTCAATTTTTTCTACATTATCTACTGTGTTATCGGCTTTTGTGGCCGCAGCGGTAACTGTTGCAGGATTTAATCTCCAGGGGAAGTTGGTTGTATTTGATTTTGAAATTCTAAAATCTAAATCATTTACTAATGCAGGCGCATAATAATCTACAATTGAATTATTTACGATGGTTCCCGTTGGATCAGTCCAACAAATGGTTCCGCTGATCGCTTTGGTTACATCGTTGGGTTCAAAATTAAAGGTATACGAAGCCGCCTGATTTAGTGTATTCTCTTTGATCATCGCATCTACATTGTCATTGGTAATGAGCACCGCTGCACGCTCCGCATTCAATAATCCCCAACCAAATTTGTAATCTGGACCAATCGCCGAACCCGCTTCATCGGCGGTGTGAATGGCCAAACCACGCAAAGTAGCTGATCGCATGAATCCGCCTTTTACATTTTTGAAATGTTGTTGTAATAAAAGTAAAGTTCCTGCCACGTTGGGCGATGACATCGATGTACCGCTATAGGAAGAATAGGAGCTGTCTGAGGTAGAAGTGCACGAACGAACATTCACGCCTTTTCCGCAGATATCTGGTTTTACTCGGCCATCATCGGTAGGTCCATAACTACTGAAGCTAGACATCGTTACACTGTTTGCAGATGTATAGTTACTCACCTGATTTACCGCCGCCACAATGATTCCATTTTTGGATGTGCTTTTGCCTGACAATAAATCATAGCCATTTTTGGTTGTATTGTATCCTGCGTTTCTTGAATTTCCGGCCGAATTTACAAACAAATAATAGGGCGCATTATACATGATGTTATCAAATGCTTTGGCATCGGCATCATATTTCCCCCACTTGTATACAGGGACAGAGGCCGGATCGCTTCCGTAAGAATGATTGGAAACCAAGAGAGCATTGGCAGCTGCCTGAGTTACTTCGTAGGTGTCGGTGGTCCAATCGTAGGCTCTCAAATTGGCTTGACTGGCCATGCCTTTTGCCGTAGCGCTGGCAGTTCCTCCCATTACAGTTCCCGATACATGCGTGGCATGGTCTGAAACAGAGGTAGGACTATCCACTTGAGTTACTCTTCCGGATATTAACTGGTGTGTACTGCGCACTTTTCCGCCGTCCCAAACACCAATAGTCATGTTTTGACCGTCCAATTGTAGGCCCAAACTTCCACCAGTATTCAATCGATTGGCTCGGGTAGTTATCGCAGCTCCTGCATTGTCGGTAGTATAGTATACGGGGTTTTCGTTTTCGTCTACACGCACCAATTCGGCTATTCCTCCATTGGGTTTGGCAATAAATTCTTGCCAACCTTTCACGGCCGCCAATTCCATAGCCCTGCGTTTATCAGCTTTGTAGATCGAATCATAAATAGGAGCGATTCGATTGAGCTCTGTAACATTGGTTTCAGCTATAATTTTTACTTTGTCGGCTTCGGTCTGTGCAAAGCAAAAGGCAACAGAGAATAAACTGAGCAAAAGTATTTTGGTTGATTTCATAGAATGATTTAAAAAATTAGGCTAAAATAAGATTATAATTGTAATGATTTTTAGCATTTTAGGTAAACAAAAGTTAAATTATTTTTTTAATTACCCGTAGTTTATGGGTATGTTTATTGAGCTCTGCGTTGTAAATGCCCAGATGATCCAAGCGATCTACACGTACTTTTCCGCTAGCATGAATGATATAATTGTCGTCCATGATGATACCAACATGAATAATTTTCCCTTCGTCGTTGTCAAAAAAGGCCAAATCGCCGGCTTCACTTTCTTCGATAAAACTCAACGGAATTCCTTGCGAAGCTTGCTGAGAAGCGTCTCTTAGCAAATGATAGCCGTTTAATTTGTACACCATTTGGGTAAACCCAGAACAATCAATTCCAAAAGGGGTTTTTCCGCCCCACAAATAGGGTGCATTCAAATACAGGAAAGCCGTTTCTAGCAAATTAGATTTTGGCTGAACTCCTGTGCGAATTTGTCCATCAAAACTTAATCCTGATTGATTTATAGCATCGATTGTTAAAAAAGCCAAGGAGGCACCCAAAGAAATAGGTAGCAATTGGTTGGGAGGATAAGTGATGTATTCTACCAAATCACCATTTAATGCTATTGGTAATTGGTTGAGTGCATGAAATTCATCAGAATTCAGTAGCTGAAATTGTTTTTCGTCTATCCAACCTTCGTACTGATCAAAATGCAATTTAACTTTACGCCATTGCTTCTGTTTTTCCAGCAATTCAAAATGCTCTCCAAACAAAATTTGCGACACGATTTCACTCCGGTCAGAAGGTTCTAAACGAAGAGGGATTACCGCTAAATTGCAAATTCCAAACATCTTTTTGTTTGTTTAATTAGGCGCGTTCTAATACAATAGCAGAGGCACCACCACCACCATTACAAATGGCTGCAGCACCCAATTTGGCATTATTTTGTTTCAGTACATTGATTAGGGTGATGATGATGCGCACGCCCGAACAGCCCAACGGATGTCCAAGGGAAACGGCGCCACCATTTACGTTTACTTTAGCATTGTCTAAGCCTAAAATTTGAGCATTGGCCAATCCAACTACAGCAAAAGCTTCGTTGAATTCAAAAAAATCAACATCAGAAACAGTGAGTCCAACTTTGGCTAAAGCTTTGGGAAGAGCCTTGGCAGGCGCAGTGGTAAACCATTTGGGTTCCTGTGCTGCATCGGCGTAGCTTTTAATGTAGGCCAAGGGAGTGAATCCCAGTTCGAGCGCTTTTTCTTCGCTCATTAAAATTACCGCACCGGCACCGTCATTTATGGTCGAGGCATTGGCGGCAGTAACCGTACCTTCTTTGGTAAAAGCCGGATTTAAACTGGGTATTTTGTCCAATTTTACATTGGTATATTCTTCGTCTTTATTCACAATGATAGGTTCTCCACGACGTTGTGGAACAGCAACAGGCACTACTTCATCGTCAAATTTTCCTTCGTTCCAGGCTTGGGCAGAACGCTCGTAGGATTGCACGGCAAAGGCATCTTGTGCTGCTCTAGTAATGTTGTATTCTGAGGCACATAAATCGGCAGAAACACCCATCGCTTGGTTGTCGTAGGCATCAGATAATCCATCGCGTTGCATGCCATCAACCAAAGTTGCAGGTCCAAATTTATAGCCGTTACGCAGGTGGGTGTAGTGGGGAATCATACTCATGTTTTCCATTCCGCCAGCTACTAAAATCTCGGCATCACCGGCCATAATGGCTTGCGCGCCTTGCATCACGGCTTTCATTCCGGAAGCACATACTTTATTTACGGTGGTTGCAATTACAGAATTAGGTAAACCGGCGTGTAAGGCAGCTTGACGAGCAGGCGCTTGACCTACTCCGGCTTGAACCACATTTCCCATAATAACCTCATCTACTAGGGAAGGATCCAAATTGATTTGTGCCAAAGCACCTTTTATGGCTGCTGCTCCCAATTGAGGTGCAGCAACGGTTGATAAAGCGCCCATAAAGCTTCCAATTGGAGTTCGGGCAGCAGCTACAATAACTACTTTTCTGTTCATGGTATGTTTTGTTTTATTTTCTCACTTTCGACGCGAATTTAACCAAATTAAATTACACACAAATGGTTTTGTGGGAAAAACAAAAGCCATCCCAGCGTATTTGCAGATAAATGGATGTGAAAAAAAATCAAAAAGTTTTTTGCAGCGGAGGTGTAGATTT
>CAMBOW010000057.1 GCA_945869365.1 Flavobacterium psychrophilum | reverse complement strand
AGAACCGAACACGAAATATCGGATGAGTTGCGCCAAAAATTGGCCTTGTTTTGCAACGTCAAACGCGAAGCCGTACTACAATCAATCGATGCTTCCACCATTTATGAAGTGCCCAACTTGATGTTGCAAGAAGGCTTGGATGTGGTGGCACTCAAAAAACTAAACTTACCCAAAAAAGCCAGTCCCGATTTAAAAAACTGGAATCGCTTTTTGCACCGTCTAAAAAATCCAAAACACACTGTAAATATTGGGCTTATCGGTAAATATGTAGAGTTACAAGATTCGTACAAATCGATTTTAGAAGCCTTTATTCACGCCGGTGCGGCCAATGAAACCAAAGTAAACGTGGTTTCGGTGCATTCCGAATATTTAGATGCCAGCAATTGTAACGAAAAACTGGCCGGTTTGGATGGAATTTTGGTTGCGCCTGGTTTTGGCGAACGCGGCATTGAAGGAAAAATAGAAGCGGTTCGGTATGCCCGAGAAAATAACTTACCGTTTTTCGGTATTTGTTTGGGCATGCAAATGGCAGTTATCGAATATGCCCGCACGGTCTTGGGTTATGCGGATGCCAATTCAACCGAAATGAATGCGGCCACAACACATCCGGTTATCGATTTGATGGAAGAACAAAAAAGCGTTACCGACAAAGGAGGAACCATGCGTTTGGGTTCTTGGAACTGCAGCATAAAACCGGGTACGCTAGCCCACAAAATATATGGGGTTTCCCAAATTTCGGAACGTCATCGTCACCGGTATGAGTTCAACGGAAAGTACCTAGATGCTTTGCAAAAAGCTGGCTTAAAAGCCTCAGGAACAAACCCAGAAACGGGTTTGGTAGAAATTGTTGAAATAGAAAATCATCCGTTTTTTATTGGGGTGCAATACCATCCCGAATATAAAAGTACGGTAGCCAATCCGCACCCACTTTTTGTGAGTTTTGTGGCCGCCGCCGTGCAAGCAAAAAAATAATTTAATCTGGCTGAAGCCTCACCTTATGGAAGAAAAAAAATTAGACCTGAATTCGATTATTGGCTTTGTGCTCATCTTTGGAATATTGATTTGGATTATGTACCAAAATCAACCGAGTGATGCTCAAATAAAAGCGGATAAAGTCAAAAAAGAACAAGCAGCAACCCAAGCCAAAAAAGAAACGGCTGCAGCGGTTCCAGTTGTAAAAGATTCGATTCAGGACGCTAAAGCTACCGCGGCATTGGGAAATTTTGCCTACTCGGCCGGTTTGCCTTCTGCTACAGCTGCTGTGACTACCATAGAAAATGAGTTGATTCGCATACAAGTGGCCAACAAAGGCGGTCAAATTGTATCAGCCACGCTCAAAAAACACGAACGGTTTAAAAAAGGATCAAAAGAATTGGTTTCCTTGGTCGAGAAAAACAACGCCCAATTAAACCTGAGTTTGTCTACACAAGACAACCGAACCTTGTCTACCAAAGACCTATATTTTCAGCCCACACTCACCAAAAGCGGGAATGATCAGTTGTTGACCATGCGACTCAAATCGAGTGAAACCGCCTATCTGGAATACCAATACGTGTTGAAAGCCGATAATTATATGTTGGATTTTTCGATTCAAACCCAAGGGCTGCAATCGGTATTAAATACCTCAAAACCCGTAAACCTAGAATGGGAATTGAAAACCATACGCAACGAAAAGGGAGTCGATTACGAAAACCGCTACACCGAAATCTATTTTGCCTATGGTGACGATAAATACGATTACGTAGGTCAAGGCGATAGCAAATCAGAAGCGCCTTCACAAGTAAATTATGTTGCCTACAAACAGCATTTTTTCTCGACCATTTTGCTCACCGATAAACCGTTTGAAAAGGCAGATTTGAACTCGGCCAATTTGGTACACGATGTAGAAAAAGACACGGTTTACACCAAGCAATTCAAGTCGATTATTCCGCTCAAATTTGAACGTGGCGAATTGGATTACGCGATGCACTTGTATATGGGACCTACCGATTATAGTACCTTAAAGTCTTACGACAAAAATTTAGAACACGTCATTTCATTGGGTTGGGGTATTTTTGGTTGGATCAATAAATTTATTTTTATTCCCTTATTTGGGTTTTTAAGTTCGTTTATTGCCTACGGGATTGCAATTATTGTCTTTACCATTCTCATCAAAATTGCGATGTCGCCCATTACCTACAAATCATTTTTGTCGCAAGCCAAGATGAAAGTGTTGCGTCCGGAGATCGCTGAATTGAATGAAAAATTCAAGAAAGACGCCATGAAAAAGCAACAGGAAACCATGAAGTTGTACTCAAAAGCTGGCGTGAACCCAATGGCGGGTTGCATTCCGGCCCTGATTCAATTGCCGTTTATGTATGCCTCGTTTCAGTTTTTTCCTTCGGCTTTTGAGTTGCGACAAAAAGGCTTCCTTTGGGCCGACGATTTATCCTCGTTTGACGAAATAGCCAAGTTGCCGTTTCACATTCCTTTCTACGGAGACCACATTAGTTTGTTTCCGATATTGGCGGCGATAGCCATTTTCTTTTACATGAAAATGACTTCAGGCGATCAGCAAATGGCGGCACCCCAACAAGAAGGTATGCCCGATATGGCCCAGATGATGAAAATAATGATTTACATTTCGCCCTTGATGATGTTGTTTTTCTTCAATAACTACGGATCAGGCTTGAGTTTGTACAACTTTATTTCCAACTTAATTACCATTGGGATCATGATTGTCATCAAACGCTATGTGGTTGACGAAAAGAAAATCCATGCACAGATTCAAGAAAACAAATTAAAAGAGCCCAAAAAGAAAGGTCGTTTTCAACAAAAAATGCAGGATATGATGGAGCAAGCCGAAGCGCAAAAAGCAGCGCAAAAGAAAAAATAAAATCAACTCCCTCTGTGGGAGTTTTTTGTAAAACAAGCTGTGTCTGAATACTAAACACAGGAATTTTAAGTTCCTGTTTTTAAATCAAATGAAATAATCATGAGAAATTTACTTTCCCTTTGTTTACTAGTTGTCTTTTCGGGTGCTTTGTTGGCGCAAAATCAACTCAATCAATTGGATGATAAAGGAGCCAAACACGGGTTGTGGAAAGGCTATCATCCCGAATCCAAGCGATTGCGTTACGAGGGCACCTTCAATCACGGCAAAGAAGTAGGGGTATTTAAATTTCACGACGATACACAAGCCGGAACGGTGATTGCCACGCGCGAATTTAATTCGGCAGCAAATTCGGTGTACACCATTTTTTATGACCAAAAAAACAACAAAGTTAGCGAGGGCAAATCGGTAAATAGACAAAATGAAGGGGTTTGGAAGTATTATCACTTTGAATCCAAAGCCTTGATGACTGTTGAAAATTACAAAAAAGGGAAGCTCGAAGGAACGCGAACGGTTTATTATGCTGATTCAAAACCGGCCGAAGAGGCGCAGTATGCCAATGGGCTTAAACAAGGTGCCTATAAAAAATGGGCCAACAATGCTGTGGTTTTGGAAGAAGCGACCTATGATAAAGATCAATACGAAGGCCAAGCTATTTACCGTGATCCGCTGGGAAATGTAGTGGCTAAAGGCCTGTACAAAAAAGGAAAAAAAGTAGGCATGTGGCAGTTTTATGAAGGCGGAAAATTGGTGAGCGAAGAAAACATGTCCAAAGTTAAAAAAGCAAATCCTGCTACGCCCAAATCAAAATAATAACAGAATTTAGCAAAGATAATGACTCAAAAACGAGTAGTAGTTGGACTTTCGGGCGGCGTTGATTCGAGCGTTGCGGCCTATTTGTTGCAACAACAAGGTTACGAAGTCATTGGCTTGTTCATGAAAAACTGGCACGACGATTCGGTGACGATTTCCAATGAATGTCCGTGGCTCGAAGACAGCAACGATGCGCTTTTGGTGGCCGAAAAACTGGGTATTCCGTTTCAGACCGTAGATTTGAGTGCACAATACAAAACCAAAATAGTGGATTATATGTTCAACGAATACGAGAAAGGGCGTACGCCCAATCCAGATGTGTTGTGCAACCGCGAAATCAAATTTGATGTGTTCATGCAGATTGCATTGAGTTTAGGTGCCGATTATGTGGCCACCGGTCACTATTGCCAAAAAAGCGAACTTGCCGTAGATGGAAAACCAGTATATCAGCTCCTAGCTGGTGCCGACAACAACAAAGACCAATCCTATTTTTTGTGTCAACTTTCGCAGGCGCAATTGGCAAAAGCTTTGTTTCCCATAGGTGCCTTAACCAAACCCGAAGTGCGCGCCATTGCTTCCGAAATGGAATTGGTCACCGCCGAGAAAAAAGAATCTCAGGGCTTATGTTTTATCGGGAAAGTACGATTGCCTGAATTTTTACAACAAAAATTACAACCCAAACCCGGCTTGATTTATGAAGTAGATGCTGCAAACACGTGTTATATTCCACAGGAGGTTGGCTATTCTTCAACCGAAGATTCGCTTCTGGCTGCGTCTAAACCCATTCGCTACACACCCGAATTTGGAAAAGTGGTCGGCACCCACCAAGGTGCACATTATTATACCGTAGGGCAACGCAAAGGCTTGAATGTGGGAGGAACTCCCGAAGCTTTATTTGTCTTGGCTACCGATGTGGTGACGAATGCCATTTATACCGGCCAAGGGCATGCACACCCTGGCTTATTCCGCAAAGCCTTGCTGGTTCAAAGCGAAGAGATTCATTGGCTACGCGAAGATTTGCGTTTGCAACCCGGCCAAACGATGGCAGTTAGCGCGCGGATTCGCTACCGTCAAGAATTGCAAGCGGCTACCTTACATCAAGTAGAATCGGGCTTATATGTGGCCTTTGATGCGCCTCAATCGGCAATTACCGAAGGTCAATTTGTGGCCTGGTATCTGGGTGAGGAATTAATAGGTTCGGGTGTGATTTCTTGAGAATTCTTTACTAAATTAGCCTACACAAATTACAATTATAAATTTTAGCTCATGAAAAAAGCACTACTTCTTTTGGTTACTTTTTTTTCGTTTTCTGCCTATGCACAAGAAGATGCTTGGGTGTATTTTTCAGAAAAACCCAATGCACAAACTTTTTTAAGCAATCCACTTTCCATGTTATCTCAGCGCGCACTTGATCGTCGAGCAGCACAAAATATTCCACTAGATTTTCAGGATGTGCCCATTCATCAGGCCTATATTGATCAAGTTACTGACGCGGCAGGCATAACTGTTTTGGCAAAATCTCGCTGGTTAAATTGCTTGCACGTACGGGGAACAGCAGCTAGTATTTATGCCTTGGCCAATTTGCCCGGTGTCGATCATTTGGAATTTGCCGATGCCTCGTTAAATTTGAGAATGCCCCATGCCCCGGCACAAATTCAGCCGGTGAATAAAACCATGGAAACTTTGGTTACGTTCAATTACGGCAATTCGTTCAATCAAATTCACATGATGAATGGCGATTTGTTGCACGTGCAAAATTTTACGGGTGCAGGAAAGGTGGTCGCTGTATTAGATGCAGGATTTCCGGGCGTGAATACCTTAAATCCTTTTGCTCGATTGCGAAACAATAGCTTATTGCTAGGAGGATATGATTTTGTGAACAAAAATGCCAACTTCTATACCGGTGATTCTCACGGAACATTGGTGTTGTCAACGATGGGAGGCTTTGTTGATTCCCAATTGGTGGGAACTGCTCCCGATGCCAAATATTATTTATACATCACCGAAGATGTCAACTCAGAAAATCCTGTAGAAGAAAGCAATTGGGTGGAAGCCGCCGAAATGGCTGATTACGTTGGGGCTGATATTATCACTTCTTCTTTGGGCTATTTTGGATTTGACAATACTAATTACGGACACACCTACGAGGATATGACCGGAAACAAAGCCTTTGCTTCTCGCGGGGCCAATATCGCTTTTACCAGAGGAATCATTGTTGTGGCCAGCGCGGGTAATTCGGGTGCATCTTCCGAGCCACATGTGGGCGTCCCGGCTGAAGCCAATAACGTTTTGGCGATTGGCGCCGTGCGTTCCAACCGAAACATTGCTTCGTTTAGTTCCATAGGCCCTTCGTTTGACGGCCGCATCAAACCCGATTTAATGGCACAAGGACAAGCAGCTGTTTTATCTACTTCATCAGGAAATGTAGGAACTGCCAATGGAACTTCTTTTTCCGGGCCTATTTTAGCCGGAATGATTGCCACGTTTTGGAGCGCTGTTCCTACTTTAACCAATCAAGAAGTTGTCAACTATGTGAAGCAATCAGCTGATAGATACACTGCTCCCAACAACCAATATGGTTATGGAATTCCAGATTTTAGTGCAGCCTTAAACACGGCCTTAGCAGTTGCAACTGTGAGCAAAGATCTTTTTACGGTATATCCCAATCCGGCGAGCACACAACTTTCAATTCAATTGCCAACGACTGCTCAAGAAGCATCGATTTCAATTTATACCAGTGTAGGGCAATTGGTGCAAAAAAGCACGGTAAATGCTACTGACCCTTCGATTTCTATTGAACAACTTCCTGCAGGAATTTATATGTATCAAATTCGTTCGGGTGCCCAATTGCAAACCGGAAAATTGATCAAAAACTAATGAACCGCATTACGCAACTTTTTGGGATTCAATACCCTATTATTCAAGGTGGCATGATTTGGGCCAGCGGTTACAAATTGGCCAGTGCAGTGAGTAATGCCGGTGGATTAGGGCTCATTGGAGCCGGATCGATGTATCCCGAGGTGTTGCGTGAACACATTCAAAAATGCAAACAAGCTACGGCAAAACCGTTTGGCGTGAACATTCCGATGTTGTATCCAAACGTCGAAGAAATTATCCAAATCTGCATCGACGAAGGCGTAAAAATTATATTCACTTCAGCCGGAAATCCCAAAACTTGGACGGCTAACCTCAAAGCGCAGGGCATTATCGTGGTGCATGTAGTGAGCAGCAGTAAATTTGCATTAAAAGCCCAAGAAGCAGGAGTTGATGCCGTGGTGGCCGAAGGTTTTGAGGCCGGTGGGCACAATGGACGAGAAGAATCGACCACCTTTACCTTGATTCCGATGGTACGCAAGTCGGTACAAATTCCTGTGATTGCTGCAGGCGGAATTGCTACAGGTGCAGGAATGTTGGCGGCTATGGTGTTAGGCGCTGATGGCGTGCAATGCGGTAGCCGATTTGCTGCAGCAACCGAATCATCGGTGCACGACAACTTTAAACAATGCATCGTGGATACCCATGAAGGAGAAACCCAGCTAACCCTGAAAGAATTGGCGCCGGTGCGACTCATTAAAAATAAATTTTACCAAGATGTACAAACTTTATATGCTCAAGGTGCCTCGATTGAAGAATTAAAAGAGAAACTCGGGCGAGCTCGAGCCAAAAAAGGCATGTTTGAGGGTGATTTGGTTGAAGGCGAATTAGAAATTGGTCAAATTGCCGGACTCATCGATTCGATACAACCAGCGGCTCAAATTATTTCCGAAATGGTTGCCGAATTTAACGCACTTACCACTCATTTGCCTCGCTTAAACTAAGTTATACATGAAAAAAATAGCGCTATTTTCTGTTTTTTTATTCTTGCTCACCCTTGGATCGGGCCATGCACAAACCTATAAGTTCATCACCACGGGATTTAGTGTGATGGAGAAAAACGGCGATGGAAAGTGGGGAAATTGGTCGGATTTGCAAGAGACAAAGTTGGTCATTTCCTTAGATACCAATAGAAATAGATTCCTGATCTATTCACAAGAAATACAATGGTATGATATCCTCACCTACGAAAAAGAAGAAGTATCCGACGAAAATACTGTGAATCCGTTTTCCTGCAAAGACGAAGACGGCTATGCGGTAACCATTTCTATCATTACCCGAAAATCACAAGGCAATCGCAAGCAATTGTACATTACCCGAAACAACTATGTTTTGGTGTACAACATCGAAAATTACATCGAAAAAAAGTAATTAAAATTTATTTTCTACCTCGGCTGCCGCTAGCATCAAGTTATGTAAATCGGTATTTTTTACAAACGAACGGAGCAAATGACTTCCTGGCCCATAAGCCGCCAATTCTACATAATCGGCCGAGTGATCCATACTAATCCAACCCACTGCATTTGTTTTTTTCTGCATTTCAGCAAACGACTTAAAGGGCAATTTTTTGAAGTTGTACAAGCCGTCGTCTTCTTTTTCTAATCCGGTATAGAAGTCCAACAGCAATTTGGCGTTTTCTTCGGTAAGTACAGTTCCATTTGCTTTTTCTACTAATTCACGTATTCCACTAGTTGAAAAATCAGCATGAATGGCATTTAAAATCCATTCGTTGGATTGGGTATATTTTTGAATGCTATCAAATTGGGCATTGGCTTCTTTGCCATAGATTACTCCCGGATTGGCATTGCCGTGGTCGGTTGTAATAATGACTAAAGTATCTTGGTTTTTTTCGGCAAAATCCATCGCCACTTTGATGGCTTCGTCAAACTGAATTTGCTCGTGTAGTAAACCGGCAATATCGTTGGCGTGTGCTGCCCAATCTACTTTTCCGCTTTCTATTTGCAACACAAAACCAGCGGCGTGGTCTTTCATGTTGTCGATTGCTTTTTGTGCCATTTCGGCCAATGTTGGAATTTTTTGCTGCAATGCTGCGTCCTGGTTCCGGTCTACATAATAGGGCAAAGCATCTTGATCAAAAATGCCTAAAATTGGTTTTGCATTGGTGCAATTTTCTAAGCCGGCTTTCTCTTGAACTACTTGATAGCCTTTAGCCGCATAGGCTGCATACAGGTCTTTCTGGTCTTTTCGTTTGGTCGCCGAAAAATAAGCATTTCCACCACCCATCAATACATCAAATCCAAGTTGCAAGTACATTTCGGCAATTTCCTGCTGGCTATTTCTACTCGCCGTATTTACGCAAAAACCTGCAGGCGTAGCATGTGTAATGGGAACCGTCGTTACACAACCGGCTTTTTTGCCCGCTTTTTTAAACTTTTGCCAAATCGGTAAAAAGTTTTCGCCCGAGGCACTCACGTTGAGTGATCCGTTAGGCACCCGAACTCCGCCTCCCCAAGCAGAACTTCCCGCCGCCGAATCGGTAACAATCGAGTTTGCCGATGCGGTATCCATCAAAGCTCGAGTCACTTTGTTGTCTGTATAGAGTTGCAACCAATTGCTTCCTTTGCCATAGGTGCGATTTAGGTATAGATCGGCCATATTCAAGGTGCCCGAACTCATGCCGTCGCTCACGAGGAAAATAATGTTTTTGGCTTTTTTATTTTTGAATGTGGAGCTAAAATCTAAAGTTTCAGCCGTGCTTTGAAACGGATTTATCAAGGCGCTACCTAGAGCGACCAGTGACCCATTCTTAAAAAATCGTCTTCTGTTCATAGTAAATATATTGAAAAGTCAAATGTAGTATTTGTAATGACTAGGAAGGTTAAGAAATCGTTGTTTAACGGACTAATTTCACATAGTCGCCGTCTAAGTAAATAGAACTAAAATTGAGAGCTCCATTTGAGAGGTAGCAACAGCCAAAATTTACATCTCCTACTGTTATAGTATAAAAACAGTTTACTTCACTTGAGGAGTTGGGAGTCAAGACATAGGGATAAGTTCCGTTTTCAAAAATATAGCGGTCGGCTGCATTAGTAGAATTGTTTTGAATGCTAACGGTTTGAGCAGTGGTATCAAAATCCCATTCAATGGTGTTGCGTGGGTATTCTTGAATAAAGCTGCTAAACCCTGCCAATACCTGAACAATGCTCCATTTTCCTGTAAGTTGTTCAGCAGAGAATGAGGAGCTAGAGACCCTCGATTCTTGGCAGGACGAAGTAAAAAACAAACTGTATAGTAGAAGTAAAACGGTAATTTTTTTCATGGTTCAAAGATATATTTTTTCTTTTTTTTCTTTCCAAAAATGCAACATTTTACCCCTGTTTTTATTCGGTTAATTCGCAAATAAAAATCGCAATTTGCTGCCGTTCGTTTACTGGAAATTATTATTTTTGTGACACTTTTTAAAAGTCAAATTTAACTGCATTATGGATATACACGAATACCAAGGAAAAGAAATTTTATCAAGCTATGGCGTAAAAGTACAACGCGGCTATGTGGCCAATAATCCACAAGAAGCGGTTGCTGCAGCCAAACAACTTACTGCCGAAACCGGAACCGGTTGGCACGTGATTAAAGCCCAAGTGCATGCAGGAGGTCGCGGAAAAGGAGGCGGTGTAAAATTAGCCAAAAACCTGCAACAGGTAGAAGAAATAGCGGAGCAAATTATTGGTATGCAGTTGATTACGCCACAAACCTCGGCCGAAGGTAAAAAAGTACACAAAGTTTTGGTCGCCGAAGATGTGTATTATCCCGGAGAAAGTGAAACTTCAGAATTTTATATGTCGGTATTATTAAACCGCGGAATAGGACGCAACATGATCATGTATTCTACCGAAGGCGGAATGGATATCGAAGAAGTGGCCGAGAAAACACCACACCTTATTTTCACAGAAGAAATTGATCCTAATGTAGGATTACAAGGGTTTCAAGCCCGAAGAATTGCCTTTAATTTAGGTTTGTCTGGCGCAGCATTTAAAGAAATGACCCAGTTTGTTCCCGCATTATATAACGCTTACATTGGTTGCGATGCGACCATGTTTGAAATCAATCCGGTATTAAAAACATCAGACAATAAAATTATTGCGGTGGATGCCAAAGTAAATTTGGACGACAACGCCTTATACCGTCACCCAAAATATGCTGAAATGCGCGATGTACGGGAAGAGAATCCGATTGAAGTAGAAGCCAAAGAGGCCGGTTTAAATTACGTTGATTTAGACGGAACTGTAGGGTGTATGGTAAACGGAGCCGGATTGGCAATGGCTACCATGGATTTGATTAAATACGCTGGTTTTGAACCTGCGAATTTCTTGGACGTAGGAGGTACAGCCGATGCGAAACGTGTGGAATTGGCTTTCCGCATCATTTTGAAAGATCCGAATGTAAAAGCGATTTTGATCAATATTTTTGGTGGAATTGTACGTTGCGACCGAGTTGCTCAAGGAGTAGTTGATGCCTATGTAAATATGGGAGACGCCATCAAAGTGCCAATCATCGTGCGTTTGCAAGGAACCAATGCCGAGATTGCCAAAGAATTAATTGACAATTCTGGGATGCCAATCTTATCTGCAGTAGAATTCCAAGAAGCGGCCGATCAAGTACAAAAAGCATTACAAGGCTAATAATTACCTTTTATACAAATAAAAAAGTCCTGAGCAATCAGGACTTTTTGTTTTTACCGTTGTTGAATCTTACTTTTTCAACCACTTGTATTTTAGCTACGGGCTTCTTTTCGCGGGACTTGGGATTGGAAGCTTTTTTTACGCCACTTGATTTGGCATTACCATATGATTTTTTAGGATCGGTTTTGGGACTCGGCTTGAATTCGGCTCTCGTAGCAAAATTGGCTTTCACCGGAATCTCAGCTTTGTGTTGGGCCAAAACTTCGTTGGGGTTTTTTGGATTTTCTTTGGTACCGCGCAAATGAATAACCAAACCATTTAAGAAATTGCGTAACACTTGGTCGCCGCATTCCATAAAGTCGGCGTGGTCGGCGTTGCGAAAGAGGTTGCCAATTTCGCCTTTGGACATTCTAAAATCAACCAAAGCCATGATCTCAATAATTTGATCGTCACGCAGCATCAAGGCCACGCGCAGTTTTTTGAAAATATCGTTGTTGTTCACAGGTTTTTAGTTAGGAGTTATGAATTATGAGTTTTGAGTTTTGAGTTGGCGTCAGTATTAATTAGAGGAGCCAAAGGTAGGCTTTTACAAATGCATCGCGCCATAATTTTTCGTTGTGCTGGCCACCGGGCACGATCTTGAGTTTGTTGAGGTGCAAACAATAACAGCGTTTTTCGTTTATGGCATACTCCATTCGTTTGATGTCGCGCACCATATTTTCACTTTCTTTATCGCCGCAAAGCAAGTACACTTTGGCTTTAAATTCGGGTAGTGCCTTGAAGTCGGTAAAGATTTGCTCCGAAAACCACAAAGAAGGAGAAAATACACCGGCTTTACCAAACACAGCTGGGTATTTCATTACCGCATACAATGAGACCAATCCACCCAAGGAACTGCCTAAGATGCAGGTGTTTTTTGGATCTTGTTTGGTTCTGTATTTTTTATCAATTTCCGGTTTTAAGGTGTGGATGATAAAGTCCAAATAGGCCGCTGCTTGACCGCCACCGTATTGTTCGTTTTTGTAGGGCGTGAGTTCCTCGAGACGTTTTTCGTTGCCGTGTTCGACGCCCACTACAATAACTTGGGCGTTCAGGCTATCGAGTTTCTCGTCGATGTTCCATTCACCGGCATAAGAAGTTTGGGCGTCAAATAGATTTTGTGCATCATGAACGTACAATACCGGATAGCGTTTTTTACTTTGCGCATAGTTCGCTGGCGTATAAATCCAAATTTTACGATGGGTATGATGAACACTGTCGGCAAGCATTATAGTCGATACGTTTTTGGAAACGGTATTGGATTGCGCAAAGGCATTAATAAAACTAGCACAAAACAAGAAGTAAAAGCAAAGGTTTAATTTCATTTACAGTTGTTTTTGTAAGGCACTAATCTCATCCCGATATTTCGCTGCTTGCATAAAATCCAATTCTTTGGCCGCTTTCTCCATGGCTTTGCGTTTTTCGCGGATGCGTTTATCTACCTCTGCTTTAGTTAGGTATTCCACTGCTGGTTCGGCTACTTTTGTTGTTTCCCAGCCCAATTCGGCATCCACAAGCGGGTGTTTGGTAAATGCACTTTCTATTTTCTTAGACAGGGCTTGGGGAACTAGCCCGTGATCGGTATTGAATTGTATTTGCTTGTTCCGGCGGTAGGTGGTTTCGTCCATGGTTTTTTGCATGCTCACCGTAATTTTATCGGCATACAATATCGCTTTTCCATTCAGGTTACGAGCGGCTCGGCCAATAGTTTGCGTTAACGAGCGGTGGCTGCGCAAAAAGCCCTCTTTGTCGGCATCCAAAATGGCCACCAGAGAAACTTCTGGCAAATCCAATCCTTCGCGCAATAAATTCACCCCAATCAATACATCAAATATTCCTTTACGTAAGTCTTGCATGATTTCGATGCGTTCCAAGGTGTCTACTTCGGAGTGAATGTACCGGCAGCGAATGCTCACTTTGGTTAAATATTTGGCCAATTCTTCGGCCATGCGTTTGGTCAAGGTGGTCACCAATACGCGTTCGTCTACTTCTGCGCGTTGCTGAA
>CAMBOW010000056.1 GCA_945869365.1 Flavobacterium psychrophilum | reverse complement strand
GTGAGGTAATCGCCCCAAGGCACGCTGAGTCCATTTTTTTTGTAGTCTAAAACTTCTTTGGGCAAGCGCGGGCCCATGGAATTTTTTTGGATGTACTTCCCTTTTTTTCCATTAAAAAGCATAGCATTGGGTAAGGTCCCTAGACCAATCACTAAGCGCTCGTCCAAAAAGGGTTCTCTGCATTCTACCGAGGCGCCCATGGTGCAACGATCGTTTCTGTCAAGCAACGAACACAAATAGGTATGCTGATCAAAGTAGAGGGCCTGGCGTTTAGGGTTGTTGGGGTAGAGTTCTTGGGCCTCTTTTAGGATTGCATGGCGGTAGTCGTTTTCTGGAGCGCCCGAAATCCCGTAATGTTTCAAAATATCCTTTGGAAACATATTGCTTCCGTTATACATGATCAAATCATCAAGCTCTGACAGTTCAGCATAACGCACCAATTTGTCTAATCTCGGATTGTGCGAAAACACGCCAGTTTGGCCTATAACGCCAATCGCTTTCAATAAAGAGGGGTTTTTTAACGCCTTGTAGCGCACATACCCGCCCATTAATTCGTCGGCACCTTCTCCCGACAAAACCACCTTTACTTTTGATTGAGCCATTTCGGCCAAGGCCAACAAATGCGGTTCGCTCAAGTGCATCAAGGGTTCGTCTTGAAAATAGGTCGCGGCTACTAATTTTTCGAAAAGCTCCCCGTCTTCTAACGTTTTGGTGTGAAAGGAATAGTCAAATTGGGCTGCCAATCGCTTGGCTATATCGGCTTCATTGTGTTCACTTTCTTTAAACCCAATCGTAAAAGCCTGAATGTCTTGTTGTTTTTGCTGATGTAAAGTAGCCAAAATGGAAGACGAATCTAATCCGGCACTTAAAAATACACCTACTGGCACATCGCTCACCATGCGCAACCGCATCGACTCGTCAAAAATTTCGGTGTACCACGCAATTGGATTGGTGATCGTAGGGTGTTTTTCTATTTCGGCTTTTAAATCCCACCATTTTTCAATAGTACAATTCCCTTCTTGGTCAAGTGTCATGACATGGCCGGGGACTATTTTTTTAATGTGTTTAAACAAGGTATTTTCCCCGGCTACAAATCGATTAAAAATGTATTCCTCCAAACCTGCTTGTGAAATCTGCAGCGGAATTCCAGCCGTAAAAAGTGCTTTTTGTTCAGAAGCAAAATAAAAGGTATCCTTGTGAAAAGTATAATACAAGGGTTTTACGCCCATTCGATCCCGAACCATTGTCAATTTTCGGAGTGCTTTGTCCCAAATGGCAAAAGCAAACATTCCTTGTAAACGATTGAGCATTTGCGTGCCATACAACTCAAATAAGTACAACAATACTTCGGTGTCGGAGTGGGTTTTAAGGGTATACCCCTTGGCAATGAGTTCGGGGTAAAAATCCTTGAAATTGTAAATTTCGCCATTATACACCAAAGCATATCGACCATCTGCCGAAACAAAAGGTTGATGTCCCGCGCTGCTCACATCAAGTACCGAAAGACGTCGGTGACCCAATCCCAAATTCTCATCCACATACAGGCCTTTGTCGTCGGGACCGCGATGGGCCAAACTGTCTCGCATGGCCACCAAGACGGTTTCGTCTACGGTTTGTGTGGGTTGTAAATGAAAAATTCCGTTAATTCCGCACATTTTTTGTTTTGTATTTAGTATCAAGCAAGGCATGGTAATGCGCTGCTATTTGTGTCATATTGGTTTGATAATCTGCTTGACGAACCACAAATTCTCGATTGGCTACAATCGCTTTTTCTCGGATTTCGACATGAGTAATCGCCCATTCAATCGCGATAGCCAAGGCGTTTGATTCTTGTAACGAAACCAATTGGCCATTCTCTTGGTGGCTGACCCAGGAGCGGTTTCCAGGCAAATCAGAGACAATAGGGTAGCAGCCGCAGGCCATCGCCTCAAACAAGGAGGCCGATACGCCTTCGGTTTCGGGCATACTCAAGTAGTAATTGTGTTGTACCAACAAGACAGGCAATTCAGTATTAGGCAAGCGACCAGTAAAATTCACCTGATTGTTGATTTGCAGTTGTTTGCACATTTTTTGCAAGCGGTTTTTTTCCAGTCCATCTCCCACAATAGTCAATTCAAACTCAATTCCTTTTTGTTTGAGTTGATGAAAGGCCTTCAAAATTAGAGTATGTCCGTATTCGGGTTCGAGTGCACGGGTAACAATTGCTTTTATTTTTTGAGGTTCTACATCGGCACCCCAGGTAAAAGTTATTGTATTTATGCCTTTTGGTAAAACTAAAATTTTGCTTGAATCTACACCTACTTTAGCCATCGATTCGGCCATAATGGGCCCCCAAGCGTGCACCAAATCAGCTTTTTGAAAAGCATATCGTTGCATTTGTTTTTTGATGGGCAACAACAACGACGACGAAGGCCACAAATCGGTAATGCCTTGCTGGGCAATAACCAAGGGCCGAATGCCGGTGTGGGCCGCCAGAAATCCATAACTGGTGGTGCGCTCGGCAATGATCATGTCGGGTTGTTCTTGTCGAATAAATTTGCGCAAACTAAACCAAGCCATCGCATACTCAAGCAACCTAAACAACCGATTGATTCCCCCATAACTGGGTGTTTTTAATTCCCAACTCACCAGCTCAAAATCGCCAAATTCCCGCAACCCATTCATCCAGGTTTGGGCATCGGCGCGATAGGTTTCGCCAAGAAAAAGAATCTTCTTTTTTTTCATTTAGGTAATTACTCGTCAGTTTCTATTCCGCGGTACAAAAAATCAATCAACGGTTTCATGCTGCCAAATTGTGCGAGCACTTCGGCTATAAAATGCGATGAAAATACTTGTTCATCTTGCCATTTGTGGCTAAAAGTAAAACTTTTTAGTTTCAAAAAATCGGCGGCAGGATGATCTTTGTCGTAGTCTTTTGGCCCATTTTTTAATTGATTGGTCTCGTTGCGATCAAATCCATCAAAGTGCACAGCAAAGTAGGCTTCCTGCAACAAGTCAGCCAATTCATCTTGAAAAAAAGCTACTTCTCGACGAATTTTTCGCAATTGAGCAGCTGGAGGAAAATAGATGCCACCCGCTACAAAACTCTTTCCGGGTTCCAAATGCAAGTAATAGCCGGGAGCGTTTTCCCAATTTCGATTGGTGTTGAGCCAAATGCCCAAATGGGTTTTGTAGGGTATTTTGTCTTTGGAAAAACGCAAATCTTTGTGAATCCGAAAACTGCAGTGTTTTACCGCCAAGGGCTCCAAATGCGGATCAATCGCTTGCATTTCGCGCAGCAATTCCACAATGAGTGCTTGGTAGTTTTCTTTAAAATGCGCATAACGCGCCGCGTTGGCCAAAAACCAATCCCGAGAATTATTTTGGGCTAAATCGGTCAAAAATTGCCAAGATGCTGCTGTAATCATACTAATTCAATTTGGCACGCAATTCCGTTTCGCTCATGAATCCGCTGTGTTTCCATACTTCTTTTTGGTTGTCGTAGTAAAACAAAGCCGGAAGTTCATCAATTTTGAGTTGGTTGATGAGTGTTTTGTGTTCGTCGGCGTTGAGGCGAACTATAGCGATTTTTCCGGCCATTTCTTTTTGAATTTGCAACACATAAGGCGCCATTTTTTTGCAAGGAGCACACCATTCGGCATAAAAATTCACCAAAATTTTCGGATTCGCTTTCACGAGTTCCTCATATTCTTGGCTGCACATGCCTACAATTTTGCTGTTGGGCTCGGCAAAACCGGCTGCGTTCCATTTCAAGATGCCACCGTTGAGTTCGACTATTTTTGAAAAACCCAATTCAGCCAATCTAGCGGCCGCTTTTTTACTGCGTCCACCCGAAAGACAATACACAAATACCGGTTTCGATTGGTCTAAATCCCTGACTACTGAATCAAAATTTGATCCGTTCCAATCCAGGTTTTGTGCGCCTTCTATATGCTGACTGTTGTATTCCTCTGCGGTGCGCACATCGAGCAACTGCGGCTTGGGCGATTGCTTGAGTTCATACGCAAATTGATTGGCCGCTACCGTTTCAACTAGACCTGCTTGTTGGCTGTGACAAGCCATAATTAGGCTAAGACATAACAGGGAAGTCAGAAATTTTAGTTTCATAAACTTTTTTTTAGGTGGTGCTAAAGTACGCTTTTCAAGAAAAAGTTCGGGTTATAAGTGGACAATTTTATACGATTGATTGGTTTGTTTCACTACTTGTTCGGTGCGCTCTGGATGGGTATCCGAAATGAATAGTTGGCCAAAATTGTCGTTGTTTACCATGTCTATTATTTTTCCCACGCGAATTTCATCCAATTTATCAAACACATCATCAAACAATAAAATGGGTTTCACGCCACTTTGCTTCTTGATGAATTCAAATTGGGCTAATTTTAAGGCAATCAAAAATGATTTCTGTTGGCCCTGAGAGCCAAATTTCTTAATCGGGTAGTGGTCAATCTGAAAAGCCAAATCGTCCTTGTGTATGCCTACCGAAGTATATTGAAGCACCCGGTCAACAGCTAATTTTTCTTGCAGCAAATCCAAAAAATTTCCCTCGTTCAAATGGCTTTCATATACCAATTGAACCGCTTCGGCACTGTTGGTAATGGCTTGGTGGTGTTGGTTGAAAATCGGGATAAACTCGGCGATAAATTGGGCTCTTTTTTCAAACAGCTGAGGGCCCAATTCGGCCAATTGTGCGTCATAGATTTCCAGAGTTGTAGGGTCAAAGGTGCGGTTTAGTGCAAAATACTTGAGTAGTGCATTGCGTTGGCTGACGGTTTTTTGGTATTGAATGAGTTGGTGCAAATAGCTATTATCTAGTTGTGAAATCACCGAATCCATGAATTTTCGTCGGGTTTCACTTCCTTCTGTAATCAAATCGGCATCGGCGGGAGAGATAATTACCAAGGGAATTTGGCCCACGTGCTCCGAAAATTTTTCGTAGAGCTTGCCGTTGCGTTTCAGGATTTTCTTTTGTCCTTTTTTTAAGCTACAATTGATTGTTTCTTTGCGCTTATTTTTTTCAAAAACACCTTCAATCACAAAAAAATCTTCCCCGTGTTTGATGTTTTGAACCGACAACGGATTAAAATAACTTTTGCCGTTGGCCAAATGATAAATGGCATCGAGTACATTGGTTTTGCCTACGCCATTTTTGCCTACAAAACAATTTATTTTTGCGTCAAGCTCAAAGCGGGCATCAGCAAAATTCTTGTAGTTAAATAAAGAAATTGATTCTAAAAACATGGGTTTTTTTGGGCAGAGAAACACAAAATTGTCGTTTCTAAATGAGGCCGCAAATTATTGAAAATATGGTGATCTACCTAATTTTTTTCGGGCGCTCGCGGCTTGAATTATTGGGTGCTTGTCTTCAGGGAGGAAAAGGGCGCAGTTTTGTTGAAATATTTGAATTTAATCGCGTTTTTTTTGTGCGAGTTTCAATAAAAATTTTATTTTTGCGGCTCACTAATTTAAATGAAATGGCAACATACAATAAAAGAGGATACAAATCACCAAAAGAAAAAGCAGAGAAAGATGACAATGCCTTTTTGGATGATGTGAATGTAGAGGAAAAAGACAGTACCACCGCAGGCGTTTTCAACACCTTAGATGCCACTGCTTCCAAAACAGAAGAATGGGTTGCCAGCAACCAGAAATATATTTTTGGTATCGTAGCGGCTATTGCATTGGTTACTGTGAGTTATGTGTTGTATGAGAAATTTATAGCACAGCCTAAAGAAGTAGAAGCAGCCAACGAAATGTATGAAGCCCAACAAAATTTTCAAAAAGCAGTTGACGGCGTTAAAAGTGATTCTCTTTTTGCTTTGTGTTTAAAAGGATCTGAAGGCAAATTTGGTTTTGTTGACATCGCCGACAAATACAGCGGAACAGCTGCCGGAAATTTAGCCAATTACTACGCGGGAATTGCCTACCTAAACACCGGAAAATATACTGAAGCGATTGCTTCTTTAGAAAAATTCAAATCAGATGATGCGGTATTGAGCGTATTGGCTCAAGGTGCAATTGGAGATTCGTTTTCTCAAAAAAATCAACCCAAAGAAGCCTTGGAATTTTATGCAAAAGCAGCTAAAATGAATCCAAACGATTTCACTACTCCTCGCTATTTATTGAAAGCAGGTCAAACAGCCTTAGCATTGGGAAACAAAGCAGAAGCCTTGACCTATTTTAGCGAATTAAAAGAGAAATACGAAAACACCGCCGAAGGTTCAACCGTAGATGGGTTGATCGGATTAGCTCAATAATTTAGCCGAGATTTAGGAAGCAATTGTTGTTTTCTAAAATATAATCCCACCCGTTTTATGGCTACAGCAAATAAAAATTTATCCAATTACGATAAAAGCTCAATCCCAAACGCGAATCAAATTCGGTTTGGGATTGTTGTTTCAGAATGGAACGAAACGGTTACTGAGGGCTTGTTCCAAGGTGCCGAAGCAGCACTTTTTGATTGTGGAGCGTTACCTCAAAATCTCATTCGTTGGAATGTACCCGGCAGTTTTGAGCTCGTGTATGGCGCCAAAAAAATGATTGCCACCCAATCGGTTGATGTGGTTATTGTGATTGGCTGTGTGATTAAAGGCGAAACCATGCATTTTGAGTTTGTGTGCGAAGGGGTTACACAAGGCATTAAAGACCTTAATATTCAGCAGGATATTCCCGTGATATTTTGTGTGCTCACAGACAATTCGATACAACAATCGTTGGATCGCAGTGGTGGAATTCACGGAAACAAAGGCACCGAAGCCGCAATTGCTGCGATTAAAATGGCTTTTTTAGGCAACTAATTTTCAACCGATTTTCATAAAAAAACACCACAACCCGCTTTAAATTTAGTGGGTTTTTTAGGCTCATTACACACCCAAACCCAACATTATTTTTATAAATTTGTGTGCATCGCAAATTCACACTAAAACCCGTTTTATGTCAGGTATTATTCAATTGCTTCCCGATCACGTAGCCAATCAAATTGCGGCCGGCGAAGTGGTGCAACGCCCGGCATCAGTGGTAAAAGAGTTGTTGGAAAATGCCGTCGATGCCAAAGCGACTGACATCAAGTTAATCATAAAAGACGCCGGAAAAACCTTGGTGCAAGTAATTGACAATGGTTTGGGCATGAACGAAGACGATGCGCTACTTTGTTTTGAGCGATATGCCACCTCCAAGATTCGCCAAGCCGAAGATTTATTTGCCTTACACACCAAAGGATTTCGTGGAGAAGCTTTGGCCTCTATTGCAGCCATTGCGCATGTAGAACTCAAAACCAGACAAGACCAACAGGAATTGGGTGTGTTCCTCATTATAGAAGGCAGTAAATTTACAGCTCAATCGGTGGCAGTGTTGCCCAAAGGCACCTCTTTTTTGGTAAAAAATCTGTTTTATAATATTCCTGCCCGACGCAATTTTTTGAAGTCGGATATAGTAGAGTTCAAACACATCATCGAGGAGTTTCAGCGGGTAGCGATGGCCCACGCCAATATCCATTTTACCTTGATGCACAACGGCAGTGAATTGTTTAATTTACCGGCTACCAATTTGCGCCAACGCATTGTAGGTTTGTTTATGGGTAAAACCAACGAAAAATTGGTCCCCATGCAAGAAGAAACTGATTTGGTTCAAATACACGGCTTTGTATCCAAACCCGAATTTGCCAAGAAAACCCGAGGTGAACAGTTCTTTTTTGTGAACGATCGGTTTATCAAAAGTGGTTATTTGCATCATGCAGTATTGGCCGCCTACGAAGGGCTTTTGGCCGACGGTACGCAACCCAGTTATTTTTTGTATTTACAAGTTCCGCCCAATACCATTGATATCAACATCCATCCCACCAAAACTGAAATTAAATTTGACGACGAACAAGCACTCTATGCCATACTTCGTGCAACCATTAAACACAGTTTAGGTCAATTTAACGTGTCTCCGGTATTGGATTTTGATCGCGACGCCAATTTGGATACGCCCTACCATTTTAAAGATAAATCGGCGGCAGCTCCCACGATTCAAGTAGATGACACGTTTAATCCCTTTGCCACCCAACCGGCTTCCTATTCCAGATCATCTGCCTATTCTTCTATAAAATCATCAGCTCCCCAGTGGGAAAACCTCTATGTGGGTTTGCAGCAAGATACCGCAGCTGTCTTTTCATCAGCGGGTCACCGATTCGAAAATGAGGAGATTACAGCCAATCTATTCGAAGAGCCCAACCAAGAAACTACAACATCCAAGACCTATCAATTGCAACGCAAATACATTGTGAGCCCCATCAAATCGGGCATTGTAATAATTGACCAACAGCGCGCACACCAACGCATATTGTATGAGCAACTGCTCACCAACATGACGGTGCAACAGGCCCAAAGTCAGCCGTTGTTGTTTCCCCTAGTGTTCTCGTTTTCTATACAAGAAATTCAGTTGCTCCACGAATTAATGCCCGCCTTGCAAGCCTTGGGTTTTGCTTTTGATGAAAGCCACGCCGATCAATTGGTTATCACGGCACTTCCGCCTCAATTGGAACAGGCAGCGGTTTTGTCAGTACTGGAGTCCTTACTGCACGATTTGTCTGATGGCATTCCAACCAGCAGTTTTAGCACCAACGATTCTATTGCCAAATCGATGGCGCGTTCGTTGGCCGTCAAAACCGGAGCCTACCTCACCGAACTGGAACAAGAGCACTTAGTAAATAGTTTGTTTGCTTGCAAAGATTCGTCTGTTTCGCCTTTTCAAAAACCAACGTTCACCACCATAAGCCTGAGTGATATTGATAAAAAATTTGCCCTATGATGCCCATTACGCCCACTGTAAAACAAGTGTTGATTGTAAATTTTCTGTTTTTTGCGGGTTCCCAATTGTTGGGTGATGTGGCCTACGAATACTTGTCGTTGTATGACATAGAAAACAATTCGTTTCGTATTTGGCAACCGCTCACCCACATGTTTATGCATGCCAGTGTCTACCAAGGTAATTTTTCAAATATCATGCACATCGCATTCAACATGTTTGCCTTGTACTCGTTTGGTAGTATTTTGGAACACTATTGGGGAGGGATTAAATTTTTGTTCTTTTATATTTCCTGCGGACTAGGTGCGGCTTTATTGCACAGTTTAGTTAACTATGTGCAAATTCAATTGCTGCTGGATCAATTGTCGCAGTTGTCTTTATCGGCCTCTGATTTGCATGTATTATTAAATGCCAATTACAGTACTGTATTTGACGAAAATGGCCAATTGGTTGCGGGTCAGGTGAGTTCAATTATGGAAAAAGCCCAGTTTCAACAAGCCGATTTCAACACCTTGATCAAGGCCGTTCAACTGTGTCAAACGCCAGCCGTAGGCGCATCGGGTGCAATATATGGTTTGTTGGTAGCCTTTGCTTTTATGGCTCCCAATGCCGAGTTGGGATTGATGTTTATACCAATTCCCATCAAAGCCAAGTATTTTGTACCCGGACTTTTGGCTGTCGATTTGTTTATGGGAGTGAGTGGCGAATCTATTTTTGGAGGCGCTTCTGGCATTGCCCACTTTGCTCACATTGGCGGCGCTTTAGTCGGATTTTTGATGGTGTGGTATTGGAAGAAAAATCAATTTAAATCCAACCGTTGGAATTAAGTAGCCGCACATGAGTATGCTAAACGACATCAAAATAGCCTATAAATTTGGCGGTATGGAACAGAAGCTCATCTTTTGGAATGTGGGAGCTTTTCTTGTTTCGGTAGTGGTTTGGTACCAATTTAGGTTGGGGGTGTTTTTATTTCCGACAGAAGTAAAATTACTTGCCGATTTTAGTCATTTGGCCTACCATCCCTGGACATTATTAACCTATGGCTTTTTTCACGCGAGCTTTTTTCACCTCCTCTTTAACTTGATGGTGTTGAATTTTGCCGGCAAATTGTTTCAAACTTTTTTTACACAAAAACAATTACTTGGCGTCTATTTGCTTGGACTGATCGTATCAGGATTGGGTTTTGTGTTGGCGTTTCGTTTTCTTGATTTTGGTTTATCCAGCGGTTTGGTGGGTGCATCGGGTGCAATCATGGCCGTTTTGGTCGCTACGGCTACCTATGCCCCACGGATGAATATTCGCCTGTTACTTATTGGACAGGTGCAACTTTGGCAATTTACCCTGGTGATTTTAGGGATCGATTTATTGCAGTTGTTTACTGAAAATACTGGGGGGCATGTCGCGCATTTGTCGGGCGCATTATTTGGATTTGTCTATATCAAATTGTTGCAACAAGGCACCGATTTGAGTAAAATCATTTCCGGATTTTTTGATACATTAGCCCAGCTTTTTGGTCCGAAAAAGAAAAACGCATTCAAAAAAGTGCATCGTACCTACCAGAAACCCGCACCTAAACCCGCGATGAAGGTGGTAATAAAAGACAAAACACAGCAGCAAATAGATGACATCTTAGACAAAATTAGCCAGTCGGGCTATGACAGTTTAAGTGCAGACGAAAAAGAATTTTTGTTTAAAGCAGGAAAATAATCATTCAAATCTATACATGAGCCGATTATCGTGGTTTAATAAAGTAGCATTTTTGGCCAATATTGTACTCACAATATTGACAGGTATTGCCTATGTATTGCCCTTTCTAGCACCCAAATTGTATCCTATATTTGCGGTTCTCACGCTATTCATGCCCTTGTTTCTGATCCTAAATGCCTTATTCTTTTTCTATTGGCTCGTTCAGATTAAAAGCCAAATGTTGTTGTCGGGCTTGGTGTTGCTCATCGGAATTACTTTTATAACCAAGTTTTATAAATTTTCTGAAAGTAATTTGCCCGCCACCGAAAATGATTTTGTGGTTATGAGTTATAATGTGCGCCTGTTTAATTTATTTGACTGGCTGCCCAGCAAGGATGTCCCCGAAAACATTCGGCAGTTTATCATAGATAAAAACCCTGACATTTTGTGTATTCAGGAATATTCGGCTGCGGCGCAAATAGATTTAAAAGTATATCCGTATCATTTTATTTTTATGCAAGGCAAACACATTAAAACGGGTCAGGCAATTTTTTCTAAGTTTCCAATTATCGATCAAGGCAATTTGGAACTACCGGCCAACTCCAACAACAATGTAATTTTTGCCGACATCAAACGCGGAAAGGAGATTTTGCGGGTGTACAATATGCATTTGCAATCGATCAAAATTTCCCCCGATGTGAATGAAATTTCCGAAAACATCGACGGAATCAACCAGCAAAAATCGCAACTGCTTTTCAATCGCATCAGCAATGCATTTCGCCAGCAACAGCAACAAGCCGAGATTATTTACCAGCATAAAATGAAATGTAAATACCCGATTTTATTGTGTGGAGACATGAACAACAGTCCGTTCTCGTTTGTGTACCGCAACATCAAAGGCGATTTCCAAGATTGTTTTGAAGAGGCCGGAAAAGGATTTGGGCAAACCTATAAGTTCAAGTACTACCCGGCGCGTATCGACTTTATTTTTGCCGATCAAAGTCTGAAAGTAAAAAGTTTTGAAAGCTTTCCTGGCTTTATCAATTCAGATCATTTTCCCATCATGACCCGCTTGGCTTTTGAGTAGTTATAGCCGTTGTTGTTTCAGGTAATCTAAAGCAAATCGACCTTCATTAAAGAGTAAATCTAATACACTCAAATTGGAAATAAAACCGTGTTTATCGGCAAATACTTGCGGATATTCCGTTACTATCGTTTGGTCTTTTTTGCCATTGGCTAAATGCCTAAAATCTTTTATATCGCTGTGTTCATGAAAATATTCTTCGGTGGTTTCGTATTGGAACGGCATGCCCAAACATTCAACTACCAATTCTAAAGCACGAAAGTTCAGGTCGAGTAAAAACGTTGGCTTATCTATAAATAGCTGCATGAATTTGTCTTCGTAGTATTCAAAAAAAGGCGAAGTGCGGTAGGCTGCTTCCAGCGATTTGAAATGCTGTTTTTGCCAATTAAAGGCCCATTCTATTTTGACATCTTGGGCTGCTTGATGACGTTCATTGCTGTGTTTAATAGGAATATTGAGCAATTGAATCCCATTTGGGCTGTAGATGAAGGTGCGGTTGCGGTTGGTTTGTTTCTGGAAATGATCGTGTACTTCAAAGGTAATTCCCTCGGCTTGTGCCATTGCCGCAAAATTACTGATCGACGGAAAATAAGTGGGCAAAAATAACGAGCGCATAATTTTTATTTAGGCGTTTTGTTTCTTTTTATTCAAGTAGAACGTAATGCCAAAATAGGCCGCCAAGGCCAACAAGAAAAATTTCAAATACGAAAACGGCTCGCCTTCTCCATTCACAGTGGTGAATACGCGTTCCCATCGAATTTTGTTCAACCCGCGTCCGTTTGGATCTATACTCAGCCAAATGAAAACTGGTTTTCCGACAATATGATTTTCAGGTACATAACCCCAAAAACGACTGTCTTCTGAATTGTGTCGGTTGTCTCCCATCATCCAGTAGTAATTTTGTTTGAAGGTATAATTGGTAACCAGTTTGTTGTTAATTTTTATAGCTGTACCTGCTACTTCTAGCGTGTTGCCTTCGTATTCTTTGATAATACGGGCATAAAAAGGCAAATTGGTTGTGGTAAGCGCAATGGTTTTTCCGACTTCGGGAATGTAAATCGGTCCATAATTATCGCGGTTCCAGCTTGTGTTTTGCGGGAATACAGAAGGATCAACCTCTTTCGAAATATTTTTCACGATAGAAACCACCACAGGATTGTTTTTGAGTCGAGCGGCAGAATCAGCGGTTAGTGCCGAAAATATGTAGGTATTGGGTGTGCGGTTGTCAATGTAAATTGGATCGGTGATTTGCAGTTCTTTTTGCAAATAGGTTTCGTCAAATCCTCCGCCATTAGTCGTCACCAAATAAGAATACTGTGGACGAGCGCGATCTGGCAACACCAAAGGTTTATGGTTAATGTAAACCACACCTTCTTTGATTTCCAAGGTGTCTCCCGGTATCCCTTGACAGCGTTTCACATAATTTGATTTTTTGTCGATCGGTTTAAGTGCTTTTCGTTTTGAAGTATCAAAGAATTTATAGACCGTATCAACTGGCCAGTTAAACACTACGATGTCATTTCGATCAATTTGTTGTAAACCAGGAAATCGAAAATAGGGGAGTTGTGGGTAGTTTGTGTATGATTTTTTGTGCATTAACGGAATGCTGTCATGTACCATCGGCATCGAAACGGCAGTAAGTGGCGTTCGTGCGCCGTAATGAAATTTACTCACAAACAAGAAATCGCCAATGAGCAAGGATTTTTCGAGCGAAGCAGTTGGAATCGTGAACGGTTGCATTACGTAGGTATGAACCATAGTAGCCA
>CAMBOW010000055.1 GCA_945869365.1 Flavobacterium psychrophilum | reverse complement strand
CCATCGACTATAGCTCAGAAGATCTTGGATCTGCTTATCCAGCTGGCGTATACAATGTAATTGTTACCCAAGGAGAAAACGTGAAATCACTAAGAATGATTAAGCGATAGATCGCATTTAATATTAAAGCAAAAGCCCCTTCGGAAACGGAGGGGCTTTTTCTATTAACGATTTATGATGTTTGATTTATGATTTATAGATGTATACTAAGAACGGCTATGAAATTCAAATACTGAATCCCGACACTTCGGGATGATTTGTAGGAGTATACTAAGCACGGCTATAATTTTATAGCCGGAAGTTGGAAGCGGGGAGTGTGAAGTTTTAAAAAAAATTTACCACCGAAGACTTCTCCGACCATAGGATTTGGGTAATAGCCCCGAAGCGTCGGGGGAACCTTCACGCCTTAGTGCATAAAAAAAGCCCAAACAATGTTTGAGCTAAATGTGCGGGTAATAGCCCCGAAGCGTCGGGGGAACCTTCCCGCCTTGCGGCATAAAAAAAGCCCAAACAAAAGTTTGAGCTAAAAGTGCGGGTAATAGGACTCGAACCTACACGCCTTGCGGCACCAGATCCTAAGTCTGGCATGTCTACCAATTTCACCATACCCGCGGTAATTGTGGCTGCAAATATAGATTTATTTTTTGAATCGCAAAAGGGTAATTGAAAAGTTGTCGGCTCAGAAGATTAAAGATTGAAAAATTTAAACATTGAAAAATTCAGACTTGAAGGCACAGCTTAATTCCGGCGTTTTGGTCCCGAAACTTCGGGATTATACAATTCGTGCATTCGTGGCTAAAAGCTAAAAGCTGACAGCTGACCGCCCTCAATTATTCATTATTCATTCTTTTTAATTTACAGAGAAAACCTATCTTTGCGCCTTTAATTTGAGAAGAGAATGTCTGCTCACAATATATAGGAAATGAATAAACTTTTAATCGTAGGCACCGTTGCGTTTGACGCCATTGAAACACCTTTTGGAAAAACAGATAAAATTTTGGGCGGAGCTGCCACGTTTATCGGATTAGCCGCCTCGCACTTTAAACTGCAATCGGCCATTGTGTCGGTGGTGGGCGATGATTTTCCTCAAGCACACATTGATTTGCTCACAAACAGAAACATTGATGTAACCGGATTGGAAGTGGTGCCTGGAGGCAAGACGTTTTTTTGGAGTGGCAAATACCACAACGACATGAACTCCAGAGACACCTTGGCTACCGAGCTCAATGTGTTGGCCGATTTCAATCCCAAAGTTCCTGCCCATTTTACCGATTCAGACATCGTGATGCTAGGCAATTTGCATCCAATCGTACAAAGCAGCGTGTTGAATCAACTCACACAAAAACCAAAACTTATAGTCTTGGACACCATGAACTTTTGGATGGACTGCGCCTTGCCTGAGTTGTTGGATGTAATCAAACGCGTAGATGTGATCACTATAAACGACGAAGAAGCCCGACAATTATCGGGGGAATATTCCTTAGTAAAAGCGGCAGCCAAAATTCACCAAATGGGACCTGCCTATGTGGTGATCAAAAAAGGAGAACACGGGGCTTTGCTCTTTCATAACGAGCACATCTTTTTTGCACCCGCCTTGCCTTTGGCTGATGTGTTTGATCCAACGGGAGCCGGAGATACTTTTGCTGGAGGATTTGCCGGATTTATTGCCCAACAAGGGGATGTTTCCTTCCATACCATGAAAACAGCCATTATTCACGGATCCAATTTGGCTTCCTTTTGCGTAGAGCAGTTTGGCACCGAGCGCATGCAAACCTTGACGCCAACCGAAGTGCAAAACCGCTTGAAACAATTCAAAGCCTTAACACAATTTGATATAGAAATATAATACCTTTATGCCTCGAAATTCGGGGCATTTTTTATGCTCAAACACAACTAACTACAACACCCAAACACACTTTTTTTCATGAGCGACGCCATAAAACACGAATGTGGGATAGCCCTATTGCGATTAAAAAAACCTTTGGTTTATTACAAAGAAAAATACGGATCTGCCTTCTACGGAATTCAGAAAATGTATTTGTTAATGGAAAAACAGCACAACCGCGGTCAAGATGGAGCCGGCTTTGCCTCCATCAAATTGGATGTTGATCCTGGCGAACGCTACATCAGCCGCGTGCGATCAAACGACGCCCAACCCATACAAGATGTTTTTGCTCAAATTAATGACCGCATTAACGAAGAAATGTTGGCGCATCCAGAATTTGCTGAGGATGTAGATTTACAAAAAAAACACCTGCCCTACATTGGAGAATTGTTTTTAGGACACGTACGTTACGGGACTTTCGGAAAAAACAGCATTGAAAGCGTGCACCCCTTTTTGCGTCAAAACAACTGGATGCACCGCAACTTGATTGTGGCCGGAAATTTCAACATGACCAATGTAAAAGAATTGTTTAGCAGTTTGGTTGAGTTGGGACAACACCCCAAAGAAATGGCCGATACCGTGACAGTCATGGAAAAAATAGGTCATTTTCTAGACGGCGAAGTCACCGAATTATACCAAGAATGCAAAAACAACGGCTTGTCCAAACAAGAAGCTTCGCCTGTCATTGCGGAGAAACTCGATATAGCCAAAATACTAAAACGCGCTTCTAGAGGATGGGACGGAGGCTATGCGATGGCTGGACTTTTTGGTCATGGCGATGCGTTTGTATTTCGCGACCCAGCGGGGATTCGTCCGGCCTATTATTATGACGACGACGAAATTTTGGTCGTGGCTTCCGAGCGTCCGGTTATTCAAACTGTATTTAATGTGCCTTTCGAAAAAGTGCGAGAATTGCAACCGGGACATGCCGTGATCATCAAAAAAAATGGGCACGTTACCGAAGAAGAAATCATAGTGCCAGTGGTGAAAAAAGCCTGTTCATTCGAACGCATTTATTTTTCACGTGGAAGCGATGCCGAAATTTATTTAGAACGAAAAAAACTCGGTAAATTGGTTTTGCCTGCCGTGCTCCAAGCTATAGACAACGATACCGACAACACGGTGTTTTCTTACATTCCCAACACTGCCGAAACCTCGTTTTATGGCATGGTCGAGGCCGCTCAAGATTTTTTAAATCAACGGAAAACGCACTACATACTCGATAACCGAAAAACACTCACCAAAGAGAAATTGGAAGAAATTTTGTCGGTAAAAATTCGCACCGAGAAAATCGCGATCAAAGATGCCAAGCTGCGTACTTTTATTACCGAAGACAGCAGCCGAGATGATTTAGTGGCACACGTATATGATGTCACCTACGGGGTAATTAAACCCACCGACAATTTGGTAATCATTGACGACAGTATTGTGCGCGGAACCACGCTCAAAATGAGCATCATCAAAATGATGGATCGCTTGAACCCCAAAAAAATAGTGGTGGTGTCGTCGGCGCCACAAATTCGTTACCCCGATTGTTATGGCATAGACATGGCTAAGCTCGAAGGATTGGTGGCGTTCAAAGCGGCATTAGCTTTACTCAAAGAACGCAACTTGCACGCCATTGTCGATTCGGTCTACGAAAAGTGTAAAGCCCAAGAATATTTAGTGGATGCAGAGGTCGTGAATTTCGTTACTGAGATTTATGCGCCATTTACCCCCGAGGAAATTTCGAGCAAAATAGCCCAAATGCTTTGCTCAAGTGACATTCAGGCGCAAGTTGAAATCATTTTTCAAACCGTCGATAATTTACACCAAGCCTGCCCAAAAAACTTAGGCGATTGGTATTTTACCGGAGATTATCCCACTCCTGGCGGAAACCGCGTAGTAAATCGTGCGTTCATTAATTTTTACGAAGGCATAGATCTACGGGCTTATTAGGTGCGTGAAATGCACTTCATCGATTTTAAGTGTAGTTCATCTAATAATTTTGTTTACATCGATAGAGTTCTATTATATTTGAGCACCATAATATTTAGTAGGTTAAGTTTATGGTAGATTTGGGGCAAAAAGGGTGAAAGAAATTTCACCTTTTTTATTTTATCCAACTCCGGTTACTTATCAATTCACATAAAAAAAAGGCGATCAAATTTTGATCGCCTTTTTCTAGTATTAGAATATGCCGTTTATTTTTCTAGGGCATACCTGCGGGCCACTTCGGTCCAATTGATCACATTAAAAAATGCTTCAATGTAATCGGGACGACGGTTTTGGTAGTTCAAATAATAGGCGTGTTCCCAAACATCCATTGCCAAAATAGGCGCTCCGCCACAACCCACTTCGGGCATTAATGGACAATCTTGGTTGGGCGTGCCGCACACCTCTAATTTTCCGCCTTTGTGTACACACAACCAAGCCCAACCTGAGCCAAATTGCGTAGCACCTGCTTTAGAAAAACGGGCTTTAAATTCGTTAAAATCGCCAAAGCTCGCTTCAATGGCATCAAGCAAATCGCCAGTAGGCAATCCACCGCCATTGGTCGACATGATGCTCCAAAATAAGTTGTGGTTGTAAAAACCACCTCCGTTGTTGCGCACGGCTGCATTTTTTTTATCCAAATTAATCAAGATATTCTCAATGGTTTTGCCTTCCATGTCGGTTCCGGCAATGGCAGCATTAAGATTGGCGGTATACGCATTATGGTGTTTGCTGTGGTGAATCTCCATGGTGCGCGCATCAATGTGCGGCTCAAGGGCATCATAGGCATACGGTAATTGAGGTAATTCAAAAGCCATAACAATAAGATTTAGTGAGTAATAATTTTCACCAAAATTAATCATTTAACTTTGGAAAAAGTATAGGTAAATTGGAATATTTCTAATAAATTAGTTCCCGTTTCAAGATTTTTTGTGAAGCTATTTCCCGCTGTCCGTTGCAATGTTTTGTGAGTCCTTGCTGCCACAGCGCCCACAAAACGATTTCCACTGCCATCGGGGCTAATGCAGCATTTACTACTACCTTATTATCTCAATCAAGGCATGACAACTACCCAGCCCTCGCTCGCCAGTTTTTCTATTTACAACGCCTCTGCCGGATCGGGGAAAACCTACACCTTGGTAAAAGAGTACCTCAAAATTATACTCACATCAACCAAACCAGACGCCTACCGAAACATCTTGGCGATTACGTTTACCAACAAGGCCGTTCACGAAATGAAAAGTCGGGTAATCGAAAATTTATCCCAGTTTGCAAGCGATAACACCTCGCCCGGCGCACTCGAGCTCATGCAGCTCATCTCGCACGAAACCAAATTGCCGCTGCCCAAAATTCACGAAAAGGCCAAACAGATTATCAAACACCTCATACACAATTATGCAGCTTTTGATATTTCGACGATCGATAAATTTACCCACAAAGTTATTCGTGCCTTTGCCCACGATTTGGATTTGCCTGTCTCGTTTGAGGTTTCCCTAGACACCGAAAATTTGGTCATGGAGGCCGTCGATGTCCTAATTGCTCAAGCCGGCGATGATCCGGCGCTCACCAAGTTGCTCATCGATTTCACCATGGAGAAAACCGACGACGACAAAAGTTGGGACATTTCTAGAGAAATTTTAGAAACCGGTAAACTCCTGGTCAACGAAAACAACCGCGAAGAAATTGCGCTGCTCAAAGACTACAGCATCGATCAATTTGCGGCGCTCAAACTGCACCTCAACGAGTTGTGTGCAACTATAGAATCCGAAAACCAAGAATTTGCCCAACGACTGTTGCAAAGCATAGAAGCCATGGGCATCAATTTACGCTCCTTTTCGGGCGGCTATTTCCCCAAACACCTCCAATCTATTGCCGAGGGAAATTTTAACCCCAAAAACAAAACCTACCGCGAGGACACCGACATCAAAATTTTGCAAGCGGCCACCGACAAAGACCTAATTGAGCAGGCCATCCCCACATTTTTAGACGCGTTAAGCACCATATACAGTCAATTTGAACACCGTGATTTCTATAAAGCCTTTATAAAGAATTGTACACCCCTTTCCTTAGTCAACAAAGTGAGTCAGGAGTTACAGGCCCTACAAGCCGAACAGCATATTTTGTCCATTTCAGAGTTTAACGCCTTAATTTATCGGGAAATTCAAAACCAACCTGCTCCCTTTATCTACGAGCGACTGGGCGAACGCTACCGCCACTTTTTCATCGACGAATTTCAAGACACCTCCGAGATGCAATGGCAAAACCTCGTTCCGCTAATAGACAATGCCTTGTGCAGCGAAGACCTGAACGGCACCCGCGGTTCCTTGCTCTTGGTGGGCGACCCCAAACAATCTATTTACCGTTGGCGAGGCGGGAAAGCCGAACAATTTATCGCCTTGAGCAAGCAGCAAAGTCCGTTTAATGCCCAAGCTACTGTATTTTCACTCGACACCAATTACCGCAGTTACACCCAAATTATTGAATTTAATAACGGCTTATTTGGGTTTCTTTCGTCCGAATTTACCCATCCCGATTACAAAGAATTATACGAAAAATGGAGCCATCAGCTCAGCAATTCCAAACAAGGTGGCTACGTGTCCATTCATTTTTTACCCGAGCCCGAGCAAGCTGCACCCGACAGCGCCGAAGACACGCCCGACAAAACCAAACAACAGGTTGTAGCTACCTTCGAAACCATTCAGCGTGTTTTGGCACAAGGATTTGCCTACCAAGACATTGCCATACTCACCCGCAAACGCGACCAGGGAGTAGCCGTTGCTAGCTACCTCACCGAAATGCAATTGCCGCTGTTGTCTTCGGAGACCTTGTTGCTTGATAATGCCCCGCAGGTGCAATGCTTGCTCACTAGTTTGCGGTACCTCAACAACCCAAACAACAAAGAAGCCAAGGCTTTGTTTTTATTGTATTTGGCGCAAAATTTGCCGCAACCGCAAGAAATTCACGATTTTATTGCGGCCGGCATGGGCTGTACCATCGAAATTGAATTTGAAGCTTGGTTGGCCCAACACAACCTGAACGTGTCATTTGCTTCCCTGCGAAAAAAATCGCTCTACGAAGCGGTCGAACTCTTGGTTGCCCGAGTGCTGCAACATGAAAAAAGCAATGCCTATGTGCAATATTTTCTGGACATTGTTCTGGAACGTGACCTGCGAAATCAGGCGGGCATCGTTGAATTTTTGTCGTTTTGGGATAAAAATGCGTCCAAGCTAAGCATTCCATCACCTGAGGGCACCAATGCCATTCGCATACTCACCATTCACAAAGCCAAAGGGCTAGAGTTCCCCGTTGTGATTATGCCTTTTGCCGATGAGGATTATGCCCGAAAACCCAAAGACAAAATCTGGCTCGACGCCGACCAAGCGGTTTTTGGCATTCCCAAAATATTGGTAGACAACAACGCTGGGGTAGCCAATTTTGGCCCGGCAGCCAAGGCCGTCTTCGAGCAAAAAAAGGAAGAAGAATTGCTCGACAACATCAACGTCTTATATGTGGCACTTACGCGCGCCGAAGAGCAGTTGCACATTATTTCGCAGCACGTAAAACCCAAAGCAGACGGCACGTTTCCCAATACCATGTCGGCTTTTTTTGCCAAATACCTTACTCATCTTGGACTGTATAAAGAAGATACGGCTTTTTATGACTGGGGATCTCCACAAAAATTATCCAAACCCAGTAAATCAAAAACTGAGCCTATTCCTGTAGAATCGGTTGTACAGCCCATCCAGTCTTCAAAAATTAAAATTGCCCAACGAGAAGCCCTCATGTGGAATTCTCCGCAACAAGAAGCCATTGCCTACGGCAACGTGATCCACGAAATTGCGGCCACCATCTTCACCCAAAAGGACTTGCCATTGGCCTTGCAAAATGCGCTAGATTCCGGGCTAATTGCCGCACAGCAGTTGGCAGCTGTAACACAATCGCTCAGCCAATTGGTTATGCATCCCGACTTGACCGAGGTTTTTGCAGCAGGCAATAAAGTATGGAACGAACAGGCTATTTTGCAGCCACAAGCTTCAGTGGTGAAGCCCGATCGCATTGTGCAACTTCCGTCGGGCGCGGTCATTTTACTCGATTACAAAACGGGTAGCCCCAAACCCCAACACCAACAGCAGTTGGCCGATTACCAACATGTACTCACGGCGATGGGATTTGTCGTGGCAAAAAAACTCTTGGTCTATCTTGGCGAAACGCCCAATGTAATACATTTGTAAACGCATTTTAAAAACAAAAAAGCATGTACGGAAAAATACAACAACACCTACAAAACGAATTAGACACCATTGAAGCCAATGGAATATTCAAAAAAGAACGCATCATTACCTCGCCGCAAGGTGCCGAAATCACCATTTCAACCGGGGAAACCGTATTGAATTTTTGCGCCAACAATTACTTGGGACTTTCTTCGCATCCCGAAGTAGTTCAAGCGGCCAAAGACGCCTTAGATTCCCATGGATTCGGGATGTCATCGGTGCGGTTTATTTGTGGAACCCAAGACATTCATAAAACTTTAGAACAAAAAATCGCACAATTTTATGGCACAGAAGACACCATTTTATACGCCGCTGCTTTTGATGCCAATGGTGGGGTTTTTGAACCTTTGTTGGGTGAGCAAGACGCGATTATTTCAGATAGTTTAAATCACGCCTCAATTATTGACGGGGTGCGTTTGTGTAAAGCCGCGCGTTACCGCTACGAAAACAGCGACATGGCCGATTTAGAAGTGCAGCTCCAAAAAGCCAACGAAGCCGGTGTTCGATTTAAATTAATTGTCACCGACGGCGTATTCTCTATGGATGGGGTAGTGGCCCCCTTAGATAAAATTTGTGATTTAGCCGATCAATACGACGCGATGGTTATGGTAGACGAGTGCCATGCCGCAGGCTTTATTGGCGCGACAGGCAAGGGTACGATGGAGGCCAAAAATGTAATGGATCGCATAGACATCATAACCGGAACACTTGGGAAAGCGCTGGGTGGCGCGATGGGCGGATATACTACCGGAAAAAAAGAAATTATTGAACTACTCCGCCAGCGTTCTCGTCCGTATTTGTTTTCGAATTCTTTGGCGCCTGCTATTGTGGGGGCTTCTATCAAGGTTTTTGAGTTGCTCGAAAAAGACACATCGCTGCGCGATCAACTGGAATGGAACACCAACTATTTTAAGGCCGGTATGAAAAAAGCGGGCTTTGATATTGTAGAAGGCGACTCGGCAATAGTGCCCGTAATGCTCTATGACGCCAAGCTTTCGCAGACTATGGCCAACGAATTATTGCAAAATGGCATCTACGTAATTGGCTTCTTTTTTCCGGTTGTTCCCAAAGACAAAGCGCGTATTCGGGTGCAATTGTCGGCAGCACACACACAAGCACATTTAGATAAAGCCATAGAAGCCTTCATTAAAGTGGGTAAACAGCTGAATGTTATTTAATTAGAATTAAAAATTAATTAAGGCATTTTTTTTAGCAATCGTTTTGTTGGTATTGATTAACACCTTACTTTTGACCCGAAATTTATTGTAATTTAACAAAAATTTAAACTATGAAACACCTAAACAAATTAGTTGCTGCTTTAGTTCTTCTTGTAGGACTAAACGTTCAAGCGCAAGACAGCAACAATCCATGGGCAATTTCCTTTGGAACCAATGCAGTTGACACTCGTGTGAGTGCAGCTTCTAAAATTCAAGACCAATTTTCACAGTATTTTAATGCGCAAGACTATTGGAATGTTTTACCTTCTATTTCGTACATCACGGTGTCTAAAAATGTAGGCGGTAATTTTACTTTTGGCGTTACTGGATCGATCAACAAAATTAAACGTTTTGTTGTGCCTCGCACCGTAGCTCCTGGACCTTACGAAGTAATAAATCCTGGTGATTTAAGCTACTACAGTGCCGACGGTACAATCAAATACAGCTTTATGGAGATGTTGGGTTGGAAAATTGTAGATCCTTCTGCTCACGTAGGTGGTGGTTACACTTCTTTTGGTGACGCTAGCTACGGAACTTTTAATGGAGGTTTGGGACTTACGCTTTGGTTTACTGAAATGGTAGGATTCTCTATTCAATCTACCTACAAAAATTCATTGGATAAAGCAGATCGTGTAATCAATGCTGATGTGCCTTCGCACATGCAACACCTAATTGGTCTTACCTTCAAATTTGGCGGAAAAGACACGGATGGCGATGGGATCTATGATAAAGACGATACTTGTCCTGATGTGAAAGGATTGAAACAATTTAAAGGCTGTCCTGATACCGATGCTGACGGAATTGTTGATGCAAGTGATGCTTGTCCTGATGCAGCTGGTTTGGCTGAATTCAATGGTTGTCCAGATATGGATGCCGATGGTGTTGCCGATAAAGACGATGCTTGTCCAGATGTTGCGGGATTAAAAACTTTAGGAGGTTGTCCAGATGCTGATGGCGATGGCGTAACAGATAAAGCAGACAAATGCCCAACAGTAAAGGGACCAAAAGATAACGCAGGTTGTCCTTGGCCAGACACAGATGGCGATAGCGTATTAGACAAAGACGACAAATGTCCAGACGTAAAAGGAACTGCAGCCAACAATGGTTGTCCTGAAGTTACTGAAACAGCTATCAAAAGCTTGAACGAATATGCCAAAACCATTTTGTTTGAGTCAGGTAAAGCTTCTTTCCAAAAACAAACATTTGCTGTATTGCAATCAATCACTGCGATCTTAAAAGAATACCCAACAGCTAAATTTAGCATCGAAGGACATACAGACGATTCAGGTTCAGTAGCGTTCAATCAGACCTTGTCTGATAATAGAGCAAGCGCTGTGAAAAACTATCTAATTGAAAACGGTATTGCCGCTGATCGTTTAACATCGGCAGGATACGGTAAATCTAGACCAATAGATAAAACCAAAGCGGGTAAAGCAAACAACAGAAGAGTTGAGGTGAAATTAGCCAACTAAACACTTCTCAAAATACCACTAGAAAACGCCTCGATTATCGGGGCGTTTTTTTTATTTTTATACCATGATGACAGCTACCTTCCTCGATCAACTCGCCGACACACTTGCCCAGGATTTTCAAAATGACTTTCAACAAACTGTAGTTGTATTGCCCAACAAGCGGGCCAAGCTGTTTTTACTCGACGCCTTACAAAAACACCTTTCGGCTCCGGTATTTGCTCCAGAGGTCATTAGCATCGAAGACTTTGTTCAAGCTCTTTCCGGATTGCAAACCGCTGATCCAATCACCCAATTGTTTGAGTTTTATGAAGTGTATTGCCAAATGAGCACGGCACCCCAGTCGTTTGAATTGTTTGCCAATTGGGCCAAAACCTTGTTGCAAGATTTTAATGAAATAGACCGCTATTTGTTAGACCCTATGCATGTGCTTTCCTACATCAAAGACATCGAAGACATTAAACGTTGGGGTGTTGAGGTTGCCGATAAAACACAACTCTTAGAAAATTACGTCGATTTTTGGAAACGTTTGCCCGCCTATTACCAAGCGCTGTATCAACATTTATTAGCAAAAGGCCAGGGTTATCAAGGCATGATCTACCGGGAAGCCGTAACAAATACCGCCGATTTTTGCGTAGCGAGTACTCAAAAAACCTTTGTATTTGCCGGATTTAACGCCTTGAATGCGGCCGAGGAAAAAATTATACAAACGCTATTAAGCCAAGATCTCGCGAAGGTATATTGGGATGCCGACCTGACGTTCTTGGATGATCCGCAACACGATGCGGGTATGTTTCTGCGTCGCTATAAAGCCACTTGGCCTTACTATAAAAATCATCCGTTTGAATGGATAGGTGATCATTTTGCCCAACCCAAAACCATTCGTTGCATTGGCACGCCCAAAACCATTGGTCAGGCTAAAATTGCCGGCACTATTTTGGAAACCCTTGTAGCCGAAAACCCCGAAACTCCCTTAGAAAAAATTGCCGTGGTATTGGCCGAGGAACAGCTTTTGGTTCCTTTGCTCTATGCTTTGCCCAACAATTTGTCGTCCTTGAATATTACCATGGGGTATTCGAGCAAAAACAATCCGGCGCAATTGCTGCTTGGGTTGTTGTTTAAAATGCACCTGCACGCCCAGTCGAGAAGTGGCAATTCCTATGTGTTTTACTACAAAGATGTCTTGGCGGTTCTTACCCATCCGCTTGTCGCTTCCTATGTGCAAGCCAGCGATTTGGTCTATACTATTCAATCCTATAATTACACCTTTATCAGTCACCAAAAACTGCAGGAATTACACCCCCAAGCCACGCCGCTATTCACCTTACTTTTTGCCAAATGGGAAGACACAGCCTTGCCGGTATTGGAGCGATTGGGCCTTATTTTGTTGCACATTAAAGCCAACCTAAGTACCCAAAAAGAAGACGAAAAATTGGCCCAAACCTTCTTGTACAGTTTATACAAAATAATTAACCGACTCACGCAGTATTTTACTGCCTACACAATTGCTCAAGAGTTGAGCACCTTGCATGCTGTGTACAAACAAATTATTGATTTGGCCGAAGTTTCATTTGAGGGCGAACCACTACAAGGATTGCAAATCATGGGGGTGTTGGAAAGTCGTGTGCTTGATTTTGAAACCGTGATTGTACTTTCGGTAAACGAAGGAAAATTCCCGGCCGGAAAAGCCAACAATTCCTTTATTCCCTATGATGTGAAACGGGAATTGGGCTTGCCTACCTTTAAAGAAAAAGACGCGATTTATACCTATCATTTTTACCATTTGTTGCAACGGGCCAAGCAGGCGTTTTTATTGTACAATACAGAGAGCGAAGGGCTTGACGCCGGAGAAATGAGTCGTTTCATTACGCAAATGGAAGTAGAACGTCAAACTACCCATGTATTTACCAAAGAAATTCACAACCCGCTTGTGCCCACTAGCCCGGTTGCACTGCAGGTGATTCCAAAATCAGCAGCCGTTTTGGATCGCTTGCAAGAAGTAGCCAAGTCTGGATTTTCTCCATCGGCATTTAGCAGTTATATACGCAACCCGATTGCCTTTTACTTTCAAAAAATCCTGCGCATTCGAGAAACCGAAGAAGTAGAAGAGACAGTTGCATTAAATACCTTGGGCACCATTATACACGAGAGTCTTTATGAATTGTACACGCCGTTTGTAGGCAAATTTTTATCAGAACACGGAGTGAACGCTTGTTTTTCGCAAATTGAAACTGTGGTGACCAAACAGTTTAAAGCGGTATATAAAGAAGGTGAAATTAAAAAAGGCCGCAACCTCTTGGCTTTTGAAGTAGCCAAACGCAACGTCCATAATTTTTTAACCTACGAATTGGCCCAACTCAAAAAAGGCGATGCGGTACAAATTTTGGCTTTGGAAACCAAATTATCCCGCACACTAACGCATCCCAGTTTGCCTTATGATGTGGTGCTAAGCGGAAACGTAGATCGGGTAGAATCGCGCAATGGCGTGGTGCGCATCATCGATTACAAAACCGGAAAAG
>CAMBOW010000054.1 GCA_945869365.1 Flavobacterium psychrophilum | reverse complement strand
GTAACCGGCAACATATCTACCGCCACAGCCATATTAGTTAAAGCCTGAAATATAATCGGGAATCCCAAGCCCACAACCACCAATTGACCAAATTTGGTATTGGCTTTTTGGGCCGCAATTATAAAGCGGATGAACAATAATATATACAGGGTTAATACACCCAAACCGCCAACCAATCCATATTCTTCTACAATAATCGCATAAATAAAATCGGAGGAAGATTGCGGCAAAAAGTTTTTTTGCACACTTTTTCCAGGTCCTAATCCATATAAACCTCCGGTGGCAATAGCCGATTTAGCTTTACTTATTTGGTAATCGTCTTCGCCAGGTTTGTGTTGCATATAATTTTCGATGCGATTTTCCCAGGTTTTTACCCGAGTAAATAATTTGAAATTGGGCATCACATGACTCAACAAAACAAAGACAGCGATGGCAGCAAAACCAATTCCAATAATGGCGCCAATGTATTTGAGCGGATACATGCCCACATAGACCAACATCAAAACCATGGTAAACATCAAGGCCGCCGTAGAAAAATTGGCAGGCAAAATGAGGCCAAGGGTAATAAAAACAGGCGCCCAAAGTTCGATCAAGGAAGATTTAAATGTTATGGGGGTATCGCGGGTGATCGACAAATAACGCGCCACAAAAATCATCAACACGATGAAGGCCAATGTCGAGGTTTGAAAGGTGATGCCTATAAAAGGCACTTGGATCCAGCGACTGGCATTGGCACCTGCGATCACGGTTCCTTTGGCTAAGGTATACAACAGCAACAACCAAACTACAGGCAATAAATAGCGCGCAATGGTTCGGAAATATTGATACGGTACTTTGTGAATGCCATAAATAATGAGAAATCCTATGAAAATATGCGCAAAATGTTTAACCAAGTAGCCCAAGGTATTGCCCGTTCCATGGCCTATGTAGGCCAAGTTACTACTGGCGCTAAAAACCGGCATAAACGAGAACAGGCCCAACAAAGCCACGAAGGTCCAAATGACCTTATCTCCTTTTAAACTGCTGATTAATTGCTTCATTTTGATTCTTTATGTGGGTTAACGTTAATCCTTTATAATCCCATAACGGCTCTTTTAAACTGATTGCCTCGGTCTTCGTAGTTTTCAAATAAATCAAAACTGGCACAGGCGGGTGACAACAAAACCATATCGCCTCTCTCGGCCAAATGTGCCGACATATTCACGGCATCAAACATATTATCAACTTCTAATACCATATCAACCACATTGCCAAAGGCCTCAATAATTTTGGTGTTATCCATACCCAAACACACAATGGCTTTTACTTTTTCGCGTACCAATGGCATCAATTCGCTGTAGTCATTTCCTTTATCAACACCGCCCACAATCCAAACGGTTGGCGAATTCATGCTATCTAGTGCAAAAAACGTAGCGTTTACATTGGTGGCTTTGGAATCGTTGATGTATTGTACATTTTGAATTTTCAACACTTTTTCTAAGCGGTGTTCTACCCCTTGAAAATTGGATAAACTCTCCCGAATAGTGGCGTTTCGAATTTTCATGAGCTTGGCAACCGAGGTCGCGGCCATCGCATTTTTCATGTTGTGCTTGCCTTCGAGCGCAATGTATTCGGTTTCCATGATGAATTCTTCTTCGTTGATGTTTACTTCCATAATGTTGTTTTTTAAATAAGCTCCTTTTTCGAGCGTTTTGCTGATCGAGAAAGGAATTAATTGAGCGTTCGTTTTATTGTTTTTCAACCATTCGGTGCTAGCCTCGTCATCGGCGTCATAGAGAAGGAAATCCTGCTCGGTTTGGTTCATGGTTATTCTAAATTTTGAATTGATGTAATTCTCATACTTGTATTCGTAACGATCTAAATGATCGGGGCTAATGTTGGTGAGCACGGCGATGTGCGGTTTGTAATTGACTATGCCATCCAACTGAAAACTGCTCAATTCTAATACATAATAATCTTGTTCGGTCTCGGCCACTTGCCAGGCAAAACTTTTGCCAATATTACCCGCCAAACCCACTTGCAATCCTGCCGATTTGAGCAAGTGATACGTGAGCATCGTGGTCGTAGTTTTTCCGTTACTTCCCGTAATTCCTATGGTTATCGCTTTGGTATAAGGCGCTGCAAACTCAATTTCAGAGATCACCGGCACTCCCAGCTGCTTCAACTTTCTTATGATCTCAACTTTATCAGGAATACCAGGACTTTTCATGACAACCGTTGCGTTCACTATTTTTTCTTCGGTATGCTGTTGGTCTTCCCACGCAATTCCATATTTATTCAAAACTTCTTGGTAAACCGTTTTTATTTTCCCCCTATCAGACACGAATACGTCAAAGCCTTCCTTCTTTCCCAAGATGGCTGTTCCCACTCCGCTTTCGCCTCCGCCTAATATGACTAATCGTTTCATTTCGGTTCCTATGATTAACGTAATTTCAAGGTCACGATAGACAAAATGGCCAACACGATACCCACAATCCAAAAACGGGTCACAATTTTACTTTCGTGGTAGCCTTTCTTTTGGTAATGGTGGTGCAAGGGCGACATCAAAAAGATGCGTTTTCCTTCGCCATATCGTTTTTTGGTAAATTTGAAATAACTCACTTGCAGGATAACCGATAAATTCTCTACCAAAAAGATCCCACACAACAAAGGCACTAAGAGTTCTTTGCGCACCGAAATAGCTAAAACAGCAATGATTCCACCTATGGTTAAACTGCCTGTGTCGCCCATAAATACCGATGCGGGGTAGGAATTGTACCATAAAAATCCAACCAATGCCCCCACAAAAGCGGCAATAAATACGGTCATTTCCCCTGAATTGGGGATATACATAATGTTCAAATAATTAGAGAAAATGATGTTCCCCGACACAAAGGTGAAAATCCCCAGTGCCAAGACCGAGATGGCCGAGGTTCCTGCTGCCAGTCCGTCAATTCCATCGGTGAGGTTGGCGCCATTTGATACAGCGGTGATGATAAAAATCACGATGGGAATAAACACCAACCAAGCCCATTTTTCGTAGCCTTCGCCGGTCCATGCCAATAATTCGGCATAATCAAATTCGTTGTTTTTGAAAAAAGGAATCGTTGTTGCAGTAGATTTTTCCTCGTTGGGAAGAGCCGAAATAACATTTTGGGATTGGTTTACCACTACCGTATTCACTTTGTCAGTTCGGATAGTTACTCCCGGATGTGTGTATAAAACAGTCCCAACAATTACCCCCAAGCCTACTTGGCCAATCACTTTAAAAATTCCTTTAAGTCCTTGCTTGTCTTTTTTGAAAATTTTAATGTAATCGTCAATAAAGCCAATGGTGCCCATCCAAAGCGTAGTCACAATGAGCAAAATGATATAAATATTGTTGAGCTTGGTGAGCAACAAAACAGGAATCAAGGTGGCGATAATAATGATTAATCCCCCCATGGTTGGCGTGCCTGCTTTTTCATTCTGACCGGCCAATCCCAATTCACGCACGGTTTCGCCTACTTGTTGGTTGCGCAAAAAGGTAATGATCCGTTTTCCGTATATAGTAGAAATTAACATCGATAAGATTACAGCCAGCGCCGATCTAAACGTAATGTATTGAAACACGCCCGCTCCGGGGACGTCTACTACTTTATACAGGTATTCAAAAAAATAATACAGCATAGGTGTCTATTTATGAAGTTGAATTAATAATTCTTGTACGTGTTGCATATCATCAAATTCGTACCGTACCCCATGAATTTCTTGATAGGTTTCGTGTCCTTTTCCGGCAATGAGAATAATATCATGCGCTTGCGCCAATTGGCAAGCTGTTTTGATCGCTTGGAATCTGTCGGTAATGGTCATTGATTTTTTATAGTGCTGCGGCTCGATGCCGGCTTCCATTTCGCGCAAGATCTGTTCGGGATCTTCGGTGCGCGGATTGTCTGCGGTGAGAATTACCTTGTCGCTAAATTGAGCCGCTATTTGCGCCATAATGGGGCGTTTGGTTTTGTCGCGATCGCCACCACAACCCACAATGGTAATGAGTTGTTCGTTTTTGGTGCGAATGGAATTTATGGTTTGCAACACATTGTCTAAGGCATCAGGCGTGTGGGCATAATCAACAATGGCCGTAATTTTTTCTTGGGCCGATACGATAAACTGAAAACGTCCCGATACACTTTCGAGTTCCGAAACCCAGCGCAAGGCATCCAAGGGTTCTAAGCCCAACTCAACCGCTGTGCCGTAGATGGCCAAAATATTGTAGGCATTAAAGGTTCCGATTAACCGCACCCAAACTTCTTGTTCGTTAATTTTGAGTAACAAACCCGACAATTGATTTTCTAAAATCTGGGCTTTGTAATCGGCATAGGTTTTAAGGGCGTAGGTCTTTTTGCGCGCCACCGTGTTTTGCAACATCACAGGGCCGTTTTTGTCGTCAAGGTTTGTAAGAGCAAATGCTGTTTTGGGCAACTGATCAAAAAACAGTTTTTTCACGTCGCGGTATTCGGCAAACGTCGCATGATAATCCAAATGGTCGTGGGACAAATTGGTAAATATTCCGCCGGCAAACAGCAAAGCTTCGGTGCGTTTTTGGTGAATCCCGTGCGAGCTTACTTCCATAAAGCAATAATCAACGCCGGCGGCAATCATTTCGCGCAAATAACGATTGATGGTCAAGGAATCGGGAGTTGTATGCGATGCGGGATATTCTATAGCATCCACACGAATCGTCACCGTAGAGAGCAAGCCCACTTTATACCCTGCTTTTTTGAATAATTGATACAACAAAGAGGCGATGGTGGTTTTGCCATTGGTGCCGGTTACGCCCACCAATTTTAATTCCTGCGACGGATTGTTGTAATAATTGGCCGAAAGAAAGGCCAGAGCAGAGTTGGTGTCAACTACCTGCACATAGGTAATTCCGTCTTGCAAATTGGCCGGCAATTCGTCACAAACAATAACTGCAGCGCCCAATTCGATGGCTTTTTGTATAAAGTCATGGCCGTTTGACAAACTCCCACGTATAGCCACAAATACATCGTTTTGGCCAACTTTGCGCGAATCAAACTCGATTTTTGCTACGGCACAATCTGTCGAACCAATCACCGATTCGATAGCTACTTTGTATAAGATATCTTTTAACTGTTTCAAAATAATTCTAAGGTTACCTGTGTATTCTTTTTTACTTGTGTACCCGCCGATATCGATTGGGATTTTACCTTCCCGATTCCGTTAACTTTTACTTTTAATCCCCAATTTTCTAAAAGCGCCACGGCATCCATGCCGGCCATCCCTTTTAAATTTGGTAAAATGTTGTTGGGATCTTGGACTTTTTTATAATAGTCATTGTATTGGGCATCCTGCTTGGCTATCGCCCGATTTACATTGGCAATTTTATTGGTGGTGGGCGCATCGGTAAATATTTTTTGAGCTACACGTTTAAAAACCGGTCCCGCCACATCGGCTCCGTAGTAATTATTGCCGGTCGTTTTGGGCTTATGCACCACTACAATACAGGAATATTTGGGTGCTTCGGCAGGAAAATACCCCACAAACGAGGAGATATAATATTTATCCGCTCCGCCATTTGGGGCATAATTGGCTTGGGCCGTACCTGTTTTGCCGGCCATCGAAAAATCTTTCGAATACAAGCTTTTGGCTGTTCCAAACTTGACCACATTTTGCATAATGGCTCTCACCTTGGTTAAGGTAGTCGCCGAACAAATTTTGGGATTCATCACCTGCTTCGGAAAGCGTTTGATGGTTTTGTTGTATTCTTTTATTTCACTCACAAACTGCGGTTTCACCATTTCGCCATTATTGGCTACCGCATTATAGAAAGTTAAGGTTTGCAGCGGCGTAATGTGCACACCATAACCAAAGGCCATCCATGGCAGGGAGAGATTGTTCCAGCTTTTTGATCCGGGTACAGGAACAGTTGGAATACCCTCTCCTTGTATGGAAATTCCCAAAGGTTTGGTGAGTCCAAAATTTTGCAAATGCTTTACAAATTTGTCGGGATCATTCTTGTAGTTGTTTTGCACCGCCTGAACCATTATAGTATTTAATGAATTTTCAAAACCAAGAGCCAAAGTCATTTTTTGTGCTTTTGGATGTGAATCAACAACCCAACCATCACCATATTGTATTCTTCCGCCTTTGGTATCAAATATCGCTGTCGTGTCTACTTTTTGATCTTCGAGCAGCGCCATCAAATCGGCCAATTTATAGGTTGATCCGGGCTCATGAGCCTCCATTATGGCGTAGTTATTGGCTTCGAAATAGGTTCCGTCGGTGGCTTTGGCCAAATTGGCAATCGCTTTAACGTAGCCCGTTTTGGTCTCCATCACTACAACACAACCGTGATCGGCTTCGTATTCTTTGAGTTGCTTCAACAAGGCATGGTGCGCAATGTCTTGAATATACACATCGATGGTTGAAATCACATCATAGCCGTCGTGCGGCTCTACCTCATTGACGTCACGAATAGGCTTCCACTGATTTTGAGCAATTTTTTGCTTGAGCACTTTGCCGTCTTTGCCATCCAAATACCGACGGAAGGCAAATTCAACACCCTTGCCATCTAACGTACTGTCCGGTTTTTTGCGCACGTAGCCAATGGTTCTTTCGGCGATGCGGCCCATGGGGTGTTTACGTAAATTTTCGGCCGTAATGTTAAACCCATTGGACAAGGGCAACTTTTTGATGCGGCGGTATTGTTTGTGCGAAAGGTTGCGCGCAATAAGAAAGTACCTATTTTTCTGGGCTCGGGCTTTTCGCAAATTGGTTTCAAATTCGGCAGCCGGCTTACGAATAATTTGGTGTAAAGAATCACAAAAGGGCTTAACAAATTCATTAAAATCTTCGGATGAGGCCGCCATCGCGTCAAAACGAAAGCTGTAGTTTGGCACGGTGGTAGCCAATAAGCTGCCGTCAGCTGAATAAATATTGCCTTTATTGGCCTTAATTTTAAAGACTTTTACTGTGTTTTGGGAAGCCAGTTTGCGGTAATGCGCGCCTTGCGTCCATTGAATTTTAGTTAAATGAAAAATGACCGCTCCTGCAACGGCTAACATTGCAAAAGACACCAAGAAGATGCGAACAGCGCTATGTTTAACTTCTACTGCCATAGTTTAAATTGATCCCAAAAACTGCGTTTAACAGGCGTTTTAACTTTTATTTTTACGGGCGGAACTTCCGACGGGAAGATGTTTTTCAACAGCATCTGATCGGCTACCGTAGATTCCATTTTTAGCTGCATTAACTCAGATCGTTTATTCACAAAATCAGATCGCAGTTCTTTTACCTCATTGGTTAAGGCTACAATTCTAAATACCTTTTGTTCGTAATTCTGGGTGTTGGCAATCATGAGAATCGCCAAGCCAATTACAAATAAGATAAAGCGCCAGTTTTTGGTCGCGTTGGCATCTTCGTTTATTAAAAAACGAGCTTTTAATATGCTATACACGCCGTTTTTCATAAAAATGCGGTTTACCTTAATCCTTGAATTATATTTTTTCGGCTATGCGAAGTTTGGCACTTCGAGCTCGATTGTTGATTTTTATTTCTTGCTGATTGGGAACAATAAGTTTTTCTATGGTTTTGAAAGGCACCGTAAAATTTCCGAAGAAATCGCGTTCGGGTTCGCCTTCAAATAGGCCATTTTTCATGTAACGCTTCACCAATCGATCTTCGAGCGAATGATAGGAAATCACGCTCAATCGGCCGCCTGGCTTTAAAATTTCGAGGGATTGGATTAAAAATTCTTTCAAAACTTCCATCTCTTGATTCACCTCAATGCGAATGGCTTGGTAGATTTGTGCTAATATTTTATGGCTTTTGTGCGCCGGTAAAAACCGCGACAAAACCTCTTTGAGTTGAGCTGTATTTTTGATTAATTCGTATTCGCGGGCCTCAATAATTGTTCTGGCCAGCGCCGGTGCATTTTTTAATTCACCATAATCATAGAACACGCGCGTTAAATTTTCGGCATCGTACTCATTTACTATTTTGTAGGCACTGAGCTCAGTTCTTTTGCTCATGCGCATGTCTAATTCGGCATCAAATCGAGTAGAGAATCCGCGTTCGGCCACATCAAATTGATGGGATGAAACACCCAAATCGGCCAAAATACCGTCGACACTTTTAATGTTGTGAAAGCGCAAAAAACGCTTGATGTATCTGAAATTTTCATGTATCAAGGTAAACCGTTCGTCGGGCAAGGCATTGGCCAAGGCATCTTCGTCTTGATCAAAAGCAAATAACTTTCCTTCGGGACCCAACTGCTCAAGCATTGCTTTGGAATGTCCACCGCCGCCAAACGTCACATCGACATAAATGCCGTCGGCTTTTATAGCCAAACCATCCACAGTGGGATGCAACAAAACAGGATTATGATAGTCCATTTGGCGCGTCGTTTACAGTTCCCATAACCTCTTCGGCCAAATCAGCAAAGTCTACTACCGAATCATCAATTGCTTTTTCGTAGGCTGCTTTATCCCAAATCTCCACAATATTTATTGCTGACGACAAGACAATTTCTTTGGAAATTCCTGCACATGAAACCAAGTCTTTTGGGATTAAAACCCGACCCAACGCATCCACCTCTACTACGCGAACTCCCGCAGTAAATCGACGAATGAAGTCGTTGTTCTTTTTTACAAAGCGGTTTAACGAATTGATTTTTTGCATCATCGCATTCCATTCGGCCATGGGATACAACTCCAAACACGGCTGAAACACCGAGCGCTTCAAGACAAATCCTGCCTGAAGTCCGGTAGTAAGTTGCTTCTTCAAAGGAGCTGGCATTAACAGCCTGCCCTTAGCGTCTACCTTACACTCGTATGTTCCTATTATTGCTTCCAAAAAATCATTAATTAAATTAGATACAGAGCAAAAATATAAAATAATTTTCCACATTTTACCACTTTCTACCACTTTGTTAATAAGTTTTACCACTTTGGAGAAAATCCGTTTAAAACGCGTTCTAAAATCACGAATTTGTTCGCAGTCAAATTGTTAAGAGGGAAGCGATTAAAGATGAATTGGAAGTGAGTATAAAAATTTAGATAGCCGAATAGATGTTAATCAACTCAGACGATAACAGCCGCGCAACGCGTTACTTTCATTTAAAAAATTCTATATTTGCGGCAGATAGGAACCTAGCTTGTCATTTATGAAACATGCAATAAAAAAAGAAGGCAAATACACCTACTTCGAAGCTGGCGAAGGCACTCCCATTATTATCCTTCATGGACTTATGGGCGGTTTAAGCAACTTTGATGGCGTGGCTGATTTCTTCCCTGCGCATGGGTACAAAGTGGTTATTCCGGAGCTACCCATTTATACACAAAGTATTTTGCGCACCAACGTAAAAGCGTTTGCCCGATACGTAAAAGAGTTTATCACCTTTAAGGGATATGACCGGGTAATTTTATTGGGAAATTCATTGGGTGGACACATTGCACTGTACCATACCAAAATGTATCCCGAAAAAATGTTGGGCCTAATCATTACAGGAAGTTCCGGCTTATACGAAAGCGCGATGGGCGATAGCTACCCTAGAAGAGGGGATTATGAATATATTCAAAAAAAGGCCGAAGCCGTTTTTTACGACCCTAAAATTGCAACCAAAGAAATTGTTGATGAAGTATATGCCATGGCTAATGATCGCATCAAATTGATTAAAACCTTGACCATTGCCAAAAGCGCCATTCGCCACAACATGGCCAAAGATTTGCCCAAAATGCACGTGCCCACCTGTATAATTTGGGGCAAAAACGACAGTGTAACTCCCCCGCATGTGGCCGAAGAATTCTACAAACTAATGCCTAATTCTTCCTTATACTGGATTGATCAATGCGGCCATGCAGCCATGATGGAACAACCAACAACCTTTAATCAACTGATGCTTGAGTGGTTGAAAAAGGTAAACTTATAGCATCTTTTTTCTCATGAAAATAAACACTGCCGAATTTATCATCAGCAATTCTGAAGTTGACAAATGCCCAAAAGAACCGTTGCCAGAATACGCGTTTATTGGTCGTTCCAACGTGGGGAAATCGTCGTTGATTAACATGCTCACCAACCATAAAAACTTGGCAAAAACCTCAGGAAGACCGGGTAAAACACAGTTAATCAATCACTTTAAAATAAACAACAATTGGTTTTTGGTCGATTTGCCGGGCTATGGCTACGCCAAAGTGTCCAAAAAAACAAAGGCGGTTTTTCAGCAATTTATCACCGATTACTTTGAACAACGTATGCAGCTCGTTTGTGCGTTTGTACTCATTGACATCCGATTGGAAGCGCAAAAAATTGATTTGGAATTTATGGAATTTATGGGCGAAAGCGAAATTCCGTTTTGCATCGTATTTACCAAAGCCGACAAAATTAGCCGAGTAAAAGTAGACATGCACGTGGCAGCCTATAGAAAACAAATGCTCGCCAACAACTGGGCCGAAATGCCGCAGCACTTTGTCACTTCGTCTACCGAAGGAACTGGAAAAGAAATTCTCCTGAGCTACATCGAAGAGATTAACCAGGAGTTATTTCAAGAGAAGCCGTATTAGTTGTAGGATTGGGAATTAACCTTTTAATTCTAATTTTTCGGCAAAATAATCGCAAAAATCTTTCATAGTTGCCGCCATTTTTTCATCGGCTGTCGCACGGTGGTAGGTTTCGGACATGGCCACCAAGGTTTGGTGAAAAAAGACTTTCATTTCGTCAACCGGCATGTCTTTGGTCCATAAATCAATGCGTAAGGTTTCTTTATTTTTATTGTCCCAAATGGACAACATAATGGCTTTGGATTCTTCGAGTTCGACACCGCCGTCTTGGGCTGTCCAATGCAGTTTTTCGGGCACGCGATTTTCGTCTAGCTGTACTATAAATTTAATTTCGGAATTGGGTGTATTTGCCATTATTTCTTGGGTTTGTAGTGTGATTGTTCAAAGATTGTTTTTGCGTCGGCAGCCAAGAGTTCTTGGATGCTCACTTTGTTGTTTTCCATATAGGCCCGCACAATTTGCCAGCCTACCCAGGCGCCAACTCGTCCGGGTGATTCGTTGTCAATTTCTAAATAAAACTTAGAAAAAGGCGCCGGATTCAGAAAGCGAGTGCCCAATTTTTGATCGGTGCTGTACAGCATTTTTTTCTCAACAAAGTAACGCCAAATGTAACTTTCATTTTCTACACACCAGGTGATTTGCTCGGGCAAAAACCCAATTTTGTCAGCATCAGCATAGGTTGGGAGTAGCACGTCTTTGAGGTAAGCTTCTTTTCCGGCATAGATCATTTGCGACAAAAATGAAGAATCTCTTGGCGGTGGAATTTTGCGAAAAGCAAAACCAGAAACTAAATCGGGCAACAGCTGGTTGGGCTCAAAATTTTGCTTGATATACTCGGGAAATTCATAGAAGCGATGCGTCTTACCCAAATACATTTCGAGGGAAATTAATACTAAAGTGTCGGCATAAATCACTTTGTTGTGGTAATCCATTTCGGAGATTACAGTAATAACTTTGGGTGTTTTGGTGCCTGGGAAGTAATGCTGCAAATGCTTCACCAATTCGTTGATTTCAGTTTGTTCTTTTTGAAAATTGCCAAACTTTTTTTGCACTTCTTCATACAATTCTCTCCACATGGGGTTTTGCATTTTATCTTGCCAAATCGCATCGTCATTGCCAGCAGGAAAGAAATAGGGATATTTTGCTTGGAGTGCTGGTAAATCTTGGGGCGCGGTTTCAAAAAAGGCTTTGTCAAAGCGCTCAACTTTAATATTAAGTGGTTTTTCGCTAATTTCTTGCTCTACTTTGGAGCGTTTATCACAAGCGAACAGCAGCAGCAGCACAGCCGCTACAAAAATTCCAGATCTTACAATTACTTTAATCATGAATGTGTATGGTGTTTTATAGTAAAACTACATTTGCTTGTTTTTCGTATGCCTAGCCCTGATGGCAGCGGTATCGCCGCGCAAAAAAAGGAGGGAAATTCCCGATTATTTTTTGCGGGGAATAAAGCGAACAGCAGGAAACAGCTTCATTCAAGGGTTAAAAAAAAGCCAACCGGCGTAGCAAATTATTATTATTTTTGCAAAGATACTCACCGTATTTCTAAATCCAATCGCATGGTTCCAAATAATTCATTCTCGGCTGAAAAGGCCAGCACTCAAATTGTATCGTGGTTAAAGTCATATGCTCTTGAGGCTAAAAGCTCGGGCTTTGTAGTGGGTGTTTCGGGCGGCATTGATTCGGCGGTAACCTCAACCTTATGTGCGCTCACCGGTTTGGATGTATTGTGTGTAACCATGCCCATTCATCAGGCGCAAAGCCATGTGAGCAGAGCCTACGAACACATCAAGCACTTGCAAAATCGCTTTCCAAATGTACAGCACAGCGAAGCCGATCTGACACCCCTGTTTAACACCTTTACTGACCAACTGCCCAGCAGTTCAAATTCTGATAAATTGCAACTTGCCTTGGGCAATACTAGAGCGCGTTTGCGCATGACTACGCTGTATTACTTTGCCGGAATTCACGGCCGATTGGTAGCCGGAACAGGCAATAAAATTGAAGATTTTGGAGTGGGGTTCTACACCAAATATGGCGATGGCGGCGTTGACTTGAGTCCGATTGCCGATTTGATGAAATCGGAAGTATTTGCCTTGGGCGCACATTTGGGTGTGCCGCAATCTATCTTGACGGCCGCACCTACGGACGGTTTGTTTGGCGACGACCGCAGCGACGAAGACCAATTGGGCGCTACCTATGATGAGTTGGAATGGGCCATGACTGCAATAGAAATGCAGTTATCGTCGGCAGACTTCACGGCCAGACAACAGGAAGTAATGGCCATATACTCCCGACTTCACCGGGTGAATCAACACAAAATGATTGCAATTCCGGTGTGCAAGATTGATCGCTAAGCAACTGATTTTAATAAGTTTATTTTATATTTTAAACTTTTTTTAACTAAATTTAGCCCACTTAAATGGATGTTCATTCTTAACAATTGAAATCATGATCAATGTTTGTCTTGCAGATAATTATCCAGCGGTGCATTTTGGGATTAAGTCCTACTTTAAAGACAATGCCCACATCAGTATAGTAGCCAATGTGGGGAATTTCTCGATGGTGAAAGACGTATTATACACCAAAGACATAGATGTACTCGTGCTTGATTTAGACCTGGACGGACTCACCAGCATCTACGAATTAAAGGCCATCATCAAGTATTACACCAAAACCAAAGTGATTATTTTTAGCAGTTATGCCGAGCAAGTCTATGCGCCAAACGCCATCAAAGCAGGTGTTTCGGGCTACGTGCACAAAACGGCAAAAATTGAAACCTTGGGCGTGGCCATCATGAAAGTGCACCAAGGCCAAATTATACTCAACGACACTTTGAAGCGCAACTTGGCCTTAATTGCCAAGCAAAACAAAAACGAGCGCTTGTACCGCAAACTGTCCAACCGGGAAGTTGAAGTATTGCGCTATTTGAGCAACGGAAAAAAGAACAACGAAATTTC
>CAMBOW010000053.1 GCA_945869365.1 Flavobacterium psychrophilum | reverse complement strand
AATTATTCTCGTGAACCTTTATATTCCAAACTTGCCCTCAACCGAGAATACACACCGAAACAATTGTATGATTTTACCAAATATCTACTGCGTAAAACCAATGCCCTTCAGCTGCAAATCACACACAATCCCCATCAAAAAGTGCGTTTGCCGTTTTCTAAAGCTGAGGCATTGCAAAGTCCGTTGCTGGGTTATGCAGCCTTGCCTACTGCCATTGTTCCCGAAAATGATCAACAGACCAGCATCAAAGGCTCATTGTTTAGCTCCCCGCTTTCCTATATGGGATTTGGCGGCTACTTGAATCCGTTTACACTTGAGGCACAGGTAAACACCAACGGTCCCGGCTATGTATTGCCCATGACGGCCGCACACGAAATGGCGCATCAGTTGGGCTATGCCAGCGAAAGTGAATGCAACTTTATTGGTTTTTTGGCGGCTTCCAAACACCCCGATCCACTGGTAAACTATTCTGCCTATACCTTGGCTTTACGCTATTGTTTGGGGGAATGGAGCGAACGTGATCCCAAATTGGCTAAACTATTTATTGGCAAATTGCATCCCGGGGTTTTGAAAAATTTTCAGGAAAGTGAAACCTATTGGGCGCACTACGAAACCCCCATCGAAACCGGATTTAAATGGTTTTACGATTCGTATTTAAAGTACAATCAACAAGAGGAAGGGCTCGAGAGTTACAGCAAGTTTATTGACTTACTGATTCATTACCAACTCCAACAAAAGGGAAATTTTTAAAGTACAACTTCTATTTCTTCTATAGGTTGCACCTTCAGAAAAGAAGGATGCTGCTCGATCGCATACTCTATTTTTTCTACAATTTGTTCAATGCTGTCGTGCTCGTAATCAATCTGCAAGGGCGGTTTGATCACAAACGATTGCATCACGCCTTTCTTTTTGAGTCGCAGGCCTTTTTTGTCAAACGAACGGCGAAATCCATCAATTACAATCGGAACAACAATGGGTCGGTGCTGCATAATGATGTGTGCTGTGCCTTTGCGAACGGGCTTAAACGATTTGGTTGTGCCCTGCGGAAAGGTAATTACCCAGCCGTCATCCAAGGCAATTTTAATGTTTTCGGTATCATTCACATTGACTTCCCGTTGCACATCTTGACCATTTGCTCGCCAAGTGCGTTCTACCGTAATAGCACCAACATAGGCCAACACACGAGGCAACCAGCCTTCTTTCATGGTTTCTTTGGCGGCCACATAATAGATATTCAACTTCGGATTCCATAAATACAAGACGTTTTTAATGGAATCTTTGCGGCCACTCAAACTGGCGTTAAGCACATGAAACATGGCTACTACATCGGCAAAATAGGTTTGGTGATTGGAGATAAACAACACATTGGTGTCGGGCAACTGTGTAATAATTTCAGAGCCTTCAATTTGCAATTGATTCATGCCACGATAACGGGGATGGGTAAGAAACCCAAAGATAAGAATGAGCCACTTTTTGATAAATAGGATATGTCCGAAAGGATTTCTTTTGAAAATTCCCATAGTGATTTTGATCGATGAGGGGCAAATTTAAAAAAACTAAGCTACTGAACGAGTATTTTAAAGGTTTCTTTCAATTCACTTAAAATCATGGCCGTGGCGCCCCAGACTTCGTGCCCTTGGATGATAAAACAGGGCACTTCAATTTCCGGGTTATAAGAAGTAGCGCGGGTTTGCAGGGCAATGGGGCAGTTTTCTAAAAATTCCTGCAAACTAATTTCTACGATCTGAGCCACCTCGGTTGGGTCAGGGAAAAACGACAAGTCTTCAAGCGAATAGACCAAAAACGGATACACCATAAAATTACTGGGCGGAATATACAATTCGGTAAAGGAACGAACTAGTTTTAAATGACTTGCCGGCACTCCAATTTCTTCTTCGGTTTCTCGAAAAGCCGCCGCGGCAGCATGTGCATCGGTGGGTTCTATTTTTCCGCCTGGAAAAGCTATTTGTGCCGAATGCACGCCCGCGTAGGTATTGCGCTGGATGAGCACCAGCTGCATTTGCTCCTTTTTGGGATAGAGCAAAATGGTGACGGCTGCTTTTTTGGGATTTAAACTAGAAAAATCGATGGCTTTCATCAATTCGCTGCGTTCGGGTGGAACCGCCAACAGTTGTGCCGAAAGTCCCGGCAATTCAATGGTTTGCAGCTGGGGAAGCAGAGAAATAAATCGCGAATATTCCATATATAACTTGTATTTTTGACTGCTGAAAGCCGAAAAACGAAAGTAACACATTTAGTCGGCCGCACAAAAAAAGTATGTATTCAAAAGCCGAAAATCAACGCCTGAAACAAGAATTCTGGGTGGCCTTTGCCCAAAAATACCCACGCAAATGGCTGTTGTACAACACCAAAATCAAAGACCTTTCGCTCAAGTTTTTTGTAGACAATACCAAGGCGAAAGTGTGTGTAGAAATAGAAGCCAAACCAAATGAAAAACGCTGGGCCTATTTTGAACAATGGGAAGCACTCAAAACGATTTTGACTGAAGAATATCTTCCCGAAGTGGTATTTCAGCGCAATTACCCTTTAGAAAACGGCAAAACCATCAGCCGCATTTGGGTAGAATTGCACCCTATCGCCGTGGGCAACCGAAACAATTGGGATACCATTTTTGACTTCTTTTACGAAAAAATGCACGCGCTCGAATTGTTCTTTCTCGAGTACGAAGACGTCATTAAAAATAGTGAAGTTTAAGCTGGAATCTGCTGGCTCAAGCAGTGTAAAGTTCCGAATCCCCAGATCAAATCGATGGCCGAAATGCCTATCACTTCTCGATCGGAAAAACAATCAGCCAAAATCTGTAAGGCTTTGACATCATTGGCATCATTAAAGGTAGGCACCAACACACAACCATTTAAAATGATAAAATTGGCGTAACTGGCCGGCAAGATAATGCCTTCAAAGAGAATCGGTTTGGGCATGGGCAAGCACACAATATTCGGCGCCTTTCCGGTTTCTAATTTGGCCTGTTGCAAACGCTGTACATTGTCTTGCAAGGGTTTGAAATTGGGATCGTTGGGATTGGATTCCACTACGGTAACTACGGTATCTGCGTTTACAAATCGGCACAAATCATCAATGTGTCCGTGGGTGTCGTCGCCCATTATGCCATCGCCTACCCAAATTACATTGGTCACGCCAAAATAGTCGAGAAAAATCGCTTCATAATCGGCTTTTGTAAAATGGGCATTACGTACTTGTATGTTGGGATGCAGCAAACATTCTTCAGAAGTAATGAGCGTTCCTTTGCCATTCACTTCCAACGCACCGCCTTCTAACACCACCGGCTTTCCTTTGTACATTACTTGGGTGAGTGGCAGTTTTAAAAAGCTACTGATTTGCTGCGGAACATGTTTATCGAGTTGGTAATTGGAGTATTTGGCCCAGCCGTTGAAATTAAAATTCAAGGCTTCAGATTTTGTGCCATTTTTTACGATAATCGGACCCGAATCGCGCATCCAAGAACGGTTGGTTTTGTGAACTAAAAACGAAACTTGGGCTAGATTTATGTGTGCGGCTTCGAGCAATTGGGTTACTTTAGTTTGGAGTTTGGCTGATGCCACGACTAAAATAAGCGGTTGATAGGTGGTTACTTTTTTAATATACTCCACAAAGGCCCATTGAACAGCTTCGTATTTGCCGGGCCAATCGTTGCCGTTGTGCGGAAAACACAACAATAAAGCAGCTTGCTTTTCAAACTCGGCGGGAAATCGGCGGGTTGTACTCATCTTAGTTGTCTATGGCGCGTTTGGTGATCTCTCCATAGGCGTCAATGCGTCGATCACGGAAAAACGGCCAATTTTGACGCACATTTTCTTGCAATGCCAGATCCACTTCGGCCATCAAAATCTCTTCTTGGTCGTGCGAGGCCTGTGCCAAAATTTCACCTTGCGGTCCTGCAATAAACGAAGATCCCCAAAACTGAATCCCCGCTGTATCGGGAATATATTGCTCTAGTCCTACTCGATTGGCTGCGGCTACATAGACTCCGTTGGCTACGGCATGGCCTTTCATTACATTCATCCATGCCCCGTGTTGGTTTTCTCCGAATTCGTCTTTTTCGAGCGGATGCCAACCAATGGCGGTGGGATAAAATAACACTTCGGCTCCCTGAAGCGCAGTAAGTCGAGCCGCTTCTGGATACCATTGGTCCCAACAAATAAGGGTGCCAATTTTTCCTTTTTGGGTAGGAAAGGTTTTGAATCCAATATCGCCAGGGGTAAAATAGAATTTTTCGTAAAAATGCGGATCATCTGGAATGTGCATTTTGCGGTACAAACCGGCTTCGGTTCCATCGGCATCAATAATGTAGGCGCTGTTGTGGTAAATTCCAGCCATGCGTTTTTCAAAAAACGGCACGATAATCACCACGCCCAATTCTTTGGCCAAGGCACTAAATGCAATAAATGAGGTGCTGTTTAAGGGTTCGGCCAACTCAAAATTGGCTACGTCTTCGCTTTGACAAAAATAGTGGCTGCTGTATAATTCGGGTAACGAAATCACTTCGGCACCTTGTTGCGCTGCTTTGCGCACCCAAAGAATGCACTTGGCTAAATTGTTGGCTGCCACATCATTTAGGTTGAGTTGCAGTACGGCAATGGTATAGGTTGATTTAGACATCTGACGCATATTTGGGCCAAAAATACTAATTTTTATGCAATGCAAAGTCGACTACAAGAGGATAAATGCCCAATTGTATCGCATGGAGTGATGTTAGAAAACTGTATCTTAGACGCACTAATTTGAAATGCCATGAATTTTTCAGCAAAAATGTTGCGCGATGAGGCCTTGGCCAACAAAGTAATTGTAGTAACCGGTGGCGGAAGCGGCCTGGGAAAAGCGATGACACGCTATTTTTTGGAGTTGGGTGCTCGTGCAGCCATTACTTCACGAAACTTAGAGAAACTAGAAAAAACCGCTCAAGAATTACAACTTGAAACCGGCGGAAACTGCTTGGCTGTAGCTTGTGATGTGCGGCATTACGATCAGGTGGAAGCCATGTTGGCTACTGTACTAAAAACGTTTGGTCGTGTCGATGTATTGGTAAACAATGCAGCGGGGAATTTCATTTCACCCACCGAACGGCTCTCGGCTTCGGCTTTTGACACCATCATTGATATTGTGTTGAAAGGCAGTAAAAACTGCACACTGGCCTTTGGCAAACACTGGATCGATCACAAACAAACCAATTGTGCGGTATTAAATATTGTGACCACCTATGCGTTTACAGGTTCGGCCTACGTAGTGCCTAGCTCAACAGCCAAAGCAGGTGTATTGGCCATGACCAAAAGTTTGGCGGTGGAATGGGCCAAATACGGCATTCGCACCAACGCGATTGCGCCTGGCCCCTTCCCTACAGAAGGGGCTATGGACCGATTATTACCAGGAGATTTAAAGGATCGATTTGATGTGACCAAAAAAGTTCCGGTTGGGCGTATTGGCGATCACCAGGAATTGGCCAACTTGGCCGCCTATTTGGTCTCTGATTTCTCGGCCTACATCAACGGCGAAGTGGTGGTGATTGATGGCGGTGAATGGCTGAAAGGCGCGGGACAATTTAATATGCTCGAGGCGATTCCAGGCGAAATGTGGGATATGTTGGAAGCCATGATCAAAGCCAAAAAGAATACCTAAACAATCTAATTGTGGTAAAATAAAGGCCGTTTGCATCCTATTTCTTATTTTTACCGCACCAATTAATTCTCATTATGAAAAACTATATTCTACTTGTTGCACTTTTGGGTTTACAACTTACTGTTTCAGCCCAAGAAAAAGCAAAAATAAAAGGATCAAAAATTGTAACCATTTCTCAAAAAGAGGTGGGCGAATTCCAATCGATAGAAGTGGGTGAAAACCTCGAAGTCTATCTAATCAAAGGCGATAAAAACGGCGTAGAAATTGAAGCCGACGACAACTTGCATGACGCCATTGATCTAAAAGTTACCGGGACCAATTTGACCATTGGCACCAGCAAAACCATTACGGGTGCTAAAAAATTGAGCATTCGCATCAGCTACACGCCGACATTTAATACAGTAATTTCAAAAGGCGACGCCTCGATTCTGGCACTTGCTCCGGTGCAACTGGATTCGATTGTGTTTAAAAGCTTCGATAATTCGAAGGTGTTTGCCTATTTGAATTCCAAAAATGTAACCGTGATGGCCAATGACAAATCCAAGGGCGAATGGAACATCAAAGCTGAAAAAACAAAAATTGAATTGAGCAAAAATGCCAAAATGAAAGCCTTAATTGCTTCTATTAGCATGCGCTGTGATTTATACCAACGTGCTGTGGCCGACATTGAAGGCGACATCACCGACATGAAATTGCGTTTGGACAACAACGCCACCTACAACGGAAAAAATTGTGCGGTGAAAAATGCCGAACTCACCATGGAAGCCTACACCAATAGCAACATCAATGTTACTTCTACTTTGAGTATTGATGCTTCGGGCAAAGCCGAAATTCAGCTGTATGGCGATCAGAAAATAGACATGAAACGCTTTGTTGATAACGCCGTTCTCTACAAAAAACCAACAAAATAAATCAAAAAGGGTTGCCTAAACAGACAACCCTTTTTTTATGCTTGGTTAATTCGTTTATTCTAAAGTAGACAAATAACGCTCAGCGTCTAAGGCCGCCATACAACCCGTTCCTGCAGCAGTAATGGCCTGACGATACACATGATCGGCGGCATCTCCTGCCACAAACACACCTGTCACATTGGTTTTGGAAGAGCCTGCTACATTTTTGATGTAACCGGTTTCATCAACTGTAATAAAATCTTTAAATAATCCGGTGTTGGGTGTGTGTCCAATTGCTACAAAGAAACCCGTAGCCGGGATTTCAAATGTTTCACCGGAGGTTTTGTTGTGTGCTTTTACACCCGTAACCACTTGCCCATCGCCCAATACTTCTACCGTATCGGTGTGCATAATGATTTCGATATTTTCGGTTTTACGTACACGGGCTTCCATAATTTTGGACGCTCTAAATTGTTCGCTGCGCACCAACATGGTTACTTTTTTACATAGTTTGGACAAATAGTGCGCCTCTTCACAGGCTGAATCTCCTGCTCCTACGATGACTACTTCTTGGTTGCGGTAGAAAAATCCGTCGCAAACGGCACAGGCCGAAACGCCTCCGCCTAATTTTAAATAATGTTGCTCAGAAGGCAAATCCAAATACTTGGCAGTAGCACCTGTAGAAATAATAATGGTTTGGCAATGGATTTCTTTGGTATCGTTGACCCATACTTTGTGCACGGGGCCCGAAAAATCTACTTTGGTTACCCAACCGTCACGCACATCGGTGCCAAAACGCTGGGCTTGTTGTTGCAACTGCACCATCATTTCTGGGCCTGTTACGCCATCTACATATCCGGGGAAATTTTCAACTTCGTTGGTGGTGGTCAATTGACCTCCTGGCTGCGTTCCTTGGTACAATACGGGATTCATATTGGCGCGAGCCGCATAAATGGCTGCCGTATATCCCGCAGGTCCTGAGCCTATAATTAAACATTTTACATTTTCTATCGCTGACATACTCGTGATTTTTAAAGAAGCTCAAAGGTAAGGCATTCCGTTTAAAAGTGGAAATAGGAGTTATGAACAATTTGATTGGCGATTTGGGATTTTTAATTTTTGTCCCGAAGTTTCGGGATTGGATTTCTCGCAAAGACGCGAAGATTGATTTGTATAATTGAATTTGATTTGAGAAAAAGCTGAGAGCTGACAGCTAAAGTTCGCTTTGCTCACTTTGAATCGAATTTCGTCTGCGACAAAATTCGAGGGTGGTAAAGAACAGCTGTGGCAGGATTACTCCGTGATCCTGTTTGAGGGGATGTTGCTCAAAAACCTTTCCATTTTTTTTCAAAAAATGAGGAGGTTTTTTTTATGCCCAAACCTACCAAGCTAGCTTGGGGTTATAGAAAACAGGATTACTTCGTGATCCTGTTAGGGGGAAGTTGCTCAAAAACCTTTCCATTTTTTTTCAAAAAATAAGGGGTTTTTTTTATGCCCAAACCCTTCAAGCAAGCTTGGGGTTTGGGCATAAAAAAAACCTTCCAGCTACGCTGAAAGGTTTTTGGTCGGGGTGGCAGGATTCGAACCTGCGGCCTCCTGCTCCCAAAGCAGGCGCGATAACCGGGCTACGCTACACCCCGAAAAGCGTGTGCAAATATAGCACTAATATTGAGTTGTCCTAACAAAAACAAGATTATAATTGCGAATAGTTGCGGTTGTAAAAAGACCGAGCAAGCAATGGTGGGCTCAATTAAATTTCTATTTTTGTATAGCAAATTTTAAATCAACTTTACATGCTTATCATCGGAATTGCGGGAGGAACGGGTAGCGGAAAAACCACGGTAGTACATCAAATCATGAATGAATTACCCCATACTGAAGTGGGCATCATCTCGCAAGATTCCTATTACAAAGCCAACAACAGCATGTCCTATGAGGAACGTTCCCTCATTAACTTTGATCATCCTAGAGCTATCGATTTTAATTTATTGGTGCAACAGCTCAAGGAGTTGAAAGCAGGAAATAACATTGAGCAACCGGTATATTCATTTGTTATTCACAACCGCACCGACGACACCGTACTTACACATCCGAGAAAAGTGATGATAGTGGAAGGAATTTTAATCCTAATACACCCCGAATTAAGGGACTTATTTGACATAAAAATCTTTGTTCATGCTGATTCAGACGAGCGGTTAATCCGTCGACTCAAGCGCGATATAGCCGAGCGAGGCCGTGACATGGACGAAGTGCTTTCGCGTTATCAAACGACATTAAAACCGATGCACCAGCAGTTTATTGAGCCCACCAAAGCCTTCGCAGATATTATTATTCCAAATGACAAATACAATACGGTAGCCATTGACGTGGTGCGCGCCGTGATCAACCAACGATTAGTTTAAATCAAAAAAATGGAGCAAACAGAAGAACTCATCGAGCGAAAACCAAATAAATGGTTGCCCTACCTGAAAAACAAATACGTTTGGGTTTTGCTGTTTTTTTGTTTGTGGATGTTATTCTTAGACAACTATTCGCAATTGGAACACCGCGAATTAGATAAAGAAATTCAGGAACTAGAAACCAATAAAAAATACTACCAAGACGAGATTCGCAAAGATCAGCAGAACATCAATTCGCTGAAAGATCCCAACCAAGTCGAAAAATATGCTCGAGAAAAGTACTTTATGAAAAAACAAAACGAAGACATTTATTTAATCGATTTGGATTCTTCTGGAACTAAACCCTAATCAATATTCAATTTCTACCCATACATGTCAACTCCTTTATTTTCTGATTTTAATCCGGTTTCCTCCAAACAATGGAAGCAACAAATACAATTTGAACTCAAAGGAGCCGAATACAATGATACCGTGGTTTGGGATTCCCCAGATTGCATTCGCGTAAAACCGTTTTACCAACGCGACTTAGATACTATCCAACCACTTAGTTCTAGCCAGGCATCGGCTTGCAAAATTGGGCAAGCCATTTTTGTGTTTGACCTTGATAAAAGCATTGCTCGAGCCATAGACACGGTAGCTCGTGGTGCAGAATCCTTGCACTTTCAAATTGATGACGAGGCAATCGATGTACTTCAATTATTGAACAGTGTTGCTCAATTAGGCGTTCCAATTCACATAAAATTGGGCTTTTTAAACACCGATTTCAATCACAAAATTCATCAGTTCACCCAATCATTTTCGGGACAAATTTCGGTTAATAATGACCCTATTGGCTATTTTGCGCGAGAGGGAAATTGGCACACCGGATCAGCCGACAATTTTGAGGCAATCAAAGCACAAGAAGCTCAGTTTACAGGTAGTTATTTAAGTATAGATGCAGCATTATATCAAAATGCAGGGGCTACGATGGTGCAACAAATTGCTTATAGTTTGGGTCATGCCAACGAATACTTGAACCGTTTTGGTTGTGATCAACCGCTGGTTTTTCGGTGGGCAGTGGGCAGCAATTACTTTTTTGAAATAGCCAAACTACGTGCTTTTCGTAGTCTTTTTAATCTAATAGCCAAAGAATACAATCACCACCATCCCTGTCATATCGTGGTGTCTCCCTCCAAACGAAACAAAACCATCTACGATTATAATGTGAATATGTTGCGCAGCACCACCGAATGCATGAGTGCCATATTGGGCGGCGCCGATACCATAATCAATATGCCCTATGATGCCTTGTACCACAAAGACAACGAATTTGGCGATCGCATTGCGCGAAATCAATTGCTAATCCTGAAACACGAAAGTTACTTTAACAAAGTAGATAATCCGGCCGATGGCAGTTATTACATTGAGAGCCTCACCCAACAATTGGCCGAAAAAGCCTTGGCTTTGTTTCAAGAATTGGAAGCAAATGGCGGATTTTTACAACAACTCAAAGACGGTTTAATTACCCGTAAAATTCAAGAAAGCGCCGCCAAAGAGCAGGCCTTATTTGACGACGGAAAAACCGTTTTATTGGGCACCAACAAGCACCCCAATAAAGCCGATCGAATGAAACACGACTTGGAATTGTTTCCATTTGTGAAAATAAAAGGAAGAAAAACACTGATTACGCCTATCCTTGAAAAACGATTGGCCGAAAAAGTAGAACAAGAACGTTTGCAAACGGAATCTTAACGAACAAGAAAGATGAAAAGGAAAGATTTACAGCATTTGCAAGTTCCCAAAACAGGCCTGACCCTAGATTCAACTAGCGTTTTCCATACAGCCGAAGGCATTGATTTGCAACAAACCTATACCGCGAAAGACATTGAGTCTCTGGAACACCTGGGTTTTGGCGCCGGATTTGCGCCCAATTTACGCGGACCCTATGCCACCATGTATGTGCGCCGTCCTTGGACCATTCGCCAATATGCTGGATTTTCTACTGCCGAGGAAAGCAACGCTTTTTACCGACGCAATTTGGCAGCCGGACAAAAAGGACTATCCGTTGCCTTTGATTTGGCCACGCACCGCGGCTACGATTCCGATCACGAACGCGTGCAAGGCGATGTAGGAAAAGCGGGGGTAGCCATTGATTCGGTTGAAGACATGAAAATCTTGTTTGATCAAATTCCATTGGATGAAATGTCGGTTTCGATGACTATGAATGGCGCCGTTTTACCCATTATGGCCTTTTATATTGTGTCTGCCGAAGAGCAAGGTGTGTCTCCCGAACAGCTTTCGGGCACGATTCAGAATGACATCTTGAAGGAATTTATGGTGCGCAATACCTATATTTATCCGCCTGCTCCATCGATGAAAATCATCGCCTCTATTTTTGAATACAGCAGCCAAAAGATGCCCAAATTCAATTCGATTTCAATTTCGGGTTACCACATGCAAGAAGCGGGAGCAACCGCCGATATTGAATTGGCCTATACCCTGGCCGATGGATTAGAATACATCCGAACCGGCTTAGCTACCGGAATGAAAATTGACGAATTTGCGCCGCGCCTGTCCTTTTTCTGGGCCATTGGCATGAATCACTTTATGGAAATTGCGAAGTTGCGCGCCGGACGTATGTTGTGGGCAAAATTGGTGAAACAATTTGAACCCAAAGACGATAAATCACTGGCACTCCGCACACATTGCCAAACCTCGGGCTGGAGCCTCACGGAGCAAGATCCGTTTAACAACGTAGCGCGTACGTGTATTGAAGCTGCCGCTGCGGCCTTTGGTGGAACGCAATCCTTGCACACCAATGCTTTGGACGAAGCCATTGCCTTGCCTACCGATTTCTCGGCACGAATTGCCCGAAATACACAAATTTATTTACAAGAAGAAACGCACATTACGCATACGGTTGATCCCTGGGGTGGCAGTTATTACATCGAAAAACTCACCGATGAAATTGCCCAAAAAGCCTGGACGCTTATCGAAGAAGTAGAAGCAATGGGCGGCATGACCAAAGCTATTGAAGAAGGGATACCTAAATTACGCATCGAAGAAGCAGCCGCACGAAAACAAGCCCGCATTGACAGCGGACAAGATTTGATCATTGGGGTAAACAAATACCGTTTGGATCAAGAAGATCCCTTGCATATATTAGATGTTGACAACCAAAAGGTACGGGCACAACAACTGGAACAATTGGCCGAATTGAAAGCCAATCGAGACGCCCAACAAGTAGCCGATTGCCTAAATAAACTAACAAAATGTGCCCAAACCGAAGAAGGAAATCTGCTGGAACTGGCTATCGAAGCCGCTCGTGCTAGAGCTACCTTGGGGGAAATAAGCGATGCTCTCGAAAGCGTGTATGGCCGATATAAAGCACAAATAAAATCACTTAGTGGCGTGTATAGTAAAGAAATTAAAGACGATGCCAGTTTTGAAAAAGCCAAAAAACTGGCCGATGCCTTTGCCGTTCAGGAAGGACGACGACCGCGCATTATGATTGCCAAAATGGGACAAGACGGACACGATCGCGGTGCCAAAGTAGTAGCCACTGGCTATGCCGATGTAGGTTTTGATGTAGATATTGGTCCTTTGTTTCAAACACCAGCCGAAGCCGCCAAACAAGCCGTAGAAAATGACGTGCATATTTTGGGTGTATCCTCTTTGGCAGCGGGGCACAAAATCTTGGTTCCACAAGTAATTGAAGAACTTAAACGCTACGGTCGCGAAGACATTATGGTGATTGTAGGCGGGGTAATTCCGGCACAAGATTATCAATTCTTGTTTGATGCCGGAGCAGTTGCCGTGTTTGGACCGGGCACCAAAATTAGTGCGGCGGCGATTTCTATTTTAGAAATTTTATTGGCCGAATAATTCCTTTTTCTTCACAGAAATAAAGAGCAAAAATTTCCTGATTTTTTAAGAAAGAGATTATATTTGCAACCGATTAATCGGGATGTAGCGCAGCCAGGTAGCGTACTAGCATGGGGTGCTAGGGGTCGCTGGTTCGAATCCAGTCATCCCGACCAACAACCTTTCAGCTTTGCTGGGAGGTTTTTTTTACGCCCAAACCCCAAGCTTGCTTGAAGGGTTTGGGTATAAAAAAACCTTCTCATTTTTTGAAAAAAATGGAAAGGTTTTTGAGCAACTTCCCCCCAATCTGGATCACGCAGTAATCCAGACTACTCATTTTTGCACTAGTGCAAAATAGTTAAATAGAAATTCAATAAATACATAAAAAACCAATCAAATTGCTGCGTCATTTCTTCTCTCAATGACTATAAAAAATTATTATTACGTAAAACAAAAAACCCCAATCTTTTCAGATTGGGGTTTTCATAAAAAAAGGCGGCATTTGATAGTAAGAGGAGGAAGCCCAGTGGGCTTCAGGTATAAAATAAGAAAGCCTGTCTTTTCAGACAGGCTTTCCATAAAAAAAGGCGACGACATACTCTCCCACAAATTGCAGTACCATCTGCGCAGGCGGGCTTAACTTCTCTGTTCGGAATGGGAAGAGGTGAGCCCCGCCGCAATAACCACCTTAAATTTTAAGTGATTAGTAATCAGTGATTAGTAATTA
>CAMBOW010000052.1 GCA_945869365.1 Flavobacterium psychrophilum | reverse complement strand
CCTGTAAAAGCTGCATTGGCCTTGGCGGCTAAAATTAAGTTTTGAGAAGCACGAGGTCCTGCTCCCCAATCGATATACGTTTTCACAAACTCGTTTGCCAATGCATTGTCTGGACGTGTTTTACTTACTAAAGTAACCGCATATTCAATTACATTATCGGCTACTGGAACTCGGCGAATGAGGTGCTGAAAATCGATAATCTCTTGTGCTTCAAACAAGGGATTGATGGTGGCTTTATAATCGGACGTGGTGCTTTTTACCACCGCAACTTCTTCGGCAAAGGAGGGGTAATCCAATTTAATCGAAAACATAAAACGATCCAATTGTGCTTCGGGCAACGGATAGGTTCCTTCTTGCTCAATCGGGTTTTGGGTAGCCAACACAAAATAGGGCAAATCCAATTTGTAATTGTGTCCGGCAATCGTAACGGCACGTTCTTGCATGGCTTCCAATAAAGCGGCTTGGGTTTTGGGTGGCGTACGATTGATCTCATCGGCCAAGATAATATTGGAAAATATAGGCCCTTTTATAAATTTAAACTGACGATTTTCGTCTAATATTTCACTTCCTAAAATATCTGACGGCATTAAATCGGGTGTAAACTGAATGCGCTTAAATTGCAATCCCAGTGCTTGGGCTATGGTGTTTACCATCAAGGTTTTGGCCAATCCAGGCACCCCAACCAACAAGGCATGTCCGCCCGAAAATACACTCAATAAAATCTGATCAACTACCTCATCTTGCCCCACAATTACTTTGGCAATTTCGGCTTTGAGTGCCAATCGTTTTTCTACTAAATTTTGAATCGCGGCTACGTCAGACATGGTAGTTTCGTTTAGTGTATTATTTTTTTAACCAATTGTTGGTGAACGCGCAGTCGCGGTATTCGCCATTAATCTTAATGTAGGTTTCTTTTATTTTCTCTTCAGACCATTTGGCAATGGCATTGATTTGTTTTTCCTTCAAGGCCAAGTCTTTAATTTTAAGGTAATCTTTGGCGTAATCGGCGGGATGCTCATTGATGCGGTTGGTCACCATCACAATTTTATATTTTTTCTTACCCGATTGATCGGCATCAATCAACGGAACCGAAATCTCACCTTCTTTCAAATTAGACACTTGCGAGTAAAACGCCGGATCCATTTTGGTCAATTCAAAATGGGTGTCTTGTGTTTTGGGATTAATCAACACCCCACCATTGGCTTTGGTTTCTTTTTCGTCTGATTCGGCACGGGCGGCATCGGCAAATGATATGGCTTTGTCTTCAATTTTCTTTTTGATTTGCAAGATGCGTTCTTTAGCATCTTTTAACGCTTGATCGGTTATAGAAGGCACCAATAAAATATGGCGCAACTCAATTTCTTGTCCTCTGATTTTTTCTACATAAATAATGTGAAATCCAAAATCGGTTTCAAAAGGTTCTGAAATTTCTCCTTCGCCCAAGCTAAACGCCACATCTTTGAATTCTTTGACAAATGGCGTTTTTTTGTTCATCTTGTAATAACCCCCGTTGGAACTGGAGCCCGGATCTTGTGAATACAATACGGCTTTAGTCGAAAAACTGGAACCCGCCTGCACTTCACTTTTAAATTCCTTGAGACGTGCAATCACTTTTTGTTTGTCGGCATCCGAAACTTTGGGCTGCACTACAATTTGAGACACTTCGAGTTCGGCGCCAAATACGGGCAATTCAGTTTCTGGTATTTTTTTGAAAAAGTTGCGCACTTCCTCGGGCGTAATTTCCACCTCATCCACAATTTTCTTTTGCATAGACGAAGTGAGTTTGTTTATTTTGATGATTTCAAACAAATCGGTTCTGAAATCTTCTTCGGTTGATTTTTTGAAGTAGCTCACCACTTTTTCCATGGAGCCCAATTGCTCTATCATGTAGGTTAGTTGTTCCTCCATTTTGGATTTTACCTCTTCATCGGTCACCACAATACTATCTTGGATAGCTTGGTGGGCATAGAGTTTTTCTTCCATCAGTTTGCCCAACATTTGGCAACGACTCAAGTCTTTAATCGAATTGCCTTGGCTGGTGAGTTCCAAAAAGGTCTTGTCTATATCAGAATCCAATATATTGTAGTCGCCAATCGTTGCAATTACACCGTCTACTTTTTTGCGCATCGTTGCCGAAACTGATCCCGCTTTTACCGAATCGATTATCACTTCTTGAGCCAGCGAGCTTAGTGAACAAAGCAGTGAAAGCGCAACAATTAAAACCCCATTATTTTTTATATACTTCATATTTATTGTCTTTCAGCGCATCGTCGATGATGTCTTTTTCAAATTTTTTAATTAACTCCAACTTCCTGTTGTTCAGGATCACTTCTCTTAAAGTAGGCTTCACAAAATCAAAAGGCCCCACTTGGTTTTTACCAATTACATTGCTAATTTTCACCAAATACACGTCATTTCCGTCGGGATATTGTATTTTTTTTCCGGGACTAATGTACTGGTCTTTGTTGTCTGTGGTAATAAAAGGCAATTTATCATACACCTGATCCATCGCGACCCAAACGGTATCATTCAAGGCATAACTCTTGCATTGTATGGCATAGGTTTCCCAGAATTTTTTATCCTTTTTTTTATAATCAAAAAACTTGCTTTGTATGCTTCCAAACCTCGGGTTGTCTTTGCTGAGGTGAATGTAACGCAATCGAACTAAAGCTGCATTGGTCCTAAAATTATCTTTATTTGCGGCATAATACCGTTGTAACTCCTCGTCAGAAATCACGGTGTCAACCGATCTTTTTACGATTTCTTCCAAATAGGCCTTGGTGTATAAATCAATTTTGTATTGATTAATCAAGGCATCAAAATCCGCTTTTTTGGCTTTATTTAAATTTACATCAGCCGCATTATACAGCAACTCTTGCGCTGCCCATCGGTTAATAAAATCACGTACGATGGTGACGCTGTCTTTTGACGAAGCCCCTTTGGGCACCAATCCCTTGATGTCACTTGGATACAAATAATTTTCGTTTACTCGAGCAATTGCATCGGCTTTGGCTTCAGGTTTAAAAAAACTACAAGATGCGCAAACAAACCACAGCAGCAAAATGCCCGCTATCTTTTGCATTATTTTTTCAACTGATTTTTAACTGCTTCAAAAACCGCTTGGTTTATTTGCAGCGAAAATTCAGCTTTCAAATCATCCACCCATTTTTGCTCCAAAAACTGCTGGTAATCATTTATCACTTTTCCTTTACATTCAGCCAAGGTTTTGGGTGTAGACGGCAGTACCTTAGAAATAGACGTTATAAAATAATACTCCCCTTCTTTTGTAATTCCTGTTAATCCTACCTGAAACGTTACGTTTTTGGGCAAGGCGTCGTTTCCTTCTTCAAATGTACCCGAGTTGGTCATCACGACCACTTTGTCTTCGGTGTTTAATGCCTCTTTTATTTTTTCGGCACCTATTCCCTTTTTAAGCATTTTTTGTGCTTTTTTGATTACGTCTTCTTGGGTTGATGAAACGACTAAGGCGTCCAATCTGTTTTTCCAGAGGTAATTGAACTTTCTGGTTTCAAAAAAGGAGTTCAAACCAAGCGTATCTGTTTTCGATTTTTCCCAGATTTCTTTTTCCATCAAATCAAACAAAAGCAAGCCATCTCGATATTCTTCCATTACCGTGGCAAATTCTGGAAATTCTTGTTCCAAGTTGTCCGTGTAATACTTGCTCAATTGTTCTTCTAGGTATTGTTTATACAAATGATCCACTAAACTAGCAACCGGTTTAATTTTTAAGCCCGCTTTTTGTTGGTCTTTCAAGTAGCCTAAAAAGTCGTTTCCGCTAATCACTTTGCTGCCAATACCAACTAATTTTCCTGCAAATGCTGCATTGGTTGGAAGCTCCCATTTGCTTTCATAAAAATCAGCGGTAACCGATTTCACGAGCAAGGCATACAATTTGGCCTCGCGTTTGGGGGCATATTTCTTTTGTAACTTATCGTTTAATGAATTGGTAATCAAACGAGAACGATCGTCTTTGCCTACTTTGCTTTCTAACTCGCCTTTCATTTCGTCAAAGGATTTCAACGCATGTTTTTCGATTAATTTGACAATGTGCCAGCCAAAACGGGTTTGAAAAGGAGCAGAAATTGGGTTTTCTAGCGTTAAGGCAAACGCAGTATTTTCAAATTCTTCGGCGCTCAATTGACCTGAACCGAAGCGAGCCAAAACACCCCCTCTAGACGAAGATGATTTGTCTTCAGAAAACTGCTTGGCCAATTCTTCAAATTTTTCGCCTTGTTGCAATTTTTGGTAGATGTCGTCAATTTTTGATTGGGCAGCCACTTTATCTTCGGGCTTATCTTCTTTTGGATTTAAAATCATAATGTGTGCGACGGTCACCTCACCGCGATTGTCCCGCACATCTTCTACTTTGATCAAGTGGAAGCCATAACGAGTGCGTACTGGCTTGGAAATAGCGCCTTTTGCAGTTTTAAAGGCAGCTGTTTCAAAGGCATATACCATGCGAAAGGAAGAAAAATAACCCAAATCGCCTTTGTTTTCTTTCACCGATGGGTCTTGAGAAAACTCTGCAGCCAATTGACCAAAATCTTCGCCTTTAAGTGCACGATCTCTAATCTCATTGGCTTTATTGAAAGCCGCTAAAGTATCGGCGGGTGCTGCATTTTCATCAACCAACAACAATATATGAGCCGCTTTGATTTCTTTTTTAGAACGTTCGTAGCCTTCTACCACCAATTCGTTGGTTACTTTAGAATCTGTTAAATAATTTTTGGAAAGCTGCGTGCGGTAAGAAGCCAATTCGTTTTTATAGGCCTCGCCATTTTGCAGTCCTAATTTATTGGCTTTGGTAATTTTTAATTTGTACCCCACGAACAACTCCAAGTACTGCGTGAGGTCTTTTTGGGATTCGTCTTTTACCAAATCTAAATTTTTGTTGTACACCCGCAAAAATTCGTCGGTGTAATAGGGCTTAGAATCAATGGTAAATAAGGCTTCTTTGGTTGCAGTTTGGGCAAAAGAAGCAAGTTGTAAACTGACAAACAAACTTAAAAATAACTGTTTCATTTTCATGGGACTGCTTAATTATTTATAGGTATTTTAAACGATTTTGTACTCTTTATTGTATCATTTTATTTGGGTGAACAAAAATAACAATTCAATTAGATTATACAACTAATGGCGGGACTATTAACAAAAAATTAATTGGCAAAAAATAGCGCAAAAAACCACGTTCGACCCATCGAAAAAATAGTATTTTTGCCAACCATTATTTTCATCTTATGAGTTTTATCGACGAAATTTTACGCCGCCGCACTTTTGGCATAATCTCCCACCCGGATGCAGGAAAAACTACCTTGACCGAAAAACTTTTGTTGTTTGGGGGAGCCATTCAAGAAGCAGGAGCCGTAAAAAACAATAAAATAAAAAAAGGAGCCACCTCCGATTTCATGGAAATCGAACGCCAACGTGGAATCTCGGTTTCTACTTCGGTGTTGGCTTTCAATTACAAAGACATTAAAATCAACATACTCGATACGCCCGGGCACAAGGATTTTGCCGAGGACACCTTTAGAACCCTAACGGCTGTAGACAGCGTAATAGTGGTAATTGATGTAGCCAAAGGAGTCGAGGAACAAACCGAGAAATTAGTAGCCGTGTGCCGCATGCGCAACATTCCTATCATTGTTTTCATCAACAAATTAGACCGCGAAGGAAAAGATGCCTTTGATTTGATGGACGAAGTAGAACAAAAATTAGGGCTCACGGTAAGTCCGTTGAGTTTTCCGATTGGAATGGGATATGACTTCCAAGGGATTTACAACATGTGGGAGCAAAACATCAATTTGTTTAGCGGTGACAGCCGAAAAAATATCGAAGAAACCATTGCCTTCTCAGATGTGAACAGCCCCGAATTGGAAAAAATTATCGGCGTTAAACCGGCCGAAAAATTGCGCGAAGAACTGGAATTGATAGACGAAGTGTACCCGAAATTTGACCGCGAAGCCTATTTGAGCGGCAAACTACAGCCGGTATTTTTTGGTTCTGCTTTGAATAATTTTGGCGTGCGCGAATTGCTGGATTGCTTTATTGCGATTGCGCCTTCGCCCCGACCCAAAGAATCCGAAAGCCGCTTGATTGATCCTACTGAAACCAAAATGAGTGGATTTGTATTTAAAATTCACGCCAACATGGACCCCAAACACCGCGATCGTTTGGCGTTTGTGAAAATTGTTTCGGGCACCTTTGAGCGCAACAAACCGTATTTGCATGTGCGTCAAAATAAAAACTTAAAGTTTTCTAGTCCGAACGCTTTTTTTGCCGAGAAAAAAGAAATTGTAGATATTTCCTATCCGGGCGATATTGTGGGATTGCACGATACGGGCAACTTTAAAATTGGCGACACCCTCTCGGAAGGCGAAGCCCTAAACTTTAAAGGAATTCCGAGTTTTTCTCCGGAGCATTTTCGCTACATCAATAACGCTGACCCACTCAAGGCCAAACAATTGGACAAAGGGGTAGACCAATTGATGGACGAAGGAGTCGCACAGTTGTTTACCCTAGAATTGAATAACCGAAAAGTAATTGGCACAGTAGGTGCATTGCAGTACGAAGTGATTCAATACCGATTGGAGCACGAATATGGCGCCAAATGTACCTACGAGAATTTCCCGGTGCACAAAGCCTGTTGGGTGAAACCCAAAGACCAAAAAAGCGAAGAATTTAAAGAGTTTAAACGGATCAAGCAAAAATTCTTGGCCAAAGACAAGTACAACCAACTTGTTTTCCTTGCCGATTCTGATTTTACGATCCAAATGACCCAAAGTAAATTCCCTTCGGTGCAGCTTTTTTTCACCTCTGAGATGGAGTAGGACGGTAAAATGGTGATTTTTTAACGATTTTATTTGGTTTTGAACAATTAAAAAATTATTTTTGAAAAAATATAATCAAAATGAAAGCAAAAATTATAAAACTAGGATTGGTTACATATTTGTTATTGACAAATATTATCTTATTCGCTAAGGACGATGGGGGGGATATTCTTGGAGATGGAACTGTAGAAAATGGTCCAACAGAACCTGGTGATGCGCCAATCAATAGTTACTTAACTTGGTTGATTCTAATAGCCATATTATTTTCATTGTATTTATATAAAACCAAAAAAGTAAAAGAATAATATATACCAAATTAAAACCTGCAAAAATCAGGTTTTTTTATAGTTATTACAAAACAAAAAGCCCTCCAATTGGAGGGCTTTATTATTATGCTTGTCCCGCAGGACCAAAATTTAAGGGAATGGGCGGCTGTTCGGAATCTTTGATTTCTCCGTGAGCCGACTCAAAACGGTGCATATTTTCGGCCAAGGCCTTTACCAATCGCTTGGTATGTTGTGGCGTGAGCACAATGCGTGACTTCACTTTTGCTTTGGGCGTACCGGGCATGATGCACACAAAATCTAACACAAACTCAGAAGCCGAGTGGTTAATTATTGCCAAATTGGAATAAATTCCTTCGGCAATTGACTCATCGAGTTCTATGTTGATTTGACCGGGTTGTATGTTTGAATCGCTCATCTTAGTAAATGTATTCTTCTCTACTGGCCATCATCTCATTAAAATCATCCTTAGAACCTACAATTGTGTGATCGTATTCTCTCATACCGGTTCCGGCTGGGATTCTATGACCTACAATTACGTTTTCTTTCAAGCCTTCTAAGTAATCTACTTTTCCTGCTACTGCAGCTTCGTTTAATACTTTGGTCGTTTCTTGGAAGGAAGCCGCCGAGATAAATGATTTCGTTTGCAACGACGCTCTGGTAATTCCTTGCAATACCGGCGTAGCTGTAGCGGTAACTACATCACGCGCTGTTACTAAGTTTTTATCAGTACGTTTCAACAACGAATTCTCATCGCGCAATTCTCTTGGAGAAATAATTTGACCCGGTTTGATGTTTTCTGAATCACCCGCATCTTCTACCACTTTCATTCCGTACAACTTGTCGTTTTCTAGGATGAAATCTTTGGTGTGAATTAACTGCTCTTCTAAGAACAAGGTATCTCCTGGATCTTCAACGCGTACTTTACGCATCATCTGACGAATCACTACTTCAAAGTGCTTGTCATTGATTTTTACCCCTTGTAAACGGTATACTTCTTGAATTTCATTTACCAAATACTGTTGAACAGCTGCTGGTCCTTGAATGCGTAAGATATCGTCTGGCGTAACGGCACCGTCTGACAACGGAGCACCGGCACGTACAAAGTCATTTTCTTGTACTAAGATTTGACTGGATAATTTAACCAAGTATTTCTTCACCTCACCAAATTTAGACTCGATGATGATTTCGCGGTTACCTCGCTTGATTTTTCCAAACGAAACTACTCCATCAATTTCTGAAACTACTGCTGGATTCGAAGGATTACGAGCCTCTAACAACTCGGTAATTCTAGGAAGACCTCCAGTAATATCGCCCGCTTTAGAGGAACGACGTGGAATTTTGACCAAAACCTTACCGGCTTTAATTTTTTCTCCATTTTCTACCATCAAGTGGGCCCCAACTGGCAAGTTGTACGAACGAATTAACTCGTTGTCTTTCCCGTATACCAATAAGGTTGGAATTAATTTTTTGCTTCTTGATTCAGAAATTACTTTTTCTTGGAAACCAGTTTGCTCATCAATCTCTACTTGGAACGATTGTCCTTGCTCTAAATCTTCGTAAGCAATTTTTCCGGTAAATTCAGAAACAATAACTCCATTATACGGATCCCATTTACAGATGGTAGTCCCTTTTTTCACTACATCGGCATCTTTTACATAGATACTAGAACCGTAAGGAATATTATGTGTGTTTAATACAATTCCGGTTTTAACGTCAACCAATTTCAATTCGGTAGAACGAGAAACTACAATGTCAACTGCGTTTCCTTCGCTGTCTTCGCCTTTTACGGTTTTCAAGTCTTCGATTTCCAAACGACCGTCAAAACGAGTCACAATGTTAGATTCCTCAGATATGTTTCCTGCTGTACCTCCCACGTGGAATGTACGTAATGTTAACTGTGTACCTGGCTCTCCAATAGATTGTGCGGCAATTACTCCTACCGCCTCACCACGTTGGGTCATTCGACCAGTGGCTAAGTTTCGGCCGTAACATTTGGCACAAATTCCTTTCAAGGCTTCACAAGTAAGCGGTGAACGCACCTCTACTTTTTCTATTGGGGAAGCTTCGATATCTTTTACAATGGCTTCGGTAATTTGTTGTCCAGAATGAACTACAATCTCTGAAGTTAACGGATTGATTACATCTTGAAGCGCAACACGTCCTAGGATGCGTTCGCCCAAAGTTTCTACAATCTCTTCGTTTTTCTTCAAAGCTGAAACTTCAATTCCACGTAACGTACCACAATCGTCAATGTTTACAATAACATCTTGTGATACATCATGCAATCTACGGGTTAAGTATCCTGCATCCGCCGTTTTCAAAGCGGTATCGGCAAGTCCTTTACGCGCACCGTGCGTAGAAATAAAGTATTCTAAGATCGATAAACCTTCTTTAAAGTTCGAAAGAATTGGGTTTTCGATGATCTCTCCCCCGCCTGCTGTCGATTTTTTAGGTTTTGCCATCAATCCACGCATCCCGGTTAACTGACGGATTTGCTCTTTCGATCCACGTGCTCCAGAATCAAGCATCATGTATACCGAGTTGAATCCTTGTTGGTCTTCGCGAATGTTTTTCATCGCCAATTCGGTAAGCATCGCATTGGTTGATGTCCACACGTCAATTACTTGGTTGTAACGCTCGTTGTTGGTTATCAATCCCATGTTGTAGTTGGCAGAAATACCTTCTACTTGCTCACGGGCATCAGCAATTAATTCTTCTTTGCGCTCCGGAATAATAATATCACCTAAGCTGAAAGATAATCCACCTTTGAAGGCAAATTTATACCCCATGTCTTTCATGTTGTCCAAGAAAGCGGCAGTAGTTGGCACATTGGTCACACTCAACACACGTCCAATGATGTCACGTAAATTCTTTTTGGTCAATACATCATTGATGTAACCGGCAACTTCGGGTACTACTTCATTAAACAATACACGTCCTGCAGTAGTTTGAATGATTTGGTAAACCAATTCGCCTTTGTCGTTGTAATCTTTTGCTCTAATTTTCACACGAGCATTCAATTCTAACTTGCCTTCGTTTAACGCAATATTTACTTCTTCAGCAGAATAGAAAATTAATCCTTCACCTAAAATCTTGTGTTCAGGTGTGGAGATACGCTCTTTGGTCATGTAATACAGACCCAAAACCATGTCTTGAGAAGGTACCGTGATTGGAGCACCATTGGCTGGATTCAAGATATTGTGCGAAGCCAATAATAACAATTGCGCTTCCAAAATAGCCTCTGGTCCTAACGGCAAGTGAACCGCCATCTGATCCCCATCAAAATCGGCATTAAACGCCGTACATACTAAGGGGTGCAATTGGATTGCTTTTCCTTCGATTAATTTAGGCTGGAAAGCTTGGATACCCAAACGGTGCAAAGTAGGCGCACGGTTGAGCAAGATAGGATGTCCTTTGATTACATTTTCAAGGATGTCCCATACTACAGGCTCTTTTTTATCGATGATTTTTTTGGCCGATTTTACGGTTTTTACAATTCCTCTTTCGATTAATTTACGAATCACAAAAGGTTTGTACAATTCGGCAGCCATATCTTTTGGGATACCGCATTCGAATAATTTTAATTCTGGTCCAACCACAATTACCGAACGAGCCGAATAATCGACACGTTTTCCTAACAAGTTTTGACGGAAACGTCCTTGTTTTCCTTTTAGGGAATCCGATAATGATTTTAACGGACGGTTGGATTCTGTTTTTACAGCAGATGCTTTACGCGTATTGTCAAACAAGGAATCAACTGATTCTTGCAACATACGTTTTTCGTTACGCAAAATTACTTCCGGTGCTTTGATTTCCATCAAACGTTTCAAACGGTTGTTGCGGATAATCACACGACGGTATAAATCATTCAAATCAGAAGTAGCAAAACGGCCTCCATCAAGCGGCACTAACGGACGCAATTCTGGTGGGATAACAGGAACCACTTTCATGATCATCCACTCGGGACGGTTTTCTCTGTTTACGTTTGATTCGCGGAACGACTCTACAACTTGTAGACGTTTTAGCGCTTCAGTTTTACGTTGTTTAGACGTTTCGGTATTGGCCGAATGACGCAATTCATACGAAAGGGCATCTAAGTCAATACGGGCCAACAAATCCATGATACATTCAGCACCCATTTTGGCAATGAATTTATTTGGATCTTTGTCATCCAAATATTGATTTCCTGGATGTGTTTCGTCTAATTTATCCAATATCGCCAAGTACTCTTCTTCGGTTAAGAAGTCCAAACGCTTCAAGGATTCTCCTTCGGGGTTTGTAGCAGCACCTGCCTGAATTACTACATATCGTTCGTAGTAAATAATCATGTCTAATTTTTTGGAAGGCAAGCCCAAGATGTACCCAATTTTGTTGGGCAAGGAACGGAAATACCAAATGTGCGCAATGGGCACCACCAAATTGATGTGTCCTACGCGATCACGACGTACTTTTTTCTCGGTCACTTCTACCCCACAACGGTCACAAATAATTCCTTTGTATCGGATTCTTTTGTATTTCCCACAAGCACATTCAAAATCCTTTACAGGTCCAAAAATACGCTCACAAAACAAGCCATCACGTTCCGGTTTATGGGTACGGTAGTTAATTGTTTCTGGTTTTAATACCTCACCTCTAGATTCGGCCAAAATGGACTCGGGCGAAGCAAGACCTATCGAAATTTTATTAAATCTCTTGATAGGGTTTTTATCTTTATTGTTATTTCTATTATTCATCATAGTCGTTACTATTGAATTATTTTGAAATTGATTTTTATTTGTCAGTTGCCGGTTTTCTGTTGTCAGTAAAAAAACTGATCATAGAAAACCAAAAACAGCAAACTGATTTATTCCTCTAAACGAATGTCAAGTCCTAGACCTTTCAATTCGTGCATTAACACGTTGAATGATTCTGGCAAACCTGGTTCTGGCATAGTTTCCCCTTTCACAATTGCTTCGTAGGTTTTGGCTCTACCAATTACGTCATCCGATTTAACCGTTAAGATTTCTCTCAACGTACTTGATGCCCCATAGGCTTCAAGTGCCCAAACCTCCATCTCTCCAAAACGCTGACCTCCAAATTGTGCTTTACCGCCTAAAGGCTGTTGCGTAATAAGAGAGTATGGTCCAATAGAACGCGCGTGCATTTTATCGTCAACCATATGTCCTAATTTCAACATGTAAATTACACCCACAGTCGCGGCTTGATGGAATCGTTCTCCCGTTCCTCCGTCATACAAATAAGTATGTCCGAAACGTGGAATTCCTGCTTCGTCGGTCAATTCATTGATTTGGTCTAAAGTAGCACCGTCAAAAATTGGAGTAGCATATTTTCTACCCAAATTCATACCAGCCCATCCTAAAACGGTCTCGTAAATTTGACCAATGTTCATACGAGAAGGTACCCCAAGTGGGTTCAACACGATATCAACTGGTGTTCCGTCTTCCAAGAAAGGCATGTCTTCGTGACGTACAATACGGGCAACAATACCTTTGTTTCCGTGACGTCCCGCCATTTTATCACCCACTTTCAATTTACGTTTTTTGGCAATGTATACTTTGGCCAATTTCAAGATTCCGGCTGGCAATTCGTCACCCACCGTAATGGTGAATTTCTCTCTACGCAACGCCCCTTGTAAATCGTTTAATTTGATTTTGTAATTGTGAATCAAATCGTTAACCAATTTATTAGTCGAATCATCGGCTACCCATTGTCCTTTGCTTAAGTGCGCAAAATCTTCTACTGCATAGAGCATTTTTTGGGTGTATTTTTTACCTTTTGGCAATACTTCTTCACCCAAATCATTCATAACGCCTTGAGAAGTTTTTCCGTTGACAATTACAAATAGTTTCTCAATTAATTTGTCTTTTAATTCTACAAATTTGGTCTCGAATTCCATTTCTAACGTACCCAAATCGTCCTTGTCTTTTGAACGTTTGCGTTTGTCTTTTACCGCTCTTGCAAATAATTTTTTGTCTAATACTACTCCATGTAACGAAGGAGAAGCTTTCAAAGAAGCGTCTTTTACATCACCGGCTTTGTCTCCAAAGATGGCACGCAATAATTTCTCTTCTGGTGTAGGATCAGATTCGCCTTTTGGCGTAATTTTTCCAATTAGAATATCGCCAGGTTTTACCTCGGCTCCAATGCGGATCATTCCGTTTTCGTCCAAGTCTTTGGTAGCCTCTTCGGATACGTTTGGAATGTCATTGGTTAATTCTTCGTTTCCTAATTTGGTGTCACGAACTTCTAACGAATAATCATCAATGTGAATAGACGTAAAGATGTCGTCGCGCACTACTTTTTCAGAAATTACAATCGCATCCTCAAAGTTGTATCCTTTCCAAGGCATGAAGGCCACTTTTAGGTTTCTACCTAAAGCC